>NZ_BDBA01000487.1 GCF_001612745.1 Nocardia amamiensis NBRC 102102 | reverse complement strand
GGCGACGACGGGTGCGAAACTGGCGCCCCCGCTGATGGGGCAGGTGTTCGACGGACCCGCGGGGTTCTCCGGAGTCGAGGCGACGCCGGAATGGGCGCAAGAGGTCAAGCGACTGGCCAGGGAGCGCAACGCGACCATTCTCGCGCACAACTATCAGCTACCGGAGATCCAGGACGTGGCCGATCACGTCGGCGACTCGCTGGCGTTGTCGCGGATCGCGGCGGAGGCGCCGGAGGACACGATCGTGTTCTGCGGTGTGCACTTCATGGCCGAGACAGCCAAGATCCTCAGCCCGGCCAAGACCGTCCTCATCCCGGACCAGCGCGCCGGATGCTCGCTCGCGGACTCCATCACCGCCGACGAACTGCGCGCCTGGAAAGCCGAGCACCCGAACGCGGTGGTCGTCTCGTACGTGAACACCACCGCCGAGGTGAAGGCCCTCACCGACATCTGCTGCACCTCGTCCAACGCGGTGGACGTGGTCGCCTCGATCGATCCCGG
>NZ_BDBA01000486.1 GCF_001612745.1 Nocardia amamiensis NBRC 102102 | reverse complement strand
ATCTCACCCAACTCGATCCGCTGACCACGGAACTTCACCTGGAAATCAGTACGCCCCACATACTCCAACCGCTGCGGCCGATCCGCATCCGGCCCACGCCAGACCACCACATCCCCCGTCCGATACATCCGCGAACCGGCCGCGAACGGGCTGGCCACGAACCGGCCCGCGGTCTGCGCGGCTTGCCGGACATACCCGCGGGCGAGCTGATCACCAGCCAAATACAACTCACCGGGCACCCCCGCAGGCACCGGCCGCAACCGCGCATCCAACACGAACACTCGGGTGTTCCATTGCGGGCGACCGATCGGCACCGTCACCGCATCCAAACCATCAGCAGGCCAATAGGTGACCGACACCGCCGCCTCGGTCGGACCATAGAGATTGTGCACCCGCGCATCCGTGACCGCGCCCACCGCCCGCACCGTCTGCGGCGGCAACGCCTCACCGATCACGAACACATCCCGCAAACTGGCCAAGCTTGCCGCGGGGGCGTGGGCGGC
>NZ_BDBA01000485.1 GCF_001612745.1 Nocardia amamiensis NBRC 102102 | reverse complement strand
CGGTGCCGGTGGCGAAGATCGTGGTCTCGGTCGGGCCGTACACGATATAGAACGACCGATCCCCCGTCGCCCACCGCGCGACCAACTCCGGACTCACCCGCTCACCACCACACAGAATCGCCCGCAAATCACCCAACCCCACCGGATCCAGCGACTCCAACGCACCCGGAGTAATACACAAATGCGTCACCCGCTCCCGCCGCAACACATCCACCAACTCCACCCCCGCGAACACCCCCGGCGGCGTCACCACCAACGTCGCACCCACCGAAAACGCCAACAACATCTCGATCACCGAAAAATCGAAACTCGGCGTACACAGATGCGACACCCGCGACTCCCGCGACACCCCCCGCACCGCCACCTCATGCTCCACCAACCCCGCCAAACCCGCATGCGTGACCGCCACACCCTTCGGCCTACCCGTCGACCCAGAGGTATAGATCACATACGCCAAATGCAACTCGGTCAACGGACGCACCCGATCCAGATACGACACCGAATGC
>NZ_BDBA01000484.1 GCF_001612745.1 Nocardia amamiensis NBRC 102102 | reverse complement strand
AGCCTTGCTACTAGGGGTCCGGAGCGCGCTATAGCGCTCCTGCCGCCCCAATGACGCCGGTAGCGGTTCACAACGGCGTGAACCCCGAGAACACCTGCCCGGTCTCCGTTCACGGTCTGACTCGACAGAGGTGTGACGACAAGTTGCTGTGAGAGGTTCTTGAAGTCGACATGTCGGCCGTGGATTCCCCACCCGGCAAAGACGAAGAATTGAACCTGAGGATTCTGATCGGCGTCGATCCGCACAAGTCCACCCACACCGCCACCACTGTCGACCCCGCGACGAACTCCGACTGCGGCTCGATCCGTAGAGCGTCAGGTCCGGCCGCTGCGCGAGCACCAGCCCGTCGTGCACGGTGCGGTGATGGACCGAGACGATCCAATCGCGGAGCACCTCCTCGAGTTCGTGCAGGAACAGTAACGCCTGCTCGGCCAAACCCGCTCCGCGACTGTGGATATCAGGGCCTGTGTAGGCGGGCAGATGCTGGATCAAACCCTCCCGCAACGTCCTGAAGAAACGTTCGACGGT
>NZ_BDBA01000483.1 GCF_001612745.1 Nocardia amamiensis NBRC 102102 | reverse complement strand
TGGCGGGGCTGGAGGAAGGCACCAGCCTGACCGGCCGTTCCGCTCCGCCCGCCGCGATCAACGGCATCGCGAGTGCCGCGTTGTCCGATGAGCAGAACGCCCTGCTGGAGGCGGCCGTCGCGCGGCACGATTCGTCGCCCGCCGGATTGCTGCTGGCCGGCTTCGCGGCGTACCTGGCGCAGTGGAACGGCGTCGAGGACGTCATCCTGAGCCTGCCGGTGACCGCGCGCACCACCGCCGCGATGCGCCGCTCCGGCGGTGTGTCGTCGAACATCGTGCCGCTGCGGCTGCACGTCGGTCACGACACCACGGTGTCGGAGCTGCTGAAGCAGGTGCAGGTCGAAGTGTCCGGCGCGCTGCGTCACCAGCGCTACCGCCACGAGGACATCCGCCGCGACGCCGCCGGCGACGGCGTGGTGACCACGGAGTTCTTCGGGCCGTGGGTCAACATCATGCTGTTCCACGACGAGATCGTGTTCGGCTCGATGGTGGGCAATCTGCACGTGCTGTCCACCGGCAGCATCGAGGA
>NZ_BDBA01000482.1 GCF_001612745.1 Nocardia amamiensis NBRC 102102 | reverse complement strand
GTGCCCCGCTCCTCGGTGACCGTCCACTGCAGGTCGAACTTGGCGATGTCGACCTCGAGCTCGTCGGCGCTGACCGACAGGCCGGGCAGTTCCAGGGTCGCGTGCGACATCTCCTGGAACGACAGCATCACCTGGAACAGCGGGTGCCTGGCCTGCGAGCGGGTCGGGTTGAGCACCTCGACCAGCCGCTCGAACGGCACGTCCGCGAACGCGAAGGCGGCGAGGTCGGTTTCCCTGGTGCGGCCGAGGAATTCGGCGAACGGCTCGTCACCGTCCACCTCCGAACGCAGCACGAGGGTGTTGACGAACATGCCGATCAGGTCGTCGAGCGCCTGTTCGCCACGCCCGGCCACCGGGGTGCCGATGGCGATGTCGCTGGTGCCCGACAGCCGGGCCAGCAGCACAGCCAGCGAGGCGTGCATGACCATGAACAAGCTGACGCCCTGCGCGCGGGCCAGCGCGACGAGGCGCTGGTGCAACTCGACGTCGATATCGAAGGTCACCCGGCTGCCGCGGAAGCTCTGCACCGGCGG
>NZ_BDBA01000481.1 GCF_001612745.1 Nocardia amamiensis NBRC 102102 | reverse complement strand
CTTGGCTGACCGCAGGCTGGGTCAGCAGCGCGGTTTCGATCTCACCCAACTCGATCCGCTGACCACGGAACTTCACCTGGAAATCAGTACGCCCCACATACTCCAACCGCTGCGGCCGATCCGCGTCGGGTCCGCGCCAGATCACCAGGTCACCGGTGCGATACATCCGCGAACCGGCCGCGAACGGGCTGGCCACGAACCGGCCCGCGGTCTGCGCGGCTTGCCGAACATACCCGCGGGCGAGCTGATCACCAGCCAAATACAACTCACCGGGCACCCCCGCAGGCACCGGCCGCAACCGCGCATCCAACACGAACACTCGGGTGTTCCATTGCGGGCGACCGATCGGCACCATCACCGCATCCAAACCATCAGCAGGCCAATAGGTGACCGACACCGCCGCCTCGGTCGGACCATAGAGATTGTGCACCCGCGCATCCGTGACCGCGCCCACCGCCCGCACCGTCTGCGGCGGCAACGCCTCACCGATCACGAACACATCCCGCAAACTCGCCAGGCTTGCCGCGGGAGTGTGGGCGGC
>NZ_BDBA01000480.1 GCF_001612745.1 Nocardia amamiensis NBRC 102102 | reverse complement strand
GCCAGCGATGCCCCGTCGGCGGAAATATGGTGCACCACAAGGACGAACAGGTGTTCCTGGCCGGAGCTGAACACCCGTATGCGCAGCGGCACCGACGCCGTGACGTCGAACCCGGTGGACATCAGACCGGCCACGGTGTCCATCAGGTCGGTGGTGTCGTGTTCGACCACCAGGCCCTCGGGCAGTACGGCATCGGCCGGCAGGATCTCCTGATACGGAATGCCGTCGGTGTCGGCGGGGAAACGGGTGCGCAGCGCCTCGTGGCGTTCGAGCACGTCGGCGACCGCGAGGCGCAGCGCGGGCACGTCGAGAGTGCCGGTCAGCCGGAGGGCGAAGGGCATGTTGTAGGCGGGCGAGTCCGGGTCGATGCGGTTGATCAACCACATCCGCTGTTGTGCCAGCGACAAGGGGATGCGGTCGGGTCGGATCGAACGGACCAGTGCCGGACGGGAATCCATCCCCACCGGGAACCACCCGGGCGGCGAGTGCGGCGACCCGGGATGCCTCGAACAGGTCACGGACCGTCACCTGCGAGTTCAGCACCTCGTTGA
>NZ_BDBA01000479.1 GCF_001612745.1 Nocardia amamiensis NBRC 102102 | reverse complement strand
TTGCCCGCGACCAGCACCACGTCACCGGGGTGCGCCCAGTCCACCGCGGGGGGCTGATCTGCTGATCATCACCGACGAC
Source organism: Nocardia amamiensis NBRC 102102 (assembly GCF_001612745.1). Lineage (GTDB taxonomy): Bacteria > Actinomycetota > Actinomycetes > Mycobacteriales > Mycobacteriaceae > Nocardia > Nocardia amamiensis. The sequence continues at coordinate 482 of NZ_BDBA01000479.1, read as the reverse complement.
AATCCGCGCACCGAGGACCCGGCGGCGATCCGCGCCGCCGTGCGCTCGGGTGCGCTCGAGGTGCCCGAGGCCGAGCGCGGCGAAGTACGCGAGATCGGTGATCGGGCCGAAGCGATCGCGGCCGCGGTGGACTGGGCGCACCCCGGTGACGTGGTGCTGGTCGCGGGCAAGGGACATGAGGCAGGGCAGGAGATCCAGGGCGTGAAGCACCCATTCGACGACCGCGACGTCCTCGCGGCCGCATTGGAAAGACGCAGTCCGCAAGGTAACCACGCGGAGGACTTGACGGTTTCATGATCGAGATGACACTGCGGGAGATCGCGGACGTCGTCGGCGGCACGCTGCACGACGTCGCAGACCCGGAGGTGCGAGTGACCGGCGCGGTCGAATTCGACTCGCGCCGAATCGGTTCCGGCGACCTGTTCCTGGCGCTGCCGGGCGAGCGCGCCGACGGCCACGACTACGCCGGTGCGGCCGTCGCC
>NZ_BDBA01000478.1 GCF_001612745.1 Nocardia amamiensis NBRC 102102 | reverse complement strand
CGAGCGCGAGCAATAATATTCCGCTGGCGGTGCGGTTGAGCGGTGCGTTGGACGTGGCTGCGCTGCGCGCGGCGATCGGGGATCTGGTGGCGCGGCATGAGGTGTTGCGCACCAGTTATCCGGAGCACGACGGTGTGGGTAGCCAACGGGTGCATGCGGTTTCGGAGCCGGGTGTGGTGCCGGAGCTGCCCGTTATGGAGCTCGCCGAAGCCGAGATCCTCGAGGCCACAGCGGCGGTGGTGGGTGAAGGTTTCGATGTCACGGCAGCCCCGCCGATCCGGTTGCGTCTGCTGCGCCTGAGCGAGACCGAGCACGTGCTGGTGTGCGTGGTGCACCACATCGCTGGGGACGGTTCATCGATGCTGCCGTTGACCGCGGATTTGATGACCGCGTATTCGGCTCGTGTGGGAGGCGCGGCTCCGGGGTGGGAGCCGTTGCCGTTGCAGTATGCGGATTTCACGTTGTGGCAACGCGAAACCCTCGGCGAGGAGAACGATCCGGATTCGATTCTGGCTCGTCAGATCGGGTTCTGGCGTAACCGGTTGGCGGACCTGCCGGAGAAGCTGGATTTGCCTG
>NZ_BDBA01000477.1 GCF_001612745.1 Nocardia amamiensis NBRC 102102 | reverse complement strand
CCGGACGCGGGCGGTCCGCAGGCAAATCCAGCTTCTCCGGCAGGTCCGCCAACCGGTTACGCCAGAACCCGATCTGACGAGCCAGAATCGAATCCGGATCGTTCTCCCCGCCCAGGGTTTCGCGTTGCCACAACGTGAAATCCGCATACTGCAACGGCAACGGCTCCCACCCCGGAGCCGCGCCTCCCACGCGAGCCGAATACGCGGTCATCAAATCCGCGGTCAACGGCAGCATCGAGGAACCGTCCGCGGCGATGTGGTGCACCACGCACACCAGCACGTGCTCGGTCTCGCTCAGCCGCAGCAGACGCAACCGGATCGGCGGGGCTGCCGTGACATCGAAACCTGCACCCACCACCGCCGCTGTGGCCTCGAGGATCTCGGCTTCGGTGACCTCCAGCACCGGCAGCTCCGGCACCGCCACCGGCTCCGAAACCGCATACACCCGTTGGCTACCCACACCATCGTGCTCCGGGTAGCTGGTGCGCAGTATCTCGTGCCGCGCCACCAGGTCCCCGATCGCCGCGCGCAGCGCGGCCACGTCCAACGCACCGCTCAACCGCACCGCCAGCGGAATATTGTTGCTCGCGCCGG
>NZ_BDBA01000476.1 GCF_001612745.1 Nocardia amamiensis NBRC 102102 | reverse complement strand
GAGACCGTCACCGACGTCACGACCCCGCGGGTGTCGAGGTCCGAGCGGCTGTGGTGCCACCCCTGGCCTCACCCTACTATCGGGGGCCGAATCGCGTGATTCAACCCGGTTGCCGCCTATCGGTGGGAGCACACCGACCGGGCCCTGCGCGAGCAACTGCTGCTGGAGCAGGAAGGGCATCCAGCAACCGTCGAACCCGGCCACGCGGCGATCAAATACACCAACCCGGTCACCGGCGGCGACGTACTGCCGACGATCCGCTGCGAGTTCCACGGCCTGCGGGCAAGTACGGCCACGGCGGTTCGGCGCGAAGTAGGTTCGTCGATTTGGCAGGTCTTCGACGGAGACGGTTATGTCGTGCTCGACGGCGAACGCCGGGCCCTGTGCACCGGCGACCTGTTCGTGGTGCCGTCCTGGGTTCCATGGTCCTTGGAAGCAGGCCGTGAGCTGAACCTGTTCCGCTTCTCCGACGCCCCGGTGGTTGGGAAGCTGCGGTACGACCGGACTTGGAGGTCTTCAGTTCGCTGATCGTGGCTACCCTGTCGCGCAGGATCGGGTTCTGCAGATCCTGCGCGCCTGCTCGCATTGCATGGACTGGTCGTTCTTCGC
>NZ_BDBA01000475.1 GCF_001612745.1 Nocardia amamiensis NBRC 102102 | reverse complement strand
CTAGTACTGCAACTGCACTCGCCTGGTTCGTTGTAATGGTGTTGTCGGGTATTGGACCTGTCCGAATGCCTGCCTCCTCTTGGCCTTGTCGATGTACTGACGAACACGCAGACCTCGTGACGAAAGGCCGCCCTCGAGGGCGTGGGTGGGGTGCTGGATGATGGGCGGGTGCTGGTGCGCACGGAGAAGATGCCGCAGATCCCGCAGCGGCCGATTAAAGTTCGGGTTCACGCACCCGTTGGCGTCGCCGAGGTGCTCTGGCGAGGCGATCCGCAAGAGCCCGACGGTCAGCACCTCGTCGAGTGGGCCGTCGATGACGACATTTTCTGGGGGCGTAACACTCAGCTGGCCTCACTTCCCGAGCCAGGTCTCCGGCAGGAAGGCGACCGAGTGATCATGCGTGGGCGGCTTCATCTGACCGAGGACGGCGCCGCGTACCTGCAGATGGGTGACTCACCGATTCTGTTCGATCTTGGATCACCACTCCCTGCCAGTACCGACGGCGCCTGGGTAGAGATCAGCGTCGAAGCAGGCAATGTTGCCCTCTACCCGTATCAGAGCTGACCTCACTTGTAGCCGTTCCAGGAGGCGTCGCGTTTGGTGCCGGCCC
>NZ_BDBA01000474.1 GCF_001612745.1 Nocardia amamiensis NBRC 102102 | reverse complement strand
CGATCAGCCTGGGCGTTCCCACTTCGGTGATCAAGGCCAAGACCGCCCTTTATCGCGAGCGCGGCAAACCCGCGCGCCGGTCCCAGGTGATCAACTACAGCGACTACGACATCGTCCGGATCTACGGGACCGAATACCGGGGCATCGTGCAGTACTACCTGCTGGCCGGCAACATCCGGCGGCTACACCGGCTGCGCTGGGCCATGCTGAGCTCGATGCTGAAAACGCTGGCAAGCAAGCATCGCTCGACGCCCACCAGGATCGCCGCCAAACATCAGGCGAAGATCCTGACACCCAATGGGCCACGACGCTGCTTCGAAGCCATCGTTGAACGCGGAGGCACCAGCACCCCACTGGTCGCACGGTTCGGTGGAATTCCCTTGCGACGGCAGAAAACCGCGATCCTCGCCGACCGCAACCCGGAGCGGATCACCCGCCGCAGCGAGCTGATCAACCGGCTCCAACGCGGCAGATGCGAACTATGCCAACAACCCGGACAAGTCCAAGTTCACCACGTCCGTGCCCTGGCCCACCTCGCACGATCCGAACCAACCCCGTGGACACAGGCCATGGCACGACGGCGCCGCAAGACCCTCGTGGTCTGCGACGCCTGCCACGACCTCAT
>NZ_BDBA01000473.1 GCF_001612745.1 Nocardia amamiensis NBRC 102102 | reverse complement strand
GCCGCCCAACCATTTTCGGTCATGATCGCCGCGATGGTGTTGTCCGACACCCGCCAGCCGGCCTCTCTCAACTCTTCACCGACGCGCGGGCTGCCGTACGTGTTACCGGAGTCGCGGAAGATCTGCTCGATCGCGCCGATGAGCTGCTCGCGGCGCTGCTGCCGCGGCGTCGGTGGCCGGTCGTTCCACTTGTAGAACCAGGACTCCGACACATCCAGGGCGCGGCAGGTCACGGTGTGCGGGACGCCGTGTTCGGTCCTCTGGGAGGCGATGAACCGCGCCACGGTCATTTGGTCGCCTCCTTCACCCACAGGACCACCGATCGCTTGAGCACATCGCGCTCCATTGCCAGCTCGGCATTCTCACGGCGCAGCCGCGCCAGCTCCAGCCGTTCGGACTCGCTCAACTGCTCATCCGCGGCGCCGTCACGGGCCTGCCGGTCACGGGCCACCCAGTTCGTCAGCGTGCCCTCGTTGATGCCCAGTTCCCGGGCGACCTGGGCGATCGGGCGCCCCGGTCTCCCGCACGATCCGCACCGCTCCCTCACGGAACTCCGGATCGAACTTGCGTCTCTTTTCCGCCATCTGGCCTTTTCCTCTATGGTCCGGCCTCCACGATATGAGGGGAATCGCA
>NZ_BDBA01000472.1 GCF_001612745.1 Nocardia amamiensis NBRC 102102 | reverse complement strand
GGCGCTTGTGCGCCGTGAGGCGCCAGGAATCGAAGGAGGTGAAAGACCTTCTCGCTGGGCTGTCGCAGCAGCCTGGTAGGAGCGGAGCGCAGTCCGATCCGGGAGACGCCGGGGAGGACGGGAAGCAGCGCTGCGGTAGCCGGGACGGTTCGGAACTGCCAGACGGGCCAGGTCCGGCGAGCGAGATCGGACGGTATACGAGAGGAACCAGTGGTTAAAGCTTCGTAAGCGAGGCACCGGCTCAAATCTGGCGGATATGGGCCGGGACGCAGTGCACGACAACCCGTTACGGGTGGTCGACTCCGAAGCCGGCTAAGCGTGCCGGTGAGGAGGCCATGGTGAAGGACTGCGGCGTAGCCATGGCGATGCTGCCGGAGCAAAGCTGGGTGCCTACCCGATCGATCGATTTCTGGTGAACACGGGAACCGCTCGAAATCGTTCCCGCGCTGCGGAATCCATCTGCCAGTGCGGGATAGGCCCGTCGTCGGCTGAAGATTTCAGGTGGGGCGGACGCTCCGTAGTAGTCCGAGCACGCGAGAGGCGTGTGCATGGCGAAGGGAGCCAGCAAGTCAGCAGGGAGGAGTGTGGAATGCCGGAAGGATCGTCGGTGAATACCGACGAGCTGGCGTTCGAGCTGATG
>NZ_BDBA01000471.1 GCF_001612745.1 Nocardia amamiensis NBRC 102102 | reverse complement strand
GCGGCGACCAGTCCGGTGTCCCGCCGCCGGTGCGGGCGAGGTAGGCGGTCATCAGGTCGCGGGCCAGGGGTGCCAGCGATGCCCCGTCGGCGGAAATATGGTGCACCACAAGGACGAGCAGATGATCGTCGCCGGAACTGAACAGCCGCAGCCGGACAGGTACGGATGTGGTCACATCGAAGCCCGCGGACATCAGCCCGGTCACCATTGCCGTGACATCGGTGGTGTCATCGTCGATCGCGAGTCCGTCCGGCAGTACCGCGTCGGTCGGCAGTATCTCCTGATACGGCAGCCCGTCGGGGTCGGCCGGGAAGCGCGTGCGCAGCACCTCATGGCGTTCCAGCACGTCGGCGACCGCGAGGCGCAGCGCGGGCACGTCGAGGGCGCCGGTCAGCCGGAGGGCGAAGGGCATGTTGTAGGCGGCGGATTCCGGCTCGATGCGGTTGAGCAGCCACATCCGCTGTTGTGCCAGCGACAGTGGTACGCGGTCTGGACGCGCCGTCCGGACGAGCGGTACACGGGTGCCCCCGGTGCGTCGTATCGTCCTGGCGGCCAATGCCGAAACAGTGGACGCCTCGAACAGATCACGCACGGTGACCTGCGACTGCATCGCCTCGTTCAGCCTGGCGACCACCCGTGTCGCGAGCAGC
>NZ_BDBA01000470.1 GCF_001612745.1 Nocardia amamiensis NBRC 102102 | reverse complement strand
AAGGAAACTACTGAAGCGGCGCAGCCTGACCCGTCAGGGGAAACGGCCGGTGGCGCGTGATCTGGTGCGGCGTCAGTTCACTGCGGTCGCCCCGGACGTGTTGTGGGTCGGCGACGTGACCGAAATACCCACAGCCGAGGGGAAACTGTTTCTGGCGACGGTGGAAGACCGGTTCTCAGGCCGTCTGCTCGGCTACGCCACCGGCGCCCACCACGACGCCGAATTGACCTGCGCGGCACTACGAATGGCAGCAGTGACCCGTGGCGGATTCGACGCGGTCGACGGGGTGATATTCCATTCCGACCGCGGCAGCGAATACACCGCCGCCGCGCTCGGCCGGTTGTGCCGGGTCTTCGGGGTGGTGCAGTCGATGGGCCGGGTCGGATCGGCCCTGGACAACAGCCCCGCCGAAGCGTTCAACTCCACGTTGAAGGTCGAGTTCGTGCACCGGCACCGCTTCCGCACACGCGCCGAAGCCGCGTTGCGGATCGTCACCTGGATCACCGGCTTCTACAACCCGACCCGACGGCACAGCCTGTGCGGCGGAATGTCGCCGATCAACTACGAGACACACATGGCCGCCGCCCGAGCGGCCTCGGCAGCGGCCCTGTCACAAGACAAGGCCGCATAGAGGACCCTCCACACTTTGAGGGGATTGACAGTGG
>NZ_BDBA01000469.1 GCF_001612745.1 Nocardia amamiensis NBRC 102102 | reverse complement strand
CGCGGTCACCGCGGGTGCGATCGCCGCGGTCGCCGGATCCCTGCTCGGCAGGTCCGCGCCGCCGGTACGAGAGGAGCATCCGGCCAGCAGCACCAGCAGCACCAGCACCGCCCCACCCGCGAGTGCCGAGAGAATCGAGCCGCGAGGGCGCATGCACCGAACTCCTAACTACCGACGAATCTTCCGCAACCTCACCATCTGACCATGATGACGCACTGAACCGACCGACCGGGGTGTCGGCTCGAGCAGGATGTCGGTGATCGGAGTTACGGTGGAGTCCACCCGCAGTCCGATTCAGGGAGATCCGGTTGAAAGCCGACCATCCGCCGGGGTTCACCGTCGACGACATCACCGTCGGCCCGTACGCGCACGGGTTCGGGACCACCGCCGACGGCCACCCCTTCGCGTTCCGGACCGTCCGCGCGACTCTCACGCTGGAGATCTACCGCCGCGACCTCGACAGCGCCGTACCCGGCCCGGAAGACGTGCTCGCGGTCGCCGAAGCCACCGTCACCGACATCGACCTCGACGACGAGCGCAGTGTCGTCGCCCTGGTGCGGGATATGATCCCCGACGCCGCGACGATCGAGGCAGCCGCCGACCGGGACGTCACGACCGTGCGGGCTCTGCTGGGACGGATCAGCTCCGTCATCGACGGTATGTAGGACGTGATGACCCACACACGACTCGCCCGGACCGCGCTCGCCGCGGCGGG
>NZ_BDBA01000468.1 GCF_001612745.1 Nocardia amamiensis NBRC 102102 | reverse complement strand
CTCGAATCGCACCACCGGTTCCTGCACATCTGCTCGCCAAGCTTCGACCCGTCGGTGCTGGAATGGCTGTGTGCCGCCTACACCGGCGCCACGCTGGTGGTCGTGCCGTCGACCATCATCGGCGGCCCGGATCTGGCCGAACTGCTACGCACCGAGCGGGTTTCACACACGATCATCACCCCGCGGTGCTGGGCACGGTCGACCCCGAAGGCATGGAGGCGCTCGAGGTGGCCTCCGTCGGCGGTGACGTCACCACGCCGGAACTGCTGGCCAAGTGGTGGCCGGGCCGCAAGTACTTCAACGCCTATGGTCCGACCGAGACGACGATCATCTCGTCGTACGCCTCCCTCACCCCGGGCAGGCACATCACGATCGGCCGTCCGGTCCGCGGTATGTCGGCCCTGGTGCTGGACAACCGCCTCAACCCGGTGCCGCCGGGCGTCGCGGGTGAGCTGTACCTGGCCGGTGGCGCGCTGGCGCGTGGCTACCACAACCGCCCCGACCTCACCGCGGAACGGTTCGTCGCCAACCCGTGGAGCAACGAGGGCGCGCGGATGTACCGCACCGGTGACGTGGTGCGCTGGTACGCCGAACCCGGTGAGCGGGCCGGCAATGCCGCGCTGCCGTCGGTGCGCTGGGAGCTGGACTACGTGGGCCGCTCGGACTTCCAGGTGAAGATCCGCGGCTTCCGCATCGAACTCGGCGAGATCGACACCGTGCTGGGCAGGCACGAGG
>NZ_BDBA01000467.1 GCF_001612745.1 Nocardia amamiensis NBRC 102102 | reverse complement strand
GCCGGGTGGTGTGGTGGCTCCGCAGGTGGGGCAGGTTCCGCCGTCGGGTGTGGGTGGGGAGGGTGAGTCGCCGGCGTCGCCGGTGGATTCGGGGTTGGTGGGGGATTTGTTGCCGGTGGCGGCGATGGCTGCGCCGTTGGCGTTGGGGATGTTGCCGATGATTGCCTCGGCGTTGGCGGGGTTGGGTAGTGGTGGGGGTGGGGGTGGTGCTGCGCCGGTGGCGGCGGATGGTGGTGGTGAGACGGGTGGGGGGTTGTCGCCGGAGGCGTTGCGGGCGTTGCGGGTGTTGAAGGCGTTGGAGGCGGTTTATGGTGGGGGTGATCCGTCGGATCCGCAGGTGCGGGAGTTGCAGCAGCAGTTGGGGGTTTCGCCGGGGCGGGGTGCGGGGGCGACGTCGAGGTCGGTTCGGGCGACGCGGTTGTTTCAGCGGACGGCGGCGACGGCGTTCAATAATTTGGATAATCAGTTGGTGGCGTATGTGCGGGGGTTGGCGGGGTCGAACAAGGTTGATAAGAAGGCTGTTGTCGGTTTGGTGCGTGAGGTGAATGTGGCGTTGGCGGAGTTGGGTCCGCAGGCGTATACGAAGGCGGGGCAGCGGAAGGTTCATCAGATTTTGACTGCGGCGTTGCAGAAGGCGCAGTCGATTGTGTCGGGGGGGTCGGCGAAGTCGGCGGATACTGCGGCGGCGATCAATCGGTTGACGAAGCAGTATCTGTACAACATCAACGGCAAAAACTAC
>NZ_BDBA01000466.1 GCF_001612745.1 Nocardia amamiensis NBRC 102102 | reverse complement strand
CACCCTGGCAGGCGACATCGAGAAGTCCCGGCGTATCCCCGGGTTGCGATCGAGAACCTTCTCCGCGCTGTGGATATGGGGGTGGTCAATGCAGCGTGTGCCTCAGCCTGTCGGAACGTCGTGTCGCGTAAACGGCCCAGCACGACAGCAGCGACCGGTGGCTGACCCCGCCGGTGCCGAGGATCAATCCAGTCCCGATCGGCGCCGCCGTCTCCCACTGCGAATCTGCTCGCGCGCCGTTGGCGCCCGAAACAGCGATCGCTATCTCCTCCCGGCCACAGCCCGCGTCGCCAGGAGTTGCTGTTGTGGATTGGTAGATCACCGTCGACGCCCAGTACGGACGTCGCCGTAGGTATCAGATGTCGACCGCTTCCGAATCGCAAGTCCTTCAGAAGAATCGGGCCCTAGGCGCGAAGTTCGAGGAAGCTGCCCCAAATCCACAGCGGCTCATCGGAGTTGGCAGCATGATTGAGCTGTGCACAGGAGACCGGAGATCATCCGGGCAACCACAATTGTATTCATTGGCGTCGCGGTGGCCGTGTTGGTCAACCTCGTCACGAGTGGCTTGGATACCGGGGGCCTACAATGGTGGCTGTTGAGCGGCTTGATACTGGCCTGCTTGGCTTGGGCTTTTCTTGAGTACTCCCAAGCTAAATCCACAAGGCCTTCGACCAGCCGGACCAAGTCCCCCGCAGTCTGGATGCTCCCCAGGATCGAAGAGCCGGTCGATCGTCCCGCCCTGACTAG
>NZ_BDBA01000465.1 GCF_001612745.1 Nocardia amamiensis NBRC 102102 | reverse complement strand
GAGGCTAATGGTGAATAAGAAGACCTGTATGTGGTCGGCGTGCGGCGGTTTCTTGCGGCGATGAGGGGTGAGGAACCGCCGCGCGCCTCGAGTGCAGACAGCGCGTGGTCAGTGGTCTTGGCGATGACCGCGCTCGAGTCGGCTCGCACAGGAGAGCGCCGGAACGTCGCAGCGATTGGCTTGCCCGTCTCCGCACCGGCAAGGCCCAGCCCTCCCCCGCGACGGCTTGATCCGGTGAACGCCCGGTGGGTGTTCGAAGTGGGCTGCACCAGTGACCGGGTGATTCGGTGGCATGCGCGGAGGACCTCGACATCGGCATGTCGTGAACATGCGTACACGGCCGCACATTCGGCTCGTGCTCGCGTACATGACGGTGGAGAATCGGTCATGACCGACGATTCGGTGGTGGTGGAGCGTGGCGTAGTCGCCGCGGACGATGCTCGATCGCAGCTGGCGGCCGCCGGGTCATGTAATGATCGGTCCGTGTCGACATTCGAGCCGCGACGAGTGTCGGCGCGCCGCGATCCCCGCCGCTATCTTGAGATGTTCGCGGTCGGATGGAGGGCATCGCTGTCCACGAAGTCGCAGCGGAGCCGCTCGGCGAGAAGAGCACCGATAGTGCTCTTTCCGCTGCCGGTAACCTCAGGTGGAAACACCCTGGTCAACACACCCAACGAGATGTGATCGGACAACCGTTCATCGCTGTCCGGCTTCTCCCAACCCACACGCGGCACACAGCCAAGATAGCAACCCGCGAGCAGCTAAGTAAACGGTATTGGGGCT
>NZ_BDBA01000464.1 GCF_001612745.1 Nocardia amamiensis NBRC 102102 | reverse complement strand
AGGGGGCTTCGGCGCGGCAACGCGCCGGGGCTACCCGCCCAGGAGTTCTCCCAGAGTTTGACGATGGCGGGATATTTTCCGCCCCATTCCTCGGCGAATTCGTAGAACCGCTCCAGCGCCGCTGATTCCGTCGGTGCGGTGTAGACCGGTTTGAGTGCTTTGGCGATCGCGTCCCAGTGCTGGCGGGCCGCGTACCGGAACGAGGCCCGAAGCAGATGCACCACGCAGGTCTGAACGACCGCTTGCGGCCACACCTCGCCGATAGCCTCGGGCAGCCCTTTGAGGCCGTCGCAGACGAGCATGCACACATCAGCGACCCCGCGATTACGCAGCTCGGTGAGGATCTGGAACCAGAACTTCGCGCCCTCACCGCCGTCGCCGGCCCACAGGCCCAAGATGTCGCGGGTGCCGTCCACGGTCACCGCGAGCGCGACGTAGATGGGCCGGTTGGCGACCTTGCCATCACGAATCATCACATGGATGGCGTCGAGGAAGATCACCGGATACACCGCATCCAGCGGCCGGTTCTGCCATTCGGCCATCCCGTCGAGCACCTTGTCGGTGATAGTGGAGATCGTCTGCTTGGACACCTCGGCGCCGTAGACCTCCCGCAGATGCGCCGAGATCTCCCCATGGGTGAGCCCTTTGGCCGACAGCGACAACACCATGTTCTCCACACCGTTCAACCGGCGTTGCCGCTTGCGCACGATCTGAGGCTCGAAACTCGAGTCGCGGTCACGGGGGACGTCGATCTCGACCGGTCCGACATCGGTCACCACCGTTTT
>NZ_BDBA01000463.1 GCF_001612745.1 Nocardia amamiensis NBRC 102102 | reverse complement strand
GTGCCACAAATGCCAGCGATCGGCGACATGGATCGCGTGCGGCGCGGCGGTCTTGACCGCCTCGGCATAGGCCGAAGCGCGATCCCGGCACACCACCTCGACCCCGGAATGTTCACACAGCCAGCCCGCAAGCGTCGCGGCGGTGCGGTCGGCCAACACCTCGATCGGACGATGTGACTGCATATCCACGACGACTGTTCCATAGGTGTGTCCGCGGCGGAGGGAGAAATCGTCGACCCCGAGGATCTGCACCTGGGTGATCGGCGGGTCCGGCAACGCCCGCACCAGCCGCAACAACGTGTCCCGGCTCGTCGCGATGCCCAGCCTGCTGGCCAGCCGGGCACCCGCCCGCCCCGCCAACGCCAACCCGATCCTGGTCAGCGTCGCCGCCAGCTGGTCCGTCCGGCGCGCCCACTTCACCGTCAACCCAGCAACCTGCTCAGCGAAAGTTCTTGCCGCACAATTGCTATTCGAACAGAAGAACCGACGAACCCGCAACCGCAGCACCACCGCCCGACCCGCGACAGACACATCCGCCAGCTGCCGCCAATACCGGGAATGCACCCGCACCGAATTGCTTCCACATCGCGGGCAACCCGCTGCTGCTGCAGCAACCGCAGCTTCGACCGTCACGACATCCCGCTCGCTTCGGACGTCCGCGATTACCAGATCACCGAAGTGCGGCAACAACATTCGAGCAGCATCAGCAAACCACGCCTGACACCTTCACCCACCCGAGCCCCGAACCGGCGGCAACACGCCGAACAACACGATCACGGATTCTGCGCCAGAGCC
>NZ_BDBA01000462.1 GCF_001612745.1 Nocardia amamiensis NBRC 102102 | reverse complement strand
CGCTGGTCGCGCTGGGCATGCGCCGGTCGGTGGATCTGGTCGTCGCGGCCTACGCGGTGCACGCGGCCGGTGGCGGTTACGTGCCGCTGGATCTGGACCAGCCCGCCGAGCGCGTGCACTACGTGCTGGATTCGGCCGACCCGGTCTGCGTGCTCACCACCGCGCGGGACGCGTTCGACGGCGCGGGCCGCGCCACGCTGCGCGTCGACGAGCTGAAGCTGACCGGATACGCCGACGCGCCGATCACCGATGCCGAGCGCATCGCGCCGCTGCGTCCGCAGCACCCGGCGTACGTGATCTTCACCTCCGGCTCCACCGGCCGCCCCAAGGGTGTCGCGGTGCCGCACGCCGCGGTGGTCAACCAGATCCGCTGGATCACCGGTGAATACGGCATCGGCGCGGACGACGTCGTGCTGTTCAAGACCCCTGCGACCTTCGACGTCTCGGTCTGGGAGCTGTTCGGTCCGCTGAGCACCGGCGGCCGCATCGTGGTGGCGAGCCCGGACGGGCACCGCGACCCGCAGTACCTGGCCGAGGTCATCGCGGCCGAGCGGGTCACCATGACCTCGTTCGTTCCGTCCATGCTGACCGTCTTCGCAGGCGGCATCGGCCCGGCCGACGCGGAAGCGCTCGCCTCGCTGCGGACGCTGTTCGTCGCCGGTGAGGCCTTCACCGCCGAAGCAGTGGTGGCGATTCGCCGTGTGAGCGGCGCCGCGCTGTACAACCTGTACGGTCCCACCGAGTTCACCGTGCACGCCACCCACGCACCCGTAGCCGACCAGGTCGAGGGAGCGGTGCCGATCGGTTTGCCGGTGTGGAACGCGCAGGCGTAT
>NZ_BDBA01000461.1 GCF_001612745.1 Nocardia amamiensis NBRC 102102 | reverse complement strand
TGACGGTGTGGGCCGTCGACTTGGTGGTGGCGCTGATGCCGATGCTGGTCAGTCGTTGCCGGTTTCGGTGATGGCGATGCGGGCGGATTTCTCGTCGACGATGGCGTTGCCCGCAGCGAACACCGCGGTGAGTGCGTGAACGGCGAGGTTGTTGACCGCTCGGGGATGACCGCGAGAGGCGTTGTGGATCAAGCCGATTGCATCGTCGGAGAACAGGGTGTCCTGGCGGCCCGCGAGCCGGCAGTGGTGGCGGATGTAGTCGGCGGTGTCCTCGGGTTGCATGCCGGTGAGGGTGTAGCGGACGGAAATGCGTTGGTCCAGCGCCGCGAGGACGCCGAGGCGAAGGCGTTGGCGCAGGGTGGGCTGGCCGATGAGCAGGGCGGCGAAGGGACTGGTGGAGTCCATGTCATGGTTGGTGAGCATGCGGATCGCTTCGAGTTGATGGTTGTCGAGTAGGTGTGCTTCGTCGATGGCAACCACGGGCAGCCTGCCCCGTTCGGCTGCTTCGGCGGATAGGACGTCGGCGGCCTGCGGGGTCAGCATCGCGGTGTGGTAGGCGGGCTGGTGCCCCAGGGAGGCGACGATGTGATGCAGCATGCCGCGGACCCCGATCGAGGGGTTGGGCAGATAGATCACGATGTGGCGGGAGGAGTCCAGGCTGGCGGTGGCGGCGCGGACGGCGACGGTTTTGCCGGCACCGACCTCGCCGGTGATGACACCGATCGCGCGTTGGTCGACGCACCAGGTGATGCGGGCGACGGCTTCGCCGTGGCCGGGGTGGCGGTGCAGCATGGCGGGGGCTAGGTCGCGGCCGAAGGGCATGCGGGTGAATCCGTA
>NZ_BDBA01000460.1 GCF_001612745.1 Nocardia amamiensis NBRC 102102 | reverse complement strand
CTTGAGCCATTCGACGACGAGGGCCAAGACGACTCCGGCGCGGTAGGTGATGGCCAACTTGTCATACCGCGTGGCCACCGCACGCCAGTGTTTGGCCTTGTTGAAGGCGCGTTCGACGACGTTGCGCCGCTTGTAGGTCTCCCGATCGAAATCAGGTGCCCGCCCACCGCCGCGGCCTCTGCGTTTGCGGTGGGCGAGTTGATCGGACCGCTCGGGAATGACGGTGCGGATACGTTTGCGCCGCAATAAGGCCCGGTTAGCGGCCGAGGAGTACGCCTTGTCGGCGATCACAACCTGCGGGTTGCGCCGTGGGGGCCCGCCCTCGAGGCGGGGCACCGCGACCGCCTCCAGCAGCGGCGCGAGCATCGGCGAGTCGCCTGATTGGCCCGGCGTGAGCAGCACTGCCAGGCCCCGACCGTGACCGGCGGCGACCAGATGCACTTTAGTCGTCAACCCACCACGTGAGCGCCCGATCGCGTGATCAGCAGGTTCATAACCCAGACACCGAGTCGCGCCTGGCGCCCGCGCCGTGCTGGTGCACCCGCACGATCGTGGAGTCGATCGAGGCCACCCAGTCCAGGTCACCGGTGGTATCGGCCAGCGCCAGCAGCGCAGTCAGCACCCGATCCCATGTGCCGTCCGCGGCGTAGCGGCGGTGCCGCTTCCATACCGTCTGCCACGGCCCGAACACCTCCGGCAGATCCCGCCACGGCGAACAGGTGCGCAACCGGTACAGCATCCCCTCCACTACCAGACGGTTGTTGGCGAAGTTACGACCCACCCGCCCTTCGGATTTCGGCAACAGCAGCTCCAGCAACTCCCACTGCTTGTCGGTCAACACC
>NZ_BDBA01000459.1 GCF_001612745.1 Nocardia amamiensis NBRC 102102 | reverse complement strand
TGGACCGCCCGCGTCCGATGCTGTTCTCTGGTCGCGGCGCGACGTACGAGTTCACGATCGACGCGACGGTGCATGCCGCGTTGAACCGGCTCGCGCTTCGCCACGACGCCACTCTGTTCATGGTGGCGCATGCGGCGTTCGCGGTGTTGCTGGCGCGTTTGTCGAACACCGGCGATATCACCGTGGGTACGCCGGTGGCGGGTCGTGGGGACGCGGCGTTGAGTGGTTTGATCGGCATGTTCGTCAACACCCTCGCCTTGCGCACCGAGGTCGATCCTGCTGACAGCTTCGCCGAGCTGTTGGATCATGCGCGCGGTCGCGATGTGGAGGCGTTCGGGCATGCCGAGGTGCCGTTCGAACGCTTGGTGGAGTTGCTGGACCCGGTGCGGTCGAGTGCGCATCATCCGTTGTTCCAGGTGATGCTGACCTTCCAGAATTTCACGCCCGCAACGCTCGAGCTGCCGTCGCTGAACGTGTCCGCGCTGGAGTTCGCGTGGTCGCTGACGAAGTTCGATCTCGAGCTGACCATGGTGCCCCGCGAGGACGAGCGGACACCGTTGGGGATTTCGGCGGCGTTCACCTACTCCACCGACCTGTTCGACGAGGCGACTGTCGCGGGCTTCGCGGGGCGGTTGTGCCGAATCCTCGCGGTCATTGCCGAGTCGCCGCAGGTGCTGGTGGGAGAGATCGACCTGCTGGACACGCCGGAACGCACCGCGATTCTGGAGTCCTGGAACGACACCCACTATCCCGTTGCTGCCGGACTGCTCCTCGACGGCTACCGGCGTGCGGTGGCGCAGTATCCGGACACCGTCGCGGTCGTGTACGCCGATCAGTTGTTGACGTATCGCGAGTTGG
>NZ_BDBA01000458.1 GCF_001612745.1 Nocardia amamiensis NBRC 102102 | reverse complement strand
CTGATTTCGCCAGTTTCTTGTAGCAGGTCAGTGCCGCCGCGAGGGTGAGGAAGGCGAGGAAGTGGGTGGCCTTGCGGTCGTAGCGGATGTTGAGCCGGTGGTAGCCGGTCAGCCACGAGATGGTGCGCTCGATGACCCAGCGGTGGCGGCCGAGGCGCTGCGAGGATTCGATGCCCTTGCGGGCGATCCGGACGGTGATGCCGCGGGCGCGTACCCATCGCCGCAGTTCTGCGGTGTCGTAGGCCTTGTCGGCGTGCAGCTTGCCGGGTTTGCATCGGCGCGGCCCGCGGCGGGATCGGATCGCGGGTATGGCTTGCACGAGCGGTTTCAGCGCTTCGGCATCGTTAGTGTTGGCCGCCGAAACGCCTACCGACAGCGGGATTCCGCAGCGGTCGGACAACACATGGATCTTCGAGCCCGTCTTGCCGCGGTCGACCGGGCTCGGCCCGGTCGAAGGGCCCCTTTTTTCGCTCGCACCGACGCCGCGTCGATCACCGCCCGCGACCAGTCGATCAAGCCTTGGCTACCCAGCTCATCGAGCACAGCCCGGTGTAACCGCCGCCAGAGGCCGGCCTCGGTCCAGACCGTGAACCGGCGATGCGCCGTCGGCACCGAGACGCCGAACGACGGCGGCAACATCCGCCACGCACACCCGCTGGCCAGCACATACACCACCGCCGTGAACACCGCCCGCTGATCGACCGGCGCGGTGCCTCCACCCTGCGCACGAGGGCTGAACTCCGGCAACAGCGGCTCCACCAACTCCCACAACTCGTCCGGCACCAACCGCTTGGACAACTCGTCGATCACGACCGAACATCATGCGACACAACCAATTCCGACACACCCGAAACGGCCCACAA
>NZ_BDBA01000457.1 GCF_001612745.1 Nocardia amamiensis NBRC 102102 | reverse complement strand
GGCCCGAACCCGATACCAGGCAACCCCACCCGCGGCATCGGCGCCGGAACCGGCTGCCCCACACACCCATCCACCGGCGGCGGCGGAGGCGGCGGCGGAGGCGGCGGGCAGAAAATGCCACACGGAATCGGCGGCAACCCCGGAATATTGATCATCACCTGCACCGGCGGCGCCGGCGGCGGCACCGGCCGCCGCGGCACCTGCCCCGGATCCGGCACCCCCGGCACCCGCACCGCACTCATATCCGACGGCGGCACCACCCCCCTCGACCCCGGCGGCACCAACTCCGGCGACACCCGCACCTGCGCCGGCGACCCCCCACTCCGATACGCCGCCGACCAACTCAACACATTCCCCGCATACGACAACGAATGGTTGTACCGCAACACCGCCCGCAACTCCTGCGCCGGATCCCGCAGATCCAACCCCCCCGCACACAAATACTTCCCCGCCGCCAACGCCGCATCGAACACATTATGCGGATCCGCCACCCCATCCCCATTCCCATCCGCCGCATACACCCCCCACGTCCCCGGCAAGAACTGCATCGGCCCCACCGCCCGCGCAAACCCCCCATCCCCCGACCGGATCACCTCATTCCCCGGCAAACTCCCATCCAACACCGGACCGAAAATCGGCGACACCGTCGTCCCCGCCGCATCCGTCCGCCCACCCCGCGCATGCCCCGACTCCACCCGCCCGATCCCCGCCAACAAACTCCACGACAACCCACACCCCGGCACCGACGACCCCAACGCCAACTCCGCATTCCGATACGCCGCCAACACCACCTCCGGAATCCCCAACACACCCCCCACCACCGGCAACGAAAAATCCCGCCCCCCAACCCCACCCACCCCCGGCG
>NZ_BDBA01000456.1 GCF_001612745.1 Nocardia amamiensis NBRC 102102 | reverse complement strand
GAGAGCATGTCTCATGTGGCCGACTTGGCGAGTTTCTTGTAACAGGTCAATGTCGCGGCGAGGGTGAGGAAGGCGAGAAAGTGGGTGGCCTTGCGGTCGTATCGGATGTTGAGCCGGTGGTAGCCGAACAGCCATGCGATCGACCGTTCGATGACCCAGCGGTGTTTACCGAGTTTCTTGCTGGATTCGATGCCTTTGCGGGCGATGCGCACGACGATGCCGCGGTCTCGGATCCAGTCGCGCAGGTCTTGCTGGTCGTAGGCTTTGTCGGCGTGCAGTTTGCTGGGCCTGCGTCGCCGTGGCCCGCGCCGGGATTTGACGGCGGGAATCGCTTTGACCAGCGGCTTGAGGGCGTAAGCGTCGTTGGTGTTGGCGGCGGACACGGCCACCGACAGCGGCAGCCCGGCCCGGTCGGACAGGACGCGGATCTTCGAGCCGGTCTTGCCTCAGTCGACGGGATTCGGCCCGGTCATGGGTCCCCCCTTTTGGCCCTGACGGATGCTCCGTCCAGGACCGCGCGTGACCAGTCGATCATGCCTTGGCTACCAAGCTCATCGAGCACTGCCCGATGTAGTCGCCGCCACAGTCCGGCCTCGGTCCAAGCGGTGAACCGGCGATGCGCCGTCGGCACGGTGACCCCGAACGACGGCGGCAGATACCGCCAGGCGCAACCCGCTGGTCAGGACGAACACGATCGCGGTGAACACCGCCCGATCATCCACCGGCGCGGTGCCACCGCCCTGCGGTCGCGCCTCGAACGGCGGAATCAGCGGTTCAGCCAACGCCCACAACTCATCTGGCACCAACCGACGCGAAAGTTCGTCCACTACAACATGATCACAGAACCGAAGCTAAACCCACGTGAGACACGCTCTAA
>NZ_BDBA01000455.1 GCF_001612745.1 Nocardia amamiensis NBRC 102102 | reverse complement strand
CGAGCAGTTGCAGCAGCGCCAGCAGGCCGAGCGGATCGGTCGCGTCGTCGGCCGGTCGATCCACGAAACTCCCACGGTGCCCGCCCGCCTCCGCGCCCTGGGCGATGAGCACGTCGGCGCCCGCGTCCACCGCGACGCGTGCCTCGCCGGGCGAGGTGACCGTTACCCAGACCTCGGAGCCGACGGCGTGCAGCCGGGCGATCTCCGCGGCGCTCGGGCAGCCGAAGGTAAACGACACGGCCGCCACCGGATCGGCGACGAGCAGGTCGAGTTTGGCGTCCCAGTCGTCTGTGTCGAACTTCGCGTCTCCGAGTTCATGGTCGGCGCCGAGTTCGGCGAGATAGTCCGCCAGGTCGGCGGCCGGGGTCGCGGGGCCGGGCACGAAGAGGTTGACCCCGAACGGCTCGGCGGTCGCGGCGCGAGTTGCCGTTATCCGCGCGGCGGTATCGGCGGCGCTCAGATAGCCGGCAGCCAGCTGCCCGAAGCCGCCCGCCTCGGCGACCGCGGCGGTCAGCTCGGGAGTGGAGGGGCCGCCTGCCATCGGAGCGAGCACGATCGGGACGTCCAGATGGTCGAGGATCACGGTCCAAGTCTCGCCCATCTGGACGTGTGACCCGTGCCTCACCTGCGAATTTTCCACCGAAGGTTGCGGAATGGTCACGACGAGGTAGAGTTCCCATCACAACGGATGCCAAACCGTTATTCATCCGGCGTCATCGAATCGTTATTAAACCGGTTCGGACCCCGGGCCCCGGCATTCGGACCCTGTACGTCGACCGAGGACCAGCTTTGTCGCAGCACCGTGTAGGCCCCAGTTCCATTACCGTCCACAGCCTGCTCGGCGAGGGCGGCGCTACGAACCGGCCGACGCGGCACCGCGCCGAGCCGTCCGCGGCCGA
>NZ_BDBA01000454.1 GCF_001612745.1 Nocardia amamiensis NBRC 102102 | reverse complement strand
GTGCTGGACGCGCGGTTGCGGTTGGTGCCGCCGGGCGTGGTCGGTGAGTTGTATCTGTCCGGGCCTGCGCTTGCCGAGGGGTATCTGCGGCGGCCTGGACTGAGCGCGGAGCGGTTTGTCGCCAGTCCGTTCGGCGGGTCCGCCGGCGGTTCGGGTGCACGCATGTATCGCACCGGTGACCTGGTGCGGCGCACCCCGGACGGGTTGCTCGAGTATCACGGGCGGGTGGATTTCCAGGTGAAGATCCGCGGCTTGCGGATCGAGCTGGACGAGATCGACAACGCGTTGACCGCCCATCCGGACGTCGACTACGCCGCGACGCTGGGCACGACACTGCCTTCCGGGGTCAAAGCCCTGGTGTCGTATGTGCTGCCGCGCGTTTATTCCGCGACCGGCGCCGAAGGCGGCCGGGTCGTGCTGGATACCGCCGAGCTGGCCGAGTTCATCGGGAAGACGTTGCCCGCGTATATGATTCCGGCCGCGATCACGGTGCTGGACGAGTTGCCGCTGACGCCGGTGGGCAAGTTGGATCGCGCCGCGTTGCCGGAGCCGGTGCTCGCCGTGCGGGAGTTCCGGGCGCCTGCCACGGCGAACGAGCGGTTGGTCGCGGAAACCTTCGCTGCTGTGTTGTCGCCGCAGGGTGACGACGGCGCCGATCGGCGGGTGGGCGCGGATGATGACTTCTTCGAGCTGGGTGGCAATTCGCTGCTGGCCACGCAGGTCACTGGGCGGTTGGGTTCGGTGTTGGGGGTGCGGGTTCCGGTCGCGTTGGTGTTCGAGGCGTCGGTGGTGGCGCGGCTGGCCGAGCGGTTGGGGGAGTTGACGGGGGCGTCTGTTTCGGCGCCGCGTGCGATGCCGCGGCCGGAGCGGGTGCCGTTGTCGTATGCGCAGCAGCGGATGTGGTTTTTGAATCGGTTCGACCCGG
>NZ_BDBA01000453.1 GCF_001612745.1 Nocardia amamiensis NBRC 102102 | reverse complement strand
GTGCCGGGAAAAGAGTGCCGGGAAAAGCATGAATGGCCGAGGCTAATGCAACTGCTGCGCGACTACGGCAGCCTGCGTGTGATGGATGCCGCCGCGCACCTGGATATTTCCCGGTCCAGCGCGCACCGGCTACTGCAGACGCTGGCATATCGGGGGGTTCGCCGTGCAGGACGACACCCACGTCTATCTGCCAGGGCCCTCGCTCGATGCCGCTCCGGCGCGCATGGCGTGGACCAAGGCGTTCCGTGCGTTGTGCCAGCCACATCTGGAGGTGCTGTCGCGTCGCAGCGGTGAATCGGCGAACCTCATGATCCGGGTGCGCAACAGTGTCCGCTTCCTCGGCACGGTGCGCGCGCAGTCGGTGTACGCGACCAACGACCGGGACGGCGTGGTCATGCCCGCACACCGAACGTCCGGCGGCAAGGCGCTGCTTGCGACGCTACCCGGCGAAGAGCTCGCGCGGCTGTACCGACGATCCAGGTCCGGCGGCGCTGCTCTCCTCGACGAGGACGAATTCGACTCGCTGACAAACAAACTCGCAGCCGTAACCCGGAGAGGGTTTGCAATCAACTTCGAGGAGACCGAGCGCGGTGTAGCCGCGGTGGGCGTGACGATCGAAACGCCCGGCAACCGCGCGATAGCCGCGGTTGCGCTGTCCTGCCGCGCCGATCGCTTTGCGGGTCTGGTCGACAAGACCCTGGTGCCGCTGCTGCTCGACGCCAAGGGCCAGATCGAGAAGGATCTGTCGATCATCGACCTGGAAACCAGCAGCGCTGACGGGTAGGCCGGTCACGGTAAGGCAGGGCGTGATCGCGCGAACGAACGACGTGAGCGGGTCCGGATCGGTCAGGTAGCGGCATCGATCACGGCGTACAGTTCGGCACCGGACAGCACTTTCTCACCTGATGTTTGGGACTGCTGTGCCCACACGTCGATCAGTTGGTGGCTGTT
>NZ_BDBA01000452.1 GCF_001612745.1 Nocardia amamiensis NBRC 102102 | reverse complement strand
TCTCCAGGGCCGGGCAAATCAGCTGATACCGGAACAACGCGATCACCTGCGCCCGCTCGCGGCGACGGGCTTCTTCCTGGTCAAGGGCGCTCAATGCCGATGTCCTCCTTACACATTCACTCATACCCGGCAGCGCAACGGCTGCTGGGCAACAACATCGGTGAGGATCACCCGCCGCGATCACGAACGTCAGGGGCAACTCGTGTTGGTCGTGCAACCATCCCGCCGCGCCGGCCAGCCCGGCGCCAGAAGCCGACCACCAGTGGCAGCCACCACCATCGCCGCTGGCGTCACTGCGCCGAGCTCGGCGAACCGATCGCCGATCACCGCGGTGGCCCACTCGACCGCGATCACCGCGTCGGCCCACCCCGACCCCGCGGCCTTCGGCAGCGTCACGTCCACCCCAGCTGCCACGGCCAGCCGGACGAACTCCGCGCGCACCATGTCCAACCGGCCAGCCGCCCGCCGCAGCCAGCCCCGCACTGTCGCGGCCACCAGCCCGAGATCGGTGGCAATACGGCGGTGGCCGAGACCGGCCGCTCGCTGCCCGAACGCGGCCCAGATCACCGGCGCCGCATACGCTCTGCGCAGCAGCAACGGTCACCGGCAACAACACATGCGTCACCCCACAGCCCCGACAACGGGCACGCCGCGGCCGCACCGGCTCACCCATCGGCGCGACCCGACGCCACCGAGCCCACCCCCACCGCGCCAGCACCCCGCCATCGCAAGCCGGGCAACAGATTTCACCCGCCGCCAAGCGGATCTCGACGCGAACCGGATCGACCTCTACCGTGACCATCAGTGCCTCTCGCACTACGCACGGCACCCTCGGCAGGGCCCGCCAAGACCATCCGCCGGGGTGTCGTGCACCCAACAGTGCTCGTCACCCTGACGGTGCAGACAAATCCGATCAATCCCCTCAACGACGCCGACCACCCGATCGGCAACCCCACTGACGGCTCAGCCGCCGTGATCGGCATCCCCAATGACGCTCAAC
>NZ_BDBA01000451.1 GCF_001612745.1 Nocardia amamiensis NBRC 102102 | reverse complement strand
CCGGAGTGCCGGCGCGGAGGACCGGCATGGACGTCGAATTGAATTCATGTCCGGAAAATTCGATTAGCACTAATGTGACGGCCGAGTTCGGCTTCGTGCCGGATCGACGGCAAATAGGGCGTATATGCCGCCCTGCGATGACAGATCCATCCGACCGACAGCGGTGTAGTCGCTCTCGGTCGGCCGACCAGGGAACCGGTTCATCCGATGACTGCGCTATTGCCTCTTGCATACGGGTATTTGCGTGATGACCTGCTTCGTGACCGCGACAGCGATTCGAGCGAGGACAGGCTACGGGCCGCTGCCGGGTCGCTCGGCTACGAGCTCGGCACCGTATTCCACGAGCCGCCACCACAGGGCGCGACACTTCCCCCAGCGTTCGTCGATCTGGTCCAGGAATGCCGGCGAGCCGCAGCACACGCTGTGATAACACTGCACGGACACCTGTCGAACATGTCAGTGTGCCGGATGGTCCTGCTCGCGGTCCTCGACGTGCGAGCCGACGCCGCAGTGCACGAAGTCGAGCCTTGAACCCATTGCCTGCGACGGGGTGGCGGCGATGTCAACAGAACGCCAATTCACGTTCCGCCGATAGGTGACAGCGGCTTCGCGAACAGGGCGTTCAGTATACCGTCACTCTCACCTCGGCCACCTCAGCCCCAGCGAGTATGAGACGCTGTGGCTCGACACCCAACCAAGCCCCCAACTCTCGTTAGCCTCGATGTTTCGCCGGGCCTTCGGCCCGGCGTGATCGGGTTCGGATTGGTTTCTGGTCGCTGATCGGCGACTGGTGGGCAACACGGGGTAGCCGTTCAGCGGATGACTGCCGGGTTCCACGGGCCCGGATGAAGGTCCTTTCAGTGGTCCCTACCTTTGTTCGTGGGTAGTTCGGGCCAGTCGTAGGGTCCTGGTTGCCCAGAGGTGCCGGGTGTGGCTTTCAGTGGTCTGCTGTTGGTGTGGCTCCTTACGATCGGCCGCCCGGCACCTCCTCGACGACTCGGC
>NZ_BDBA01000450.1 GCF_001612745.1 Nocardia amamiensis NBRC 102102 | reverse complement strand
ACCGAGGCGGCCAGTCCGGTGCTCGCCCCGCCGCCGACGACGAGCACGCCGACCGCGCCCAGGCTCGCGCCCGAAGTGATGCCCAGCATGTCCGGCGCGGCCAGCGGGTTGTGCAGGATGGACTGCGTGATCGCGCCCGCGAGACCGAGCGCGAGACCGACCACCAGCGCGGTGAGCGCGCGCGGCAGCCGGGATTCGAGCACGATGAACCGCTGCGCCTTGGTGCCTCCTCCGGTCAGCACGTCCAGCACGCGTCCGAGCGGCAGGTGTGACTCGCCGACCGCGATGTCGAGACACAGCAGCCCGAGCGCGATGGCGGCGAGCACCGCGACGGTCAGCACCATCGTCGGCCGGAGCACCATCGACACCGGCCCGGCGCGCAGGGCGGGACGAGCAGTCATGGTTCGTAGCGAAAGCGTCACGGGCCCAACACCTTCGGCTCTGCCAGTGCTTCTGGCCCAACGTGTAGGGCGGGATGTGGAGTGGTGGGTTGTAGCGAAAGTGTCACGGGGCCAACACCTTCGGCTCTGTCAGCGTTTTCGGCCCAAGGCGCGGGGCGTGGAGTGATGGTTCGTAGCGAAAGTGTCACGGGGCCACCACCTTCGGCTGTACCAGTGCTTCCGGCCCGACGCGCAGGGTGCGCCGCGCGCTCGTGTTCATAGCGGAATTCGTCACCGGTGCACCGAATCCCTGAGTGTCGGTGCCGCCGGGATGACGCTTGGGACGAGCCGTGGACTTGTGGCGTATAGCGGCGCTGCCCGCCGGAGCGTTTCACAGGCTCACCAGCTTCCGGCGCCGGACGAACGCGAGGAAGAACGGCGCGCCGAGCACGGCGAGCATCACACCTACCTCCAATTCCCCGGGGCGGACCACCAGGCGGCCGAGGATGTCGGCGATCAGCAGCAGCAACGCTCCGAAGAGCCCGGAATACGGAATCAGCCAGCGGTAGTCCGGCCCCGTGACCGCCCGCGCGAGATGCGGGACGGCGAGGCCG
>NZ_BDBA01000449.1 GCF_001612745.1 Nocardia amamiensis NBRC 102102 | reverse complement strand
TGGTCTCCGGTGACCGGCCGCAGGCTCTGATGGAACAGCAGCAGGATCAGTTCGCCTTCTACGACGGCGGAATCGCCGATCCGAGCCACCTCGGGGTCGGTGCGGATGTAACCCTGGTGCCCTTGGTGTCTGGTAGCTGGAGCACGATCTTCACCTGGACCGGAGAAGCAGAGATGCCCGCCGCGGAGCGGGACAAGCTGCACAACATCGTGGATCAAGCGCATGCGGCGGGCCAGCGGGTGCGGTTCTGGGCGACACCGGACGCTCCCGGCGCGCGGCGTGAAGCGGTCTGGCGGGAACTCGTCGCCGCCGATGTGGACCACATCAGCACCGACGACCTAGCAGGACTGGAAGCCTTCCTCCGCGAGCAGTAACCACGCGATGAGCGCCGAGTCCGACCGTGACGAACAAAGGCGCGAAACCCGCTGGCGTGATCGTTCGGTATCGATGTTGCCGCCGGAGACGATCACGCCAACCCGTTGACCGGGTAGTTCCACCCGCTTGGAGAGAAGGGCGGCGATGCCTGCCGCCCCGGTGGGCTCCACGGCAATCTTCATCCGCTCGTAGAGGAATACCATCGCCGCGATGAGTTCGTCATCGCTGACTAACACGATCTCGTCCAACAGGTGTCGATTCACGTTGAATGTCAGCTCGCCGGGGATCTCCGTCGCCTGGGCGTCCGCGATCGTTCTCGGCACCTTGATGCGCACCCGTTTGCCGGCGGTCAGCGAACGCTTGGTGTCATCGCCTGCGACCGGCTCCACGCCGACCACCCGGGCTCCCGGCGAGAGCGCGGCCACCGCAGTCGCACAGCCGGCCATCAGCCCGCCGCCGCCCACGGGCGCCAGGAAAGCGTCCAGCCGACCGACCTCCTCGACCAGTTCCAGCGCGGTAGTGCCCTGGCCGGCCATTACGGCGGGGTGATCGAATGGCGGGACAACCGTCAGGCCGCGATCGGCGGCCAATGCCTCGCCGATGGCGACGCGGTCGCCGGTGTAGCGGTCGTAGGTGACCACCTCGGCGCCGTACT
>NZ_BDBA01000448.1 GCF_001612745.1 Nocardia amamiensis NBRC 102102 | reverse complement strand
CATGGTCAACGACGACGGTAAGGCCACGCTGTTCGACGGACGTTCCGGCGAGCCGTTCCCGTACCCGGTGCGGTCGGCTACATGTACATCCTGAAGCTGCACCACCTGGTCGACGACAAGATCCACGCGCGTTCGACCGGTCCGTACTCGATGATCACCCAGCAGCCGTTGGGTGGTAAGGCGCAGTTCGGTGGTCAGCGTTTCGGTGAGATGGAGTGCTGGGCCATGCAGGCCTACGGTGCGGCGTACACGCTGCAGGAGCTGCTGACCATCAAGTCCGACGACGTGGTCGGTCGGGTGAAGGTCTACGAGGCGATCGTCAAGGGCGAGAACATTCCGGAGCCGGGCATTCCGGAGTCGTTCAAGGTCTTGCTC
>NZ_BDBA01000447.1 GCF_001612745.1 Nocardia amamiensis NBRC 102102 | reverse complement strand
CTAGTGCTGCGTTCCTCAAAGATCATGTATCTTGTTGCTGGTCTTGGTGGTTCGGGTGTGGTTGAGGTGGGTCCTGCCGAAGGTATTGGTTGCGCTTCCGGCACGGGATGCGCTGGAGGAGCGAAAGATTCGCAAGATCGCGTGTGCTCGTCATGCGCCTGGGGATTGGATTCGGCGGGCGCGGATGATCACGGCGAGTTGGGATGGGAAGTCCACCGCGCAGATCGCGGGCGAGCTCGGCTGCCATCCGCAGACGGTGCGAGAAAGGCTGCACCGGTTCAACACTCACGGCCTCGATGGGCTCGGTGATCGTCGAGGAGCAGGACGTAGACCTCGGTTGACCGAAACAGAGCGCAGCCGCATCGTGGCCTTGGTCGCGACGACGCCGCCGGGGCGTTTGACCCGCCACCCCGACGGTGCTCTGGAAGCCGAGCGGGACGGAGCGCCGTCGAGCTGGACCCTTGATTCGCTCACCGCGGCACTACCCGACGAGGGGATAGTCGTCGGCCGTAGTCAAGTGCGCAGAATCCTTGTAGCAGAGGGGGTTCGCTGGCGTCGGCCGCGGTCATGGACGACGAGCAAGGATCCGTACTTCGTCCCAAAAGGACCCACATCGTCGGTCTCTACACGCAGCCACCAGAAGGCGCCACGGTAGTCTGCGCCGACGAGTTGGGCCCGGTCTCGCCCCGCACCTTCGTACCCCCACCCGGGTGGTCGGTCGACGGGCACCGGATCAAGGCGCCGTTGGAATATTCGCGAGGCCCCGACAGGGTCTGGGTCTACGGATCGATCCGCGTCCGCGACGGCCAGGCGGTCACGCTCACCGCCGGCTCACGCAACAGCGTCAACTATCAGCGATTCCTCGAGCTGATCGAGCAGGCCAACCCGGTCGGCGATATCTACGTGATCACCGACAACCTGTCCAGTCACAACAGCAAATCCACTCGCGAATGGCTCGAGGACCATCCACGGATCAACCACGCGTTCATCCCGGTCGGGGCGTGCTGGCTCAACCTGCAAGAGCCGTGGTGGCGGATCTTCCGCCGCGAAGCCCTCGCAGGTCTGCGATTCCCCTCATATCGTGGAGGCCGGACCATG
>NZ_BDBA01000446.1 GCF_001612745.1 Nocardia amamiensis NBRC 102102 | reverse complement strand
GGACTGGCCCAGGTGGTGGAGAAAGTCGTCGCCGCACACGGCCGATGCTGGGCCGCCGCCGGCCCGAAACGACACCGGCTGACGCGCGAGACCACGACCATCGAACGCTGGCACGCCGTGCACGAGCTGCTCGACTCCGGTGTCGGGCTGCTGGACTGCTCCCGCCGACTGGGGCTGGCGCTGAACACCGTGAAACGGTATTCCCGCGCGCAGGAGCCGGATTCGCTGCGTCGACCGCCGCAGTATCGGCCAGGGCTGGTCGACCCCTACCGTGATCACCTGCGGTCCCGCCGCGCCGCGGAGCCCGGCGTGGCGGTCAGACAGCTGTTCACCGAGATCAAGGCCCTCGGCTACACCGGCGGGCTGAATCTGCTCTACCGATACGTCAACGAAGGGCGCCTGGTCGGTGACCGGGTCGCGGTCTCGGGCCGTAAGCTCACCGGCTGGATCATGACCCGCCCCTCCGAGCTCTCCGACACCCGCCGCGCTCACCTGGGCGAACTCGTCACCGCCTGCCCGGAGATGACCCGGCTGGCCGAACTCGTCCGCGGATTCGCCCAGATCATGACCGACCGGCGCGGTGCCGATCTGGACTGCTGGATCAAACAAGCCCGTGAGGCCGGACTACCCGAGCTCGAACCGTTCCTGCGGGGCCTGGACCAGGACCACGACGCCGCGGTCGCCGGACTCACCCTGCCCTACAGCAACGGGCCGTGCGAAGGCGTGAATACGAAAACGAAGCTACTGAAAAGGCAGATGTACGGACGGGCTGGCTTTCGGCTCCTCCGGCATCGAATCCTACTGGGGTAGAACAGAATCCGTCACCACCGGAAGTGCACAAGAGCCTTTAAGTTGACAGACCCTCACCGCAGCCGAGCCCGGGCCAGTAAGCAGTCTGAATCGCCCCGGTGAGTCCGGAGACTTATTGGTGTGACAGCTCAGCAGGTTGCTGGGCTGGGTTCTGAGCGTAGTAGGCGGCTTCCATTTCGGCGGGTGGGACGTCCCCGCAGTACTGGTAGAGGCGCCGGTGATTAAACCAATCCACCCATTCGGCGGTGGCGAACTCGACATGATCGACGCTGCGCCACGGGGCCGCGGGGCTTGATCAGCTCGGTCTTATAAAGGCCGTTCACGGTCTCAGCG
>NZ_BDBA01000445.1 GCF_001612745.1 Nocardia amamiensis NBRC 102102 | reverse complement strand
TGCCTCGTCAAGCAACCTTGGGTAGGTAATCGGGTCGCCGGATCTTGGAGTTGACGGCGAACTCGCGCTTGGGTTGGGCGTGCTGGTTGTACCAGCGGATGTAGGCGCCGATCGCGGCGTCCTGTTCGTCATGGCTGCGGTGGTCGGTTCCGTTCAACGCGAAATAGCGGAGAGCGGCGAATTCGGCTTCGATCCAGTTCAACCACGACGAATACGTCGGCAGGAACACCAGTTCCACGTCGTTGACCGCGGCCCAGGCGCGGACCTCGGCTCGCTTGTGCGGGGAGAAGTTGTCGACGATGACGTAAAGCCTTTCGCCAGGCCAGCGCGCCCGCAGTGATTTCAGCAACGACAGGAACTCCTGCCATCGCTTCCGATCCCGGATCCGATAGTGGAGCTTGCCGGTCGATAGATCCAGAGCGCCGAGCAGGTGCCGCACGCCCTGGGTGCGCCGGTAGGTCGCCGGCAACCGTTTCGGACTCCGGCGAGGGAACCAACCACGACCAGCACGCGGTTGCAGGTTGAGCGGTCCGAACTCGTCCACACAGACCACCCGCCCGCCGGTGGGCCGGTGGTCGTAGAGATCCAGAACCCGGTTCATCTTCGCGGTGAACTCGGGATCGGTCCCGGCTTTCCAGGTCTTGACCGCCTGCCACGACACCCCCTCGGCCTTGAGGATCTGACGCAGAGTTTCGCGGCTGATCTCGGCGATTCCGTTGCTGATCAGTACTTCGCGTAGTTTCGACAGGCTCCATGTCGAGAACGGCCAACCCAGGTCCCGCGGGCAGCACCGGGCGATGCAAGCGATGCGTTCACGCGTCGCTCGATCGACCTTCCGCGGCCTGCCCGCGCTCCATTTTGGGTCCAAAGCCTCGAACCCCCGTTCGTTGAAATCGTGGATCACCTGCCGCACATACGCTTCGCTGACCTGCATCAACCTCGCGATCGCGGGAACCGGCTGCCGCTGGGCCGAGGCCATCACCACGATCGCTCGTCGCATCCTGACCGGTTGTTTGCTCGTCTTCGTGATCTTCTGCAACCGCCGCCCCTCCTCCGGGGTCACCGCTCGCACAAACACTTCCGGCCTCCGGGCCACCGGCACCACCTCCACCGGCAGCATCACCGGCAACAAGTCCACGATCAACCCGACACCCGGTTACCGAGGCAACCTACTTGGACGAGGCACTAG
>NZ_BDBA01000444.1 GCF_001612745.1 Nocardia amamiensis NBRC 102102 | reverse complement strand
GGTCGGCTTGTGCGGTTGGGCGGGCTGAATCGAGATCCCCAACCGGGCGCAAACCCCGATCACATGCGCCGACAGGAACGCCTTGCCCCGATCGATCACCAACGTCTCCGGTGTGCACCAGATCTCGCCATCGTCCCCGTCCTCGGTGAAGACCAGATGCTCGCGCAACCCGTGCGCCGGCCCCAGCGACGGCCGACGCGCACCACGACCGGTGACCGCCTCGAACAGCACTGCCGCGACATCGACCGCTTTCGTCGAGACCGGCGTGAGCTTCAACCCGACGATCTGGCGATCGAACAGGTCCTGGGCGACGGTCAGCTGTGTGCGCACCCACCGGCACGTCACCGGCTCCATGGCGAAGATATCCAGGTCCTGGGTGTCCAGGATCAGATACTCACCCGGCCGACTCGCCCGCAAGCGCCCGTAAACCCCCTGCGGGCGCCCCGCGATCGAGCGGCGACCCTTCGCCGAACCCGTCATCGCGTTCGTGCCCTTGGCCAACACCCCCAGACGGCGGTAGGCCGTCGTCTTCGACGGCAACGCCACCACCCCTGGGCCGTGCTCACGCTCCAACCGCTCGGCCACGCGCATCAGCAACGCCGACCGAGTCGGCGTCGATGCCGCCATCTCCGCGCGGACCGCCGCATCCCAGCGCGGATCGACACCACCGCGACGGCCGGTGCGGTAGCGATCATCGGCCAGGCCCGCCTCCCCGCCTTGCCGGTAGGCCGCCACCCAGTACTCGACCGTGCGGACCGCCACCGACAGCTCGGCAGCCTTGGCGGCGTAGCGATCCCGCATCGACACACCCCCGCCGTATTCCGCGCGCGGCTCACCCTCCCGAGCCGCCCCGGCGTGACCAGCGCGGTAGCCGGTCAACACCTCCCGGACATGCTCGGCTCGCGCCGCGATGCGTTCCCGCTCGGACTCCGAAAGTCCCGACAAAACCAGACCCGGGTCGACACCATCACCGACCACCGGTTCCTCTGAATCGTCACGGGTAAGGGACCGGCTTCGGTGTTAGACCAGCGCCGGTCGGCGTGGTGGTTGTTGAGCGTAGTACGCGGCTTCGTATTCGGCCGGGGTCAGGTAGTCCAGCCGGGAGTGCAGACGCGAGTTGTTGTACCAGTCGCACCACTCCATGAGCGCGAACTCGACCTCGGTGAGGGTTTTGAACGGGCCGTGCCGGTTGATCACCTCGGTCTTGAACAGGCCGATGATCGACTCTGCC
>NZ_BDBA01000443.1 GCF_001612745.1 Nocardia amamiensis NBRC 102102 | reverse complement strand
GGTCGCCGAACCGGTCGCGGCCGACGAGTTGCCCGTGCGGATCGTCGAGCTGGTGAGCGCCGGATTCGACGTGACCGCCGAGATCGGGTTCCGGGCGAGCCTGCTGGCGCTGTCGGAAACCGATCACGTCGCGGTGCTGGTCATGCACCACATCAGCGCGGACGGTTTCTCGCTGCGTCCGCTGCTGCGCGACGTGGTGCTCGGCTACACCGAGCGCGCCCGCGGCGAGGTCCCGTCCTGGGCGCCGCTCGAGGTGCAGTACGCCGACTACACACTGTGGCAGCGCGACGTGCTCGGCGCCGAGGACGACGCGGACTCCGTCGCCGCACGTCAGATCGCTTACTGGACCGAGCAGCTGCGCGACCTGCCCGATCAGATCGAGCTGCCCGCCGACCGGCCCCGGCCCGAAATCGCCTCCAATGCCGGTGGCACGCACAACTTCTCGGTCGACGCCGAGGTGCACCAGGCGTTGGCCGAGCTGGCGCGCGCCCGCGGTGTGACGCTGTTCATGGTGGTGCACGCCGCGCTCGCCGCATGGGCGGGCAGGCTGTCGAACAGCACCGACATCGCGATCGGCACCCCGATCGCGGGCCGCGGTGAACGCGCGCTCGACGACGTGGTGGGCATGTTCGTCAACACGCTGGTGCTGCGCAGCCAGGTCGATCCCGGCGCAGGCTTCGGTGAGCTGCTCGAGCAGGTGCGCCGCACCGACCTGGCCGCCTTCGCAGGCGCCGACGTGCCGTTCGAGCGG
>NZ_BDBA01000442.1 GCF_001612745.1 Nocardia amamiensis NBRC 102102 | reverse complement strand
TTGGTGGACGTGATCAGCCCCGTGCGTTCGCAGGCGCATCATCCGCTGTTCCAGGTCGCGCTGACCTTCGAAGCCGCCTCGGCCGCCGACCTGCGCGCGGTCGCGCTGCCCGGCCTGGATATCGCGCTGCCCGGCCTGGATGTCGCGGTGGTCGACTTCGAGGCGGGCACGGCGAAATTCGACGTGCAGCTCACCGTCGGCGAGGCCGCGGACGGCGGGCTGACGCTGTCCTGGAACTACGCCACCGATCTGTTCGATCCGGAGACTGTGGCCGCCTTCGCCGACCGTTTGGTGCGCATTCTGCGCGGTGTCGCCGAGGACCCGGAGATCGCGGTCGGCGATATCGATCTGCTCGGCGAGAGCGAGCGTCTCGATGTGTCGCAGCGTTGGGTGTCATCCGCAGCGGACGCCGCTGGTGCGCACCGGTTCGCCGATCCCGACATCACACTGGTCGGCTTGTTCGACGCCGCCGTCGCCGCGCACCCGGATCGTGTCGCGGCCCGATTCGGTGTGGAGACA
>NZ_BDBA01000441.1 GCF_001612745.1 Nocardia amamiensis NBRC 102102 | reverse complement strand
CTAATCACTCCATCGGTGCTGGCCACCTTCGACCCGAATGGCCTGGAGGACAGCTTGCGCGTGGTCATCGCGGGCGGCGAGGCGTATCCACCTGAGCTCGTGGCAAAGTGGGCGGTTCAGTTGGCAGATGGCACGACTCGCGCCTTCCATAACGCTTACGGGCCTACCGAGACCACCATTGCAAGCAACGTAAGCGACGCGCTCGCGCCCGGTGATCTGGTCACCATCGGCGGCCCGATCCGCGGCATGCAATCGCTGATCCTGGACGCCCAGCTCAGGCCCGTTCCGGTGGGTGTCACAGGTGAGCTGTATCTGACGGGCGTCCAGCTCGCGCGTGGCTACCACGCGCGGCCGGGCCTGTCGGCCGAGCGGTTCGTCGCCAACCCGTACGTCCCCGGTGCGCGGATGTACCGCACCGGCGACGTAGCGCGCTGGACCCGCACCGGCGAGGTCGAATACGTCGGCCGCTCCGACTTCCAGGTGAAGGTGCGCGGTTTCCGCATCGAACTCGGCGAGATCGACGCCGCGCTCGCCTCGCACGAGAGCGTCGACTTCGCGGTCACCCTCGGGCACAAGAACACCGCGGGCGCCGTGTCGCTGGTGTCCTATGTCTTTGCGGCACAGAATTATTCGATCGATGTCGCGGCGCTGACCGCGCACGTCGAAGAGCGCCTGCCCGCCTACATGGTGCCCTCGTCGATCATGGTGATCGACCACGTTCCGCTCACTCCAGTGGGCAAGCTGGACCGCAAGGCGCTGCCGGAACCGGTCTTCGAGGCCAAGGTGTTCCGCGCGCCCGCGACGCCGGTGCAGGAGATCGTGGCCGATACCTTTGCCGAGGTGCTCGGCGTGCAGCGGGTCGGCCTGGACGACGACTTCTTCGAACTGGGCGGCAACTCGCTGGTCGCCACCCAGGTGGCGGCGCGACTGGGCGAGGCGCTGGATACGCAGGTTCCGGTGCGGGTGCTGTTCGAGGCGTCCACCGTCGCGGCGTTGGCCGCGAAGGTGGAATCGGCTGCCGGACAGGGCGGCCGTGCGCCGCTGGTGGCGCGGGAACGGCCGGAGCTGGTGCCGCTGTCACTGGCTCAGCAGCGGATGTGGTTCCTCAACCGGTTCGACAACCAGACCGCGGTGAACAACATCCCGGTCGCGTTGCGGCTGACCGGTGCGCTCGATGTCGCCGCGCTGGGCGCGGCCATCCGCGACGTGCTCGCGCGGCACGAGGCGCTGCGCACCGTCTACCCCGAGGTGGAGGGCACCGGTTACCAGCGTGTGCTGCCGGTCGGGGAGGTCGTCTTCGACCT
>NZ_BDBA01000440.1 GCF_001612745.1 Nocardia amamiensis NBRC 102102 | reverse complement strand
AGTCGGTGGTCCAGCTGAGCCGTTCCAGGTGCTGCCGGATCTCATGGCGACCGCTGTGGCCGCGAATCCGGATGGTTCGGCAGTTATTTTTGAGGGCCGATCCATGACCTACGCACAACTCGATGCTATCTCCGCGCAATTGGCGCGGGTCCTGATCGATCGGGGGGCTGGCCCGGACGTAATTGTGGCCGTGGCAGTCCCGCGGTCGATGCGGTCGGTGCTGGCGGTGTGGGCAGTTGCCAAGTCGGGTGCTGCATTCATGCCGGTGGATCCGGCTTACCCGGCAGACCGTGTTGCGCACATGGTGTCCGATTCGTGTGCGCAAATCGGCCTCACGATCGCCGCGGAAGCTGACGCGCTGCCTCCGCTTACAAGCGGTCAAAGCTGGATAGCCATGGACGCTCCCGCGTTGGAGGCTGAGATCCATACACAGCCGGACCTTCCGATCAGCGAATCCGAGCGGCGCGGAGTGATCGGGGCGCACAACATCGCGTACGTGATCTACACATCTGGTTCTACCGGTCTGCCCAAGGGCGTGTCGGTCACCCACGCTGGTGTAGCCAACTTCAGCGCCGAACAGGTGGAACTGTATCGCCTCGATCGGAATTCGCGGGCGCTGGCGTTCGCATCGCCGTCCTTCGACGCCTCCGTACTCGAACTGCTGCTGGCCGTCGGATCGGCTGGCACACTCGTGGTGGTGCCGCCCGGCACCTACGGTGGGGAGGAGCTCAGCGAGCTGATCGCTCGCGAGCGCGTCACTGTTGGTTTGATCACGCCATCGGTACTGGCCTCGATGGATCCAGCCGCCCTGACCAGCATGCAGGTGATCATCGCTGGCGGCGAGGCGATATCGGCAGACCTGGTCGCCAAGTGGTCCGCGGTCGACAATTCGGGTGATCGCCGCTTCTACAACGCCTATGGCCCAACCGAGGCGACTATCGCGACCAATATCAGTTCTCAGCTGCTGCCCGGCGATCCGGTGACGATCGGCGGCCCGATTCGCGGTATGCGAGCACTGGTGCTCGATGCACGCCTGCGCCCGGTGCCTGAAGGCGTCACTGGTGAGCTGTATGTCGGCGGAATCCAGCTTGCGCGTGGCTATCTCGCGCGACCGGCCTTGACTGCCGAACGATTTGTGGCCGATCCATACGGTGCTCGCGGGGAACGTCTGTACCGAACTGGTGATGTGGTGCGCTGGTGTCGTGACCGTTCTGGCGCACCGGTCGTGGAATATGTCGGTCGCTCGGACTTCCAGGTGAAGATCCGCGGTTTCCGCATCGAGCTCGGCGAGATCGACACCGTGCTGGGCAGGCACGAAG
>NZ_BDBA01000439.1 GCF_001612745.1 Nocardia amamiensis NBRC 102102 | reverse complement strand
TACTGCAACGGCAGTCAGGTGAGTGGGTGTCCTCGTCGTCGGTAGTGGGATAGGCGGGCTTGGTGTTGTCGGCGTCGGCGCCAGTTGGACCATGCCCAGACGCGGTGGGTGCAGTGGATAGCGGGCAGGAACAGGGCGATCGTGAGGCGTCGGATCTCCGGTAGCGTGAGGGCGATCATGTCTTGATCGCTGTCGCTGTTTCCCCTTTTGCGGCAACGACTTTCGATCCGGCAAGCCAGGCCAGGGCGAGCATGGACAGGGTGATGTGGGCATACCAGGCCCGCCAGCTGCGAACCTGGTAGTGGTCCAGGCCCGCTTCGTTCTTGGCCTGCTGGAAACACTCCTCGATCCGCCACCGTGACCCCGCGATCCACGCCAGATCAGCGATCGTGGACCGGCGCGGCCCGTAGCAAATGTAGTAGGCGATCTCGGCCGGGTCGCAGATGCTTCGACGAGCCAGCAGCCAGTGCCCGCGGCCGGGTCCCCAGCCGATGCGGATCGGTACTCTGGCCCAGTCGTAGTCGCGTGGTCCGTGCGCACCGGGGCCGGCCGAGATTCGCTGCCAGGATCGTGCTGGCAGCGCGGCGACGAGCTCCTCAGCGCGGGCCTGGCCGAAGCCGGTCGTGATCAGGGTGTCGTTGCGGCGGGTGGCCAGCACGTGGGCGATGTCGTGTTGTTCAAGCCATACCCGCAGGTACTTGACCTGACCGTAGGCTTCATCGGCGGTGAACCAGCGAAACGGCACCTTAGCTACCAAGGCGCGCTCCAGCATTGCCATCACCAGACGAGGCTTGGTCGCGAACTCCACCTCCTCAGGGATACCGGCGGCCCGGCAGCGATCACGGTCTTCGGTCCACGACTCCGGCAAATACAACTCCCGATCCACCAGGGCGTGGCCGTGGCGGGAGGCATACGCCAGGAAGGCTCCGATCTGGCAGTTCTCGGTGCGACCGGCCGTGCCGGAGTACTGGCGCTGCACCCCGGCCGACCGAAAACCTTTCTTCAAAAAACCGGTGTCATCGGCGATCAGCACCGCATCCCGGTCACCGAGCCGCTCGGCTACATAGGAGCGCACGTCATCGCGCACACCGTCGATGTCCCAGTCCGCCCACCGCAGCAACCGCTGCATCCCGTCCGGGCTCACCTCACCGGCCCGCTCGGCCAGCGTCCACCCGTTCTTGCGCTCCAACCCCGCCACCAACCCGGTCACGTACTCCCGCGCCCGGCCCCGCGGCTCCGACCGCGTGAAACGGCCACCGATCCTCGAATGCAACGAATCCAGCTCCGCTGCAACAACATCCACAACCACACCAGAACACTACCGGCATGACTGCCGTTGCAGTA
>NZ_BDBA01000438.1 GCF_001612745.1 Nocardia amamiensis NBRC 102102 | reverse complement strand
TACTGCAACGGCACTTACTCGAGGGGATGTCCTCGTCGTCGGTAGTGGGAGCGGCGGGCTTGGTGTTGTCGGCGGCGGCGCCAGTTCGACCAAGCCCAGAGCTGGCCGGTGTTGCGGGTGAAGTTCAGGAGCAGGCCGATGGTCAGGCGGCGGATCTCGGGTAGCGTGAGAGCGATCATGTCTTGATAGCGGTCGTTGGTTCCCCTTTTGCCGCAATGATTTTGGATCCGGTGAGCCAGGCCAGGGCCAGCATGGACAGGGTGATGTGGGCGTACCAGGCCCGCCAGCTGCGGGCCTGGTAGTGGTCGAGGCCGGTCTCGTTCTTGGCCTGTTGGAAGCATTCCTCGATGCGCCAGCGGGTGCCTGCGATCCAGGCCAGGTCCGCGATCGTGGACCGGCGGGGCCCGTAGCAGACGTAGTAGGCGATCTCGCCCGGATTGGACACGCTGCGCCGCGCGAGCAGCCAATGCCCGCGGCCCGGCGCCCACATCACCCGGATCGGTACACGTGCCCAGTCGTAGTCGCGGGGCCCGTGCGCACCGGCACCGGCCGAGATCCGCTGCCACGAACGAGCCGGGAGCGCGGCGACGAGGTCATCAGCGCGGGCCTGGCCCCATCCGGTGGTGACCAGGGTGTCGTTGCGGCGGGTGGCCAGTACGTGGGCGATGTCGTTCTGTTCGAGCCAGAACCGCAGATACTTCACCTGACCATAGGCTTCATCGCCGGTGAACCACCGAAACAGCACCCCCGCCGCCAACGCCCGCTCCAGCATGGCCATCACCAGCCGAGGTTTGGTCGCGAACTCCACCTCATCAGGGATTCCGGCGGCCCGGCAACGCTCACGGTCGTTGGTCCACGACTCGGGCAGATACAACTCCCGGTCCACCAGAGCATGGCCATGCCGGGACGCATACGCCAGGAACACCCCGATCTGGCAGTTCTCGGTCCGACCGGCCGTGCCGGAATACTGACGCTGCACCCCGGCCGAACGAACTCCCTTCTTCAGGAAACCGGTGTCATCGGCGATCAACACCGCATCCCGATCACCGAGCCGCTCGGCCACATACCCGCGCACATCGTCACGCACCCCATCGACATCCCAGTCCGCCCGACGCAGCAACCGCTGCATCCCGTCCGGACTCACCGCCCCCGCGGCCTCGGCCAACGTCCACCCGTTCTTGCGCTCCAGCCCCGCGACCAACCCAGTCACATACTCCCGAGCCCTGGCACGCGGCTCCGACCGCGTGAAACGACCACCGATCCGCGCATGCAACGAATCCAGCTCCGCTGCAACGACATCCACCACCACACAGGCACGTTACCCGAACCGAGTGCCGTTGCAGTACTAA
>NZ_BDBA01000437.1 GCF_001612745.1 Nocardia amamiensis NBRC 102102 | reverse complement strand
GGCGTGGCGATAGCGGGCTGGAAGCGACCGCTGCACCGATGACTCCGATCAGGTCGATCGTGGTGGTGGTCAGGACCCCGGCAGCGTGGATGACCTGATCGCGGGCGGTGTGCACCGCGATGGTGAAGCTCCCCCGGTCGGGACTGAAACCGGGTGTGACCAGGGCAGTGTCGGCTATGGCAGTGCGCAGTGCCTGATAGGTGATCAACAGGGCGTAGACCTCCTGCGCGACCCCGGCCGGAGTGCGGGCACGCAGCACCCGCCCACCGAGAATGGTCGATTTCAGCTCGAAATAGCTGGTTTCGATCTCCCACCGTTGATGGTAGAGATCAACCAATTCCTTTGCAGAGTAACGCTTGTCGTCGGTCAGGCTGGTGATCAGCCGGTAGCGCTCGACCCGCCGGGGCCCGTCGGCGCAGCGGACGGCGATCTCGGCGTCGATCACGCGCACGGTTGCCGTGCCGACGCGAGTCAGCCATGATCCGTCGCTGCACCGCGTGATCGCGGGCACGCGCCGGTTGAGCTTGGCCCGGATCAGCAGATCCGCGCCGGTGCCGGTGATCTGCTCGATCAACGCGGTGACCGCGAAGTTCCGGTCGGCCAGCAGCAACATGCCCGGCCGCAGGCACCCGGAAAGCCTTGGCGCGTACGCTGTCTCGGCCGTGCGCAACGGGCCGAACACGACATCGACGACGGTGCGGGTGCCACACGCCACCACCGCGAGCAACCGCAGCATCGGATAACCCGCTTGGGCGTGGCCGCCACCGTGACGACCGAAAGCGGCCACGTTGGCCGCGCTGTCGGGCACGAAGAGGCTGGTGCCGTCGATCGCGCACACCAGCAGTCCCCGCCACCGCACCGCTCCGGCGGCAGGCCCGCGCACCAGGTCGAACAACACCTGCAAGGGTTTGGGGCCCACCCGCCGCAGCGCCTGCGACAGCGCCGAGGAACCCGGGCACCCGCCCGCACCACCAGCCAGCCCGGCACACAACCGCGCCCACACCTGCCGATACCCGACACCGGAGAACAACGCCCCGGCCAGCAGCAGATACACCACCACCCGTGACGGCAGCAGCCGCACCCGCGACTGCACCGCACCGGCCGATTCCAGCGCCGCATCGACCAGGTCGAACGACACGATCCGGGTCAGTTCCCCCAGACGACCCGGCGCGAACACACCCGCGGCCACCACGCCGCGCCGGTTGATGACAGACTGATACGACAGCGGAGCTCCCAGTGAAGAATTGTCTTGGAGTGACAAACCTCTTCTACCAGGAGCTCCGCTGTCCCACATCACGGCATACCAAGCACCACAACATCATTCGATTGACACACCAACCGAACCGCTAACTGAGC
>NZ_BDBA01000436.1 GCF_001612745.1 Nocardia amamiensis NBRC 102102 | reverse complement strand
TTGTGGCGCACAAACACTCTTCGATCCGCCACCGTGACCCCGCGATCCACGCCAGATCAGCGATCGTGGACCGGCGCGGACCGTAGCAGACGTAGTAGGCGATCTCGGCGGGTTCGGCGATGCTGCGCCGTGCCAGTAGCCAGTGCCCGCGGCCGGTTTTCCAGCCGATGCGGATCGGGACTTTCGCCCAGTCGTAGTCGCGGGGCCCGTGCGCACCGGCACCGGCGGAGATCCGCTGCCAGGCTCGGGCCGGGAGCGCGGCGACGAGCTCGTCAGCGCGGGCCTGGCCGAAGCCGGTCGTGATCAGGGTGTCGTTGCGGCGGGTGGCCAGCACGTGAGCGATGTCGTGTTGCTCGAGCCAAAACCCGCAAGTACTTGACCTGGCCGTAGGCTTCATCCGCGGTGAACCACCGAAACGGCACCCTCGCGGCCAGCGCCCGTTCACCGGCGGCGCGGGCCTCATCAGCCAGAAACCGGTAACCGAACTCGGGATCGTCGCGGTGAGCGTCGAACAGCGCGTTGGCCCGGTATGCCTGGTCGAGTTCGGCGTCGGTGACCGGCTCGGCCAACCACCGATAGAACGGCTGACGGGCCAGCCCCAATACCCGGCACGTCACCGTGACGGGGATCCCGCCGGCGGCCAATTCGCGGACGAGCGGGTAGATCTGTAATGGTCGTGGCCGGTCCGAGATCGGCTGGCAGGCTGACGCTTCGGCTCGTCGCGCGTGACTCTGGGTATATCCGACCCTGACCTTCGGGTGTCTTGAAAATGACTTGTCCGCGCGGCGGGTCGGGCGTTGGACTACCCACCCGGATGGCCTGATCAGAAGATTGTCCACTCTTTCGGGTGTGACCCGTTACAGAGGTGCCTCCGAGTGATCCCGTCCAGCGCCCCGCTGGCCCGACCACCGAGAGGACCTTGAATGGCGTGCATCGCCGAGCTTTATGACTACGTGATCGGAGCGGACACCCACGCCCGCACCCACATGTTCGTCATCATCGAAACCCGCACTGGTGCTGTCACCGACTCGGGTGAATTCCCCACCCACCGTGCTGGACTCGCGCGGGCTATCGCCTGGATCGGTCGCCGCACTACTGGCACGGTGTTCGCCGCTGTCGAGGGCACCTCTTCCTACGGAGCCGGGCTCACCACCGCCCTCGCAGCGGCGGGCATACCAGTCGGAGAAGTCCGACCGCCTTCCCGAAAGCAACAAGCCGTCAACGGCAAGTCCGACAGCATCGATGCCGAGTCCGCCGCCAGATCCGTTCTGGGACAGGACGCATCACGCGTCGCTTCACCACGCGCGAATGGCGACCGCAACGATCTGCGGATCCTGCTCACCGCACGGCGCCTGCTCGACACGGCCGTTTCCCCTGACGGGTCAGGCTGCGCCGCTTCGGTAGTTTCCCT
>NZ_BDBA01000435.1 GCF_001612745.1 Nocardia amamiensis NBRC 102102 | reverse complement strand
CTAGGTCGGTGGCGGCGCGTTCGCCGATCCAGTGCCCGCGGGGCAGGCGAACGGCGGCGGCCAGCCCTTTCGGTGTGTCGGGGTTGCGGCCCGACAGCCAGTCGTCGAGCAGGCCGGTGCCGACGCCGATGCTGCCGGAGACGGTGGCGCTGTCCGGGCCGGTGGCGGTGGGTGGTATCGCGTCGAGTAGCTCGGTCGCTGCCTCATCGTCGCCGTTGATCAGGGCGATGACGACCCCGCGCAGGGTGGCGAGGGTGTTGTCGCGGGCGGCGCCGACGGGGGTGGATTGGATCATGTTGAGGCGCTCGACCGCACGGGCGAACGCGGCGTTCAACGTTTCCAGATCCGGGACATCGATGTTGTCGACGTCGATGCCTTCCTCGGCCAGAAAC
This sequence comes from Nocardia amamiensis NBRC 102102, assembly GCF_001612745.1. Taxonomy (GTDB): domain Bacteria; phylum Actinomycetota; class Actinomycetes; order Mycobacteriales; family Mycobacteriaceae; genus Nocardia; species Nocardia amamiensis. The sequence continues at coordinate 1,025 of NZ_BDBA01000435.1, read as the reverse complement.
GGCGCGAGCTCGCGCATCATCTCATTTGCCATGCCCGGGGTGTGCTGGATCCGCATCGGGCCGGGTTCGGGTTCGGGTGTGTGCCGTCGCATGTTCGCCACCCGGCCCATCCTGCCAGCCCCGCCCGGCTGGTTCCGCCCGGCCGTGGGATCAGTTGGGGTGCAGGATCCGGATGCGCAGCAAGTCGAATTTGGCACGACCGTACATACTTCTCTTGAGGTGCTTGATTCGCGTCACGCTGCCCTCGACAGCGCCGGAACTGTGCGGCAGGGTCAAGCCGTTGGTGACGGCGGCGATGTCGTTACGCAAGCCGCGAGCGAACGTCCGCAGCGCGGGCGCGCCGGTGCGGATGACTCTGGTGATCCAGGTCTGGATGCGCTGGTTGCCGGTGCGGGTGTTCATGATGTCGGCGAACTCGCGCACCTGCCGATGCGTCACCCTCAGCACCTCACTGCATTCCAGAACCTGCTTCAGCTGCGCGCGATCGCCGTCGGTGAGCCGGTCCGGGCGACACGTCATCCACCGAGCAACCTGGCGCGCGGTCGGCGGCGCCGGAATCGGGGCAGGCAACGGCAGGTGTTCACGCAGCGGCTGCACATAGCGGCGGACGGTGCGGATGCTGCCGCGATACCCCAGCGCCCGGATCTCGGCCGCGAGCGCCGCGGCGTCGCGGCAACCCGCGTTCAGTCGCTCGTGCAGGTGGGCTCTGAACGGGTCGAGCAGATTGTCGCGGACCCGCTCGGCGCCCAGCAGTTGGTCAGCTGTGTCGGCATGGGCGAAGCGGCGCACCGTTTTCCGGTCCAGCCGCAGCTCGCGGCTGATCGCCGAGATACTGTCCCCGCGCTCGACACGAGCGCGGACAGCGGCATACCGTTCCCGGGTCCGTGTCGTCAATCGCCCCTCGAGCCTGCGACCGGCGGTAACGTAATAGGCTGCGCGGCAGGCTGTTGCGGTGGTTGGTCCACGCTGGCACGCAGGGCGGCTCGTTCGGCCACGACGGTCTTGTCCACCGCCTCGGCGAGGTT
>NZ_BDBA01000434.1 GCF_001612745.1 Nocardia amamiensis NBRC 102102 | reverse complement strand
GCACGGCGAGCCCGCGGGCATGGCCGCGGTGATCTCCTTCGCCACCGACCTGTTCGACGCCCCGACCGTCGCCGAGTTCGGCCGCCGCTACCTGCGCGTGCTCGAAGCCGCCGTCGCCGCGCCGCAAACCGCGGTGGGTGATATCCAACTGCTGGATGAGCACGAGACTCAGCGGGTACTAGTCGACTGGAACGACACCGCGCGCCCAGTGTCCGCCGAAACCCTGGTCTCGCTGTTTGACATCCAAGCGGCGGCGACGCCCAACGCGATCGCGGTGACGTTCGAGGGGACGAGTCTGTCCTACGCCGAGTTCGCCGCTCGGGTGAACCGGTTGGCTCGCCATCTGATCTCGCTGGGCGTCGGCCCGGACGCGATGGTCGCGCTCGGCATGCGGCGCTCGATCGATCTGGTGGTCGGCATGTACGCGGTGAGCGTCGCCGGTGGCGCGTATGTGCCGCTGGATCCGGATCATCCGGCCGACCGCATCCGGTACGTCCTGGAGACCGCGCGGCCGGTCTGTGTGCTGACCACCTCGCGCGACGAGTTCGACGCCGGGGCGACGCGGGCGATCGAGATCGACCAGCTGGATCTGTCGGAGTTCTCCGGCGAGCCGCTGACCGACGCCGATCGGCACAAGCCGTTGCGTCCGGCCAACACCGCGTACGTGATCTTCACGTCCGGTTCGACCGGCCGCCCGAAGGGTGTGGCGGTGTCGCACGCGGCGATCGTCAACCGTCTGGTGTGGATGCACGCCGAGTATGGCTTGGCGGCCGATGACGTGGTGTTGCAGAAGACCCCGGCGACGTTCGACGTGTCGGTGTGGGAGTTCTTCTGGCCGTTGCAGGTCGGTGCGCGGCTGGTGGTCGCGAAGCCGGACGGTCATCGCGATCCCGCGTACCTGGCGGGCCTGATCGTCGACGAGCAGGTCACCACGGTGCACTTCGTGCCGTCGATGCTGTCGGTGTTCGTGGCCGAAGAGCGCGCGGCCGAATGCACGAGTCTGCGTAATGTCTTCGCTTCTGGTGAGGCGTTGCCGGCGGTGACCGCGCAGAGGTTGCGTGAGTTGACCGGTGCGCGGTTGCACAATCTGTACGGTCCGACCGAGGCCGCGGTCGATGTCACCTTCCATGAGGTGACCGAGGACGACATCGTCTCGGTGCCGATCGGCGCTCCGGTGTTCAACACGCAGGTGTACGTGCTGGATTCGCGGCTGCGGCCGGTTCCGGTCGGCGTGGCCGGCGAGCTGTACCTGGCGGGTGCGCAGCTGGCGCACGGCTATGTGGGCCGTCCCGACCTGACCACCGAGCGTTTCGTGGCCAACCCGTTCGGCGACGCCGAGCGCATGTATCGGACCGGTGACTTGGTCGCGTGGACCGAAGACGGTGAGCTGGAGTACCTGGGCCGCACCGACTTCCAGGTGAAGCTGCGCGGTCTGCGTATCGAGCTCGGCGAGATCGAGTCGGCGCT
>NZ_BDBA01000433.1 GCF_001612745.1 Nocardia amamiensis NBRC 102102 | reverse complement strand
CCATTTTGGGTCCAGCGCCTCGAACCCCTTCTCGTTGAAGTCGTGAATCACTTGCCGCACATACGATTCCGACACCTGCATCAACCTCGCGATCAGCGGCACCGACTGATGCTGCGCCGAGGCCATCACCACGACCGCGCGCCGCATCCGCACCGGCTGCTTACTGCGCCGCGCGATCTGCTGCAGCTTCCGGCCTTCCTCCGGGGTCACCGCTCTGACGAACACATCCGGCTTCCGAGCCACCGGCACCACCTCCACCGGCAGCATCACCGGCCCCGGACGCCAGAGCAAGCCGACACCCGCTTACCGCAGCAACTTATCCGGACGCGGCACTAGATCAGTAATCAGAGGCCCGAGCCGCGCGCTGCGTGGATCGCGCCATTGGGTCATGTATCCCGCGACGTAGCCGTCGACCACGTTGACTCGCGGCTGCAACATGGTGCCCGTCGCTCGCACCCGGCGAATCCACTCCGTCTCCGTGAGGCTGACCACGGCCATAGCGCGGATCGTGTGCCGCAGCATCCGATGGTCAGAACCGGCGCTATCCTCGCTTCGTTCAATTCCCGCCTGCATCTGCTCGGCAAAGCTCAGGCCAGGTCTAGGCAGTCCGGGTGCAGCGGACCCGTAGACGCATAGGTCACAACCGGTCAACGCCGCACGACCCCATCGTGGCGGGACGAAGATCGGGACCGCCACACGCCCGTCGGCTGCAGCCTTCGGAAGAAGACGTGTGCGGGTTGATTGCCAGCTGGTCCGCCGCGACTGCCCTGATGAGTCCTGCATGACTACCAGTCATTGCGAAACCCGGACTGCCGCAGAAGCAGATGCGGTCACCGCGCGAACGTCGAGACGTTGACAAGTCGGCCATCAGCTGACACTCCCAAAGTCCCAACTCGCGCGGTATGGGGGAACTCCCTACGGTTGCTTACCGACCGCTTTCATGTTGGCGAATATCACTGCGGCAGAGCTTTTTTCAAGCGGCTCCTTCGAATAGCGTTCTGTCCGACATCTTTTGACGCCCAGTGATGCTGTCAGCGCTGCTTGTGTCGAGGCGCAAAGGTCGGCCGCGGTCGACTGGCAGTTGAACCGGGTGTTGTTCAACGCAAACACCGCGCCGATCGTATGAGCTGTCAACGGACATTGGGACTTCCGGGTGGGCGGACTTGGGTGGTCCGGCTGGGCGGACAGCAGTTCTCCGGGCCGATGGACATCGGTTCTCCGGGTGAGTTGTCAGGCCAATGGCATCACCCCCTTGCCGGCGAGGGCTTCGGCGAGCCGGTGGGAATCGCCTTTGGTCAGCACGAGATGCGCGTGGTGCAGGAGCCGATCGACTGCCGCGGTGGCCAAGGTCTTGGGCATGATCGTGTCGAATCCCGATGGGTGAATATTGCTGGTCACCGCAATGGACCGGCGCTCGTATGCGTCGTCGATCACGCGGTAGAACGCTTCGGCGGCATCCGGGCCCACCGGCAGCATGCCGATGTCGTCCACTTATGCCGACGTCGGCA
>NZ_BDBA01000432.1 GCF_001612745.1 Nocardia amamiensis NBRC 102102 | reverse complement strand
TGACGGTGAGGTCGACTCGGAGCGCCCTGCCGACGTTGCCGCCGGTGGGTCTCTCCGAGCCGCCTCCCGAACCCGGCGTGCGCCGCCAAGCGCACCGGGCTCTCCACAAATCCCTTCGGGCAGTGGATGTTTGCCTCATGCCGCACTCGGCCACGGCGACGCGATCTTCGTGCCCCGGTAGTAGTAGCGCTTGGCGCTGACTCGGGCGGGGTCGAAAAGTGTCACGCCGCCGTCGCCGGGCCAGATGCCGTAGCGTCGGCGTAGTTGTTTCCAGGGGGTTCGCCGATGCTTGCGTTCCTGCCACCTGACGATCTCCTGCCAGAGATAGGCACGCAGGTAGCTGAAGGTCGCGTTCGAGCATCCGAACTTGAAGTACGCGGTCCAGCCCCGCAGCATCCGGTTGAGATGGATGAGCAGGACCTTCAGCGGCAGGTTCGTGCCCTTGCGGCACCACGCCTTGATCTTGGCCTTGACAGCGACCAGCGCCTTCTTGGCCGGGTAGACGTAGACGTAGCGTTTGTTCGTGCCCCGTTTTCCGGTGCCGCTGGATGCGCCAGCCGAGAAAGTCGAGACCTTCGTCGATGTGGGTGACCAGGGTCTTTTCCGGCGATAGGCGCAGGCCCATCGTCGTCAGGACCTCGGTGATCTCTTCCTTGAGGGCTTCGGCGTGCGCCTTGGTGCCCGATACGACCAGGCACCAGTCATCCGCGTACCGGCAGAGCCGGTAGTTGGGCAGACCGTGACGCCGCCGCTTGGCCCGCTCGTAGTTGCTGGCAGCCGGGCCTCCGGGCGCTTGGGCGACGAAGTCGTCCAAGACCGACAAGGCTACGTTGCTGAGCAACGGGGAAAGGATCGACCCCTGCGGAGTACCCGCACTGGTGTCGGCCAGCGTGCCGTCCTCGGTGAGGATGCCCGCCTTCAGAAATGCTTTCACCAGCGCCAGAACGCGTTTGTCCCCGATTCTTCTGCGCACCCGGTCCATGAGTGCCGGATGCGAGATTTCGTCGAAGCAGGCTTTGATGTCTCCCTCCACCACCCACTCATACGAGCGGGACGCGAAATGATGCACCTCGGCCACCGCGTCATGAGCACGGCGGTTCGGGCGGAACCCGTAGGAACACGGGCGGAAATCCGCCTCGAACACCGGTTCGAGTACCAGTTTCAAGGACGCTTGGACCACTCGGTCGCGGATCGTCGCGATCCCCAGATAGCGAAGCTTGCCGCCTGCCTTGGGAATCGCTCGCTGCCGGACCGGAAGAGGCTGGAAACTTCGGGCTTTCACATCGACCCGCAGCTGAGCCAGGAACTCGGTGGTCCCGCGTTCGGCCTCGATGTAGTGGGCGGTTTCTCCGTCCACTCCGGCCGTGCGTGCGCCCCTGTTGTTCCGCACCCGATCCCACGCCACCAGCAAGAACGCGGGATCGGCGACGAGATTGAACAGATCATCGAACCTGCGATGAGGATCATCACCGGCCCAACGGTGCAGCTTGGTTTGGATCTCCAGTACCCGACGCTCGGCCAT
>NZ_BDBA01000431.1 GCF_001612745.1 Nocardia amamiensis NBRC 102102 | reverse complement strand
CCTCAATACCAGTGACTTAAGACTTCATTGCTGGTAGGGTCTGCGGCCGGAGGTGTGTGGATGCCGAGGCCTGGGCAGGTCAAGACGGAGACCGAGGAGCGGTTGTCCGACCGCATCGCGGTCGGGCTGCTGACAAAGACCTTTCCGCCGGAGTTGGTGGATCGTGTGGTGGCCGATTGTGGCAGGGTGGGGCAGCGGAGGCGGTTGCTGCCGCCGCGGGTGGTGGTGTATTTCGTGCTGGCGATGTGTCTGTTCTCCGGTCAGGGCTACGAGGAGGTCGCTCGGCTGCTCACGCAGGGTCTGGTGTGGGCCAAGCGCTGGTCGGGTGCGTGGCAGGTGCCGACCACGGCGGCGATTTCGCGAGCACGGGTGAAGCTGGGGCCGATGCCGTTGAAGGCGTTGTTCGCCGAGGTCGCCCGGCCGCTGGCGACCGAATCGACCCCTGGTGGCTGGTATCGGGGCTGGCGGCTGGTCGCCGTGGACGGCACAACCTTCGATGTCCCCGACAGTGCCGAGAACGCGCAGCATTTCGGGCGGCCGAAGACACATCGCACCGAGCGGTGCGCGTATCCGCAGGTGCGGATGGTGGCGCTGGCCGAGTGCGGTACTCATGCGATCACCGCAGCGGCGCTGGGGCCGTTCACCACCGCTGAACCGGTGCTGGCCCGTGGGCTGTTCGAACATCTGGGTCGTGGTGATCTGCTGCTGGCCGACCGAGGTTTCACAGGTGTGCAACTGTGGCGTGCGGCGTGTGCAGGTGGTGCGGATCTGTTGTGGTGCATCCGATCCCATCTCATCCTGCCGGTGGTCGAGGAATTGCCCGATGGCTCGTATCTGTCGGAGATCGTGGAGGCGAAAGATCACCGCAAACGCGCCGACCCGACCAGAGTGCGAGTGATCGAGTACACCCTCGAAGGACCAGGGTTCCCCGCTCAGCAGACGCCCTACCGGTTGATCACAACGATCCTGGATCCCGCCGCGGCACCGGCGACCGAGCTGGCCGCGCTGTATCACGAGCGCTGGGAGATCGAGACTGCACTCGATGAGTTGAAGACCCATCAACGCGGACCGGCGCAGGTGCTGCGATCGCGATCACCCGAAGGGGTCGAGCAGGAGGTCTGGGGGCACCTGCTGGTGCACTACGCCATCCGCACCTTGATGCACGAAACCGCCGACGCCGCGGCTATCGACGCCGACCGGTTATCGTTCACCCGCAGCATCCGCCTCGCGCGCCGGCAGGTGACCGCGCAGGCGGGTTTTTCCCCCTGACTGCCTCGCTACAGCACTGGCCGAGGGCCTGCGCGAGATCGCCCGCCACCTGCTGCCACCCCGACGCGGACGCACCAACCCCCGCGTTGTCAAACGCAAGATGTCCGGCTTCAAGGCCAAACGCGATCAACACCGCAAACCTGTTCCGCGACAATCCAATCCAATCGACGCCGTCACCATCGCCCCGCACTGGCGCACCGCATCAACCACCCAGGCAGCCCACACAACGCCGAAATCCGACCATCCTTAAGTCACTGGTATTG
>NZ_BDBA01000430.1 GCF_001612745.1 Nocardia amamiensis NBRC 102102 | reverse complement strand
CTGACCTACGCGGAGCTGGACCGGCGTGCGAATGTGCTGGCGCGCAGGCTGATCGCCGACGGCGCGGGGCCGGAGACGCTGGTCGCGGTGATCCTGCCGCGGTCGCTGGACCTGGTGGTCGCGCTGCTTGCCGTGGTGAAGACCGGTGCCGGCTACGTGCCGGTGGACCCGACCTACCCGGCCGACCGCATCGCCTACGTGCTCGCCGATTCCCGGCCGACCAGCGTGGTGCTCGATTCCACGGTGCAGGTCGCTGTCCCGGACGGGCTGCCCGCCGTGGTGCTGGACGGCTTCGCGGTGGAGACCGGCAATATCGAAGACGCCGACGACGCGCCGATCACCAACGCCGACCGGAACGCCGCGCTCACGCCGGACAACGTCGCGTACGTGATCTACACCTCCGGCTCGACCGGCCGCCCGAAGGGCGTCGCGGTGGCGCACCGCAATGTGGTGCGGTTGTTCGCGAACACCGACCGCGACTTCGGTTTCGGGCCCGAGGACACCTGGACGTTGTTCCACAGCTACGCCTTCGACTTCTCGGTGTGGGAGCTGTGGGGCCCGCTGCTGTTCGGCGGCACCCTCGTGGTGGTCGACTACTACACCTCACGCTCGCCGGAGCAGTTCCTGGAACTGCTGCGCGCCGAACGCGTCACGGTGCTCAACCAGACGCCGTCCGCGTTCTACCAGCTGGCCGAGGCAGACCGGAACGCCGCGCCCGGCGCCGCGCCACTGGCGCTGCGTTACGTGGTGTTCGGCGGTGAGGCGCTGGAGCTGCGCAGGCTGTCGGATTGGGTGGCGCGCCACGGCGATGG
>NZ_BDBA01000429.1 GCF_001612745.1 Nocardia amamiensis NBRC 102102 | reverse complement strand
GGCATCACCGAGACCACGGTGCACGTGTCCTACCGCGCGCTGGACGCCGCGACCATCGCCGCCGCCTCCGGCAGCGTGGTCGGCCGCGCTATCGCGGGTCTGCGGGTGTACGTGCTGGACAACCGGTTGCGTCCGGTGCCGGTCGGTGTCGCGGGTGAAATGTATGTGGCGGGCCCGCAATTGGCTCGCGGCTACCTCGGTCGTCCCGACCTGTCGGCTACGCGCTTCGTCGCCAACCCCATGGGCGACGCACCGGGGGGGCGGCTGTACCGCTCCGGTGACCTCGCGCGCTGGAACCGGCACGGTGAGCTGGAGTACCTGGGCCGCGCCGACGACCAGGTGAAGGTGCGCGGCTTCCGCATCGAACTCGGCGAGATCGAATCGGCGATCCTGGCCCAGCCGGGCATCGCTCAGGCCGCGGTGATCGTGCGCGAGGACCAGCCCGGCGATCAGCGGATCGTCGCCTACGTGGTGGGCGAACCGGGCGTCGAGCCGGTGCTCGACGTGGTCCGCGACGGCGCGGCCGAGCAGCTGCCGTCCTACATGGTGCCTTCGGCCGTGGTGCGGCTGGAGTGGATTCCGCTGACCGTCAACGGGAAGCTGGACCGCCGCGCGCTGCCCGCCCCGACGGCGCAGGCGCGTGCCTTCCGCGCGCCGGTCACCCCGGTGCAGGAGACCGTGGCCGCGGTGTTCGCCGACGTGCTCGGCCTGGAGCGGGTCGGCG
>NZ_BDBA01000428.1 GCF_001612745.1 Nocardia amamiensis NBRC 102102 | reverse complement strand
CCCCGTTCACGCCGCGATGGCCGTTGCGGGCGCGTTGCCTGTCGTCACGTTGCACTCCGATGTCGTAGCCGAGGAACCGGGCTCGCCCGGTCCGGGCGTGCGTGATCAAGGTCTTGTCCTGCGACAACTCCAGCGCGAGATCATCGCGCAGGAACACCGCCAGGCGTTGTTTGATCTCCTCGGCTTCGGCCTTGGGTCCGATGAACCCGAGCAGGTGGTCGTCGGCGTAGCGGATATATCTCAGCCGCCGGTAGCCCGGATCGTATTGATCCTGGCTGGGCAGGCTCTGCATATGCTTGCGGAGCCGCGCGGCCTCGACACGATCACCACGCCTGCGGGCGCGCGAGTGCGTTCGCGACCTCCAGGTAGGCAGGGTTGCGGGCCCTGCGCGTGCCTCGGGTGTATTCCGGAATCAGAACCGTCTCGGCGAACTGGTCCAACTTGTGCAGATAGATCGAGGACAGGATCGGTGAGGCGACACCACCCTGCGGCGCGCCGCTGGGTGTCGCGTGCCAGGTCCAGTCCTCGAGGTATCCGGCCCTCAGCATGTTGCGCAGCAGCCGCAGGAACCGGTTGTCGTGGATCTTCTCCGACAGAATCGAGATCATGATCTCGTGGTCGAGCGACCCGAAACAGTCGGCGATGTCTCCCTCGATGAACCACGCGGTCCCGGTCCAGGTGTTGGCGATCTCCCGCAACGCGGTGTGACAGCCTCTTCTGGGCCGGAACCCGTGAGAACGGTCGGAGAACTGCGGCTCGTAATACGCCTCCAACAGCAGGCGCACCACTTCGCCGACCAGCTTGTCCGACCAGGTCGGCAGTCCCAACGGACGCATCTTTCCGTTCTTCTTCGGAATCAGCGTCCGCCGCACCGGCGCGAATCGGTAGCGCTCGTGGCGCATCGCGTCGATGATGCGGTCGATCTTCGTCATCGACATACCGTCCACGGTTTCCTGCGTGACCCCCGGCGTCATCGCCCCCTTGTTGGAGTAGATGCGGCCGTAAGCCAGTAGATACAACTGCGGGTTGAACAGTTGCCGATACAGTTGCGTGCATGGCAGCCACCGGCTGCCGCGCTCACGAAGAACACCCAGAACCGTTTCGGCGTCCTGCATTTCGCATACCTCCCGATCATCGAGTGTTCGAATCACCTGGCCCCCTTCGCCCTGTGGACGGCTTTCCCGTCCGCCTCGGCCGGGCGTGACTCCGGCGACTACTATGAGGCCTCCGTCGCCATAGGACTCGCGTCCCGTAGGCGATCCCACGTTCGTCTCCGCCATACGTGACAGCGCGAGGTAGGCGGCCCACTCATCTCCTTCAATGCCCTCACTGGGCATCGCCCCAGCATCCGGAAGGTTGCCCCGGCTATGCTTCATCACCAGGGCAGGACACGGGCACCAGTTTCAGACGTCGTTTCCGGAGGATGCGAAGTTCCATCGCTGGAGATTGGGCTTCAAGCAATCCAGCCTTCACCATGTCGCGCGGGTCTCCCAGCACACCGTCCCTGACGCCTGGACCCGGCCGCTGGTTTCACATGGCATGCTCTTGTCCCCCTCAA
>NZ_BDBA01000427.1 GCF_001612745.1 Nocardia amamiensis NBRC 102102 | reverse complement strand
CCTCGATCTTTCGTCGGGCCTGCGGCCCGGCGTGATCGGGTTCGGATTGGGATTTTCAGATGGTATTCGGGCTGGTGGGTGTGGTTGACCGGCCCGGGTCAGCGGGCTGGCTGCCGGGTTCCACGGGCCCGGTGGTGGTCGTTCGGTGTCGTAGGAGCGGATTCTTGCTGGTCAGGTCGCTGCCAGGCGGGTGAAGGCGGTGAGTGCGAGGCTGGTCCAGGCGTTGTGGGCCGACAGGCGCAGGTGGACGCGCCGGGCGTGGCGGGCCAGGCGGGCGGGAATCGAGAACAGCCGCAGCCGTAGGTTTTTCGCTTCCCAGCGGCGAGCCGGGTGGTCGCCGAAGGCGAGGGTCTGCATCCAGGCCGCCAGATCCATCGCGAGCATGATGAGCGCGAGCCAGATGCGGTTGGCGTCGAAGCTGTGGAACGGCAGGTTCCGCAGGCCCGTGTCTTTCGCGGCGCGGATACGGTCCTCGCAGCGAGCCCGGCGGCGGTGGCGCAGTTCCAGGTCCGGCAGTTGGCCTTTGGTGGTGTTGGTGACGAACGCGGTCAACCGGTGTCCGTCGCGGTCGGTGAACCGTAGCTGCGCCCCGGGATGCGGCCTTTCTCTTCTGACGATCAACCGCATCCCGGGCGGCCATCCGGACAACTCGGCGATGCCGGTGGCTTCGACGAGCCAGGCGCCGTCGCGGACTTCGCCGTCGGCGTCGTAGGCCGGTGTCCAATCGGCGGCGGTCAGGTAGGAGTCCATGGCTTCGACGATCTCGTCGGTGAGGGTGAATCCGATCGAGTACTGCATCCGGCGGCGGTGGCAGTAGTCGAGGAATTCGTGGGTGCCGCCGCCGGAGTCGGTGCGCACCAGCACTTTCCGCCCGATCCGCCACGACGGGTTCCACGGCAGCTGGGCGAGGGCTTCGTGCAACACCTGTTTGTGGTCGGCGGCGGTATTGCTCCCGGCGTTGCCCGGCCGCAGCATCGCCGCGGCGGGCTCGCCGGTGCCGGTCTCACCGTGGTCGATGAACGCCCACAGCGGGTGAAAACCAAAGCCACGCTTGAATGTCGGTGCCGCCAGTTCCTTCTCCGAGTGCGCGTCGGTCAAGGTGGCATCGAGATCGATCAGCAGCGGATGCTCGGCGTCGATGCCGTGATCGGGGGCGTGCTCGCCGGCCAGCGTCCACGCTTGCGCGCGTGCGTCGGAGCGCGCAGAAGCGATGGCCGCCAACACTTTTGGTGCGTCGGCCGACAGGACCGTCACCAGCCGCGACACCGTCGGGTCCGACGCCACCGGACCGAACACGCCCTGTTCGGCCCGCAGCAGCGCCAGGTCCGAGACACAGTCACCGCCGATCGCGAGCGAGATCGCCAGATCGGCCACGATCTTGCCCGGATCGTGGGTGGCCATCGGTTTGCGCCACGGCGCCAGCACCGCCGACAAGCCACCGACCAGGCCAACCCGCTCCGCAGTACGCAGCAACAGCACCGCCCCGGCCTGGGACACGACCCCGCAACCGTAACCGTCGGCGACCAACGCCGGATACGGCGAGATAGACTTCCGCACCAGAAGGGTGCTCCTCACTCG
>NZ_BDBA01000426.1 GCF_001612745.1 Nocardia amamiensis NBRC 102102 | reverse complement strand
AGCTTGCCTTTTAACCTCCGGGAGTCAGTAGTGTGCCCCCGGTTGATCATGTGAGCAGCCCTTGGTCGATGATTCCTGCTGCGAGACAGGGAAGTTCGAGCCAAGGGCTGCGGTGATCAGTATGCGTGACGACGGGTGCGAAGGCCCGCTCGGGGAGTTGGTGGCGTTCCGGCGGGAGTTCTACGAATGCCTGACCGGACGGGCGGATGCGTTGTTCGAACTGTGCGACGCGGTGTTGTGTGCCGAGGGGCCGGTTCGTTCGCTGGCGGGGTTGTCGCTGGCACCGGAGCATCGGCGTGGGCATGGTGCGTTGTATGACGCGGTGAACTGCGGGCGGGTGCAGGTCACCCGGCTGCGGACGGCGCTGGCAGGGTTGCGGTTGCCGCGTGCCGCTGATGGCCGTCTGGTGCTGGCTGTGGACGTGTCACCGTGGCTGCGCCCGGACGGCGCGACCTGCCCGGATCGCTCGTTCTGCCACACCTACGGGCGCGGCAAGAACGAGCACCGGATGATCCCGGGCTGGCCGTATTCGATCGTGGTGGCCCTGGAAACCGGGCGTAGTTCGTGGACCGCTCCGCTGGACGCGTTGCGCTTGGCGCCTGGGGCCGATGTCGCCGCGGTGACCATCGCCCAGATCCGTGAGGTCGTGCAACGCCTGATCACCGCCGGGCAGTGACGCGAGGGTGATCTGGAGATCCTCGTCGTGCTCGATGCAGGATACGACGCGCCGCGCATCGCCCACCTGCTGGTGGATCTGCCAGTGCAGATCCTGGCCCGTATGAGGTCGGACCGGGTGCTGCGCCGGGCGACCCCACCGCGTCGCCACGACCCGAAAGGCGGCCGACCGCCCAAGCACGGTGACGAGTTCGTGTTCGGTGACCCCGCCACCTGGGGCACCGAACACATCGTGACCAGCACCGAAACCCGCCTCTACGGGACGGCGACTGCACAGGCGTGGAACCGGCTGCATCCGATGCTCACCCGCCGCTCGGCCTGGGTCGGCCACGACGGGCCGTTGCCGATCATCGAGGGCACCGCCATCCGGCTGACCGTCGACCACCTGCCTAGCGGCGGGGTCAACAAACCGGTGTGGCTGTGGTGGTCGGGCGTCGACGCCACCGCCGCTGACATCGACCGCTGCTGGCAAATGTTCTTGCGCCGCTTCGACATCGAGCACACATTCCGGATGCTCAAGCAAACCCTCGGATGGACACGGCCACGGCTGCGCAGCCCCGAGGCGGCCGACCGTTGGACCTGGCTCATCCTGGTGGCCTACACCCAGCTCCGCCTGGGCCGCCCACTGGCCACCGATCTGCGCCGACCGTGGGAGAAACCCGCTGCGCCACAAAAGCTTACACCCGCACGGGTCCGGCGCGGGTTTCGCAACATCCGCGCGAAGACCAGCTCTCCAGCCGCTGCACCGAAACCCACCCACCCGGGACCGGGACGACCTTCCGGCTCGAAGAACAGCCACCGCGCCGCCCGACCCGACGTCGGACGAATCCTGGCCACCGGCGAGGCATACACCCGACCGGAACACCACAAGAAGGGCACCAAACCCCGCCGAACTGGTTAAACAACAAGCTT
>NZ_BDBA01000425.1 GCF_001612745.1 Nocardia amamiensis NBRC 102102 | reverse complement strand
GGGCGCCACGGCCGTCCAGCTGGGCACCGTGTTCCTACGCTGCCCCGAGGCAGGCACCAATCCGGTGCATCGCACCGCCGTCACCGCGGACACTCCGACGATGCTCACCCGCGCTTTCACCGGACGCAGGGCGCGCGGGCTGCGGAACCGATTCCTACTCGAGCACACCGCCACCGCACCGGCCGGGTACCCCGAGATCCACTACGCCACCGCGCCGTTGCGGGCCGCGGCACGGGCGGCGGGAAATGCCGACGCAGTCAACCTCTGGGCCGGTCAAACCCATGCGCTGGCACCGGAAACGCCAGCGGCCGACTTGGTCCGCACGCTGGCTGCGGACACGAAAGCCGCACTGGAAAAAGCACTTTCGCGCCGAATCCAGTGTAGTTGACAACGACTTTCGATTAGACTCGGGTCGCATCGCATCACGTCCAGCACTGGAGGAGAGCGTTATGTCCCTCGATGTCCCCACCGCCCTACTCGAACGCGCCGAGCGCGGCGAGGTCGACGACGCCGACTTCGTCGAGGTCGTGCGCACTTCGCTGCCCTACGCCTGGGAGGTCGTCAGCCGGGTGGCCGGTGAACTGCGGTCCGGCACCGCGGAATTCGCCGACAACACCGTCGCGCCGCCGGACGAGGTGGCCCGCGGCCAGCTGCTGCGCGCCATGGCTTCCGACGCCATCCGCGGCGGACTCGAGCGGCACTTCGGGGTGAAGCTCGCCTTCCAGAACTGCCACCGGGTCGCGGCGTTCCCGCTGTCCGCGGTCGGCGGCGACACCTACACCACGTTCATCGGCACCAGGGCGCAACTGCTCAACCAGAGCCCCGAACTGCGCAACTGCTGATCGGCGCGAATCGAACACCCGGCGCGGCAACCGTTTCGGTCCGCGCCGGGTGTTCGCGCGAAGAGGTCCGGCATGCCCGCGCGTCGCCACCGTTCCCAGCCGCCATGCGCGCGTAGGGTGAACCGCCATGAGCAGCAACGATCTTCGGGATGAGGTCGAAGCCAGGCTGGCGCCGTGGCAGCAACAGCTCGGGGCGGACCGCGCCGCTTACACCAACCACGTCCTGCGCGTCCTGGCGCTGTGCGATCTGCTGGCCGCCGACCAGCAACCCCGGCCGAGCGCTCGCGAGGAATACCTGACCGCGGCCACCCTGCACGATATCGGCATCTGGGCCGCGGGCACCTTCGACTATCTGGGCCCCTCCTGCGACCTGGCCCGAGCCTGGCTGTCGAGCATCGACCGCGCCGACCTGACCGGCCTGGTCGTGTCGATGATCAACGAGCACCACCGGATTCGTCCCGCCGGTCCGCCGCACGACCCGGTCGAGATCTTCCGCCGCGCCGATGCCATCGACGTCGGACGCGGGCCGCTCGGCCGGTTCGGCGTCTCCCGCCGCGCCTACCGCGACCTGGCGAAACGCTATCCCAACCACGGCTTTCACCGCACGCTGGTACGTCTGACCGCGCGGCGGCTGCGAACCAACCCCACGTCACCACTGCCGATGGTGAAGTGGTGACGCGGGGCCGGTCACCGCACGGAAGCGCTCAGCCGAGTGTGGTGACGTCCAGGTCGCCGTCGGCGTACTGGCT
>NZ_BDBA01000424.1 GCF_001612745.1 Nocardia amamiensis NBRC 102102 | reverse complement strand
ATCGCCACCAGGGTGGTCGCCCGCATCGGCGCCGCGCTCGGCGCCACCGTCGCGGTGCGCACCCTGTTCGAGGCCTCTACCGTGGAAGCCCTTGCCGCGCGGGTGGAATCGCACGCCGACGGTGCCGCCCGGGCGCGTTTGGTCGCCCGCGAGCGGGCCGCCGACGAATTGGTGCCGCTGTCGTTCGCGCAGCAGCGCATGTGGTTCCTGAACAAGTACGACACCGCCTCGGCGGCCTACAACCTGCCGATCGCCATCAGGCTCACCGGTGCCCTGGACGTGGAGGCGCTGCAGCTGGCGGTCGCCGACGTGGTGCGCAGGCACGAGTCGCTGCGCACCCGCTACCCAGAGCACGGCGGCACGCCGGTCCAGGTGATCGTGGCGGGCGAGGACATCACCCTGGACCTGCATCCGGTCGCGGTGGATCCGGCGGAGCTCACCGCGGCGGTGACCGAGTTCGTCAGCACCGGATTCGATGTGGCCGAAGAGGTTCCGCTGCGCACCCGGCTGTACGCGGCGGGACCTGAGGAGCACGTGCTCGTCGTCGTGGTGCACCACATCGCGGCCGACGGTTTCTCCATGGGCCCGCTGACCCGCGACGTGATGACCGCCTACACCGCGCGCAGCACCGGCGCCGCCCCCGGTTGGGCGCCGCTGGCGGTGCAGTACGCCGACTTCGCGGTGTGGCAGCGCGAGATCCTCGGCGCCGAGGAGAATCCCGACTCACTGCTGGCCAAGCAGGTCGCGCACTGGCGGCGCACGCTCGACGGCGTCCCCGACGAGCTGGCGCTGCCCA
>NZ_BDBA01000423.1 GCF_001612745.1 Nocardia amamiensis NBRC 102102 | reverse complement strand
CGGATCGCCCGCGCCCGGCCGTTGCCTCGCACCGCGGCGCGACGCTGCATCGTGAGCTGTCCGGCGAGCTGATCGCGGCGCTGGAGGACCTCGCGCGGCAGCGCGGAGCCTCGCTGTTCATGGTCATGCACAGCGCGTTGGCCGTCCTGCTGTCGCGTTTGTCCGGTGGGGACGACATCGCGGTGGGCACCCCGATCGCGGGCCGCGGCGAAGCCGCGCTCGACGACCTGGTCGGCATGTTCGTCAACACCCTGGTGCTGCGCACGGGCATCGAGTCGGGCGAATCGTTCGCCGAGCTGCTCGACCGGGTCCGCCGCACCGACCTGGACGCGTACGGCAACGCCGACGTGCCGTTCGAGCGGCTGGTGGAACTGCTCGCGCCGGAACGCTCGCAGGCGCGCAATCCGCTGTTCCAGGTCATGCTGGCGTTCCAGAACCTGGAGCGCACCACCCTGCAGCTGCCGGGTCTTTCGGTGTCCGCGCTGGACCTGGACGAGAACGTCGCACGCTTCGATTTGCAGTTCACCCTCGCCGAGCGCGGTGAATCCGTTTCCGGCGGTATGGCTTTGGCGCTCACTTACGCCACCGAGCTGTTCGACTCCTCGACCGCGGCGAGCATCGTGGACCGCTGGGAGCGCGTGCTCACGGCCATCGCGGCCGACCCGGCGATCACCGTCGGTGCCATCGACGTGCTCGATGCCGCCGAGCGGGCCGATCTTGTCGCCCGCACGGGTGCGGCGGCGACTCCGGCGCGGACGCTGCCGGAGCTGATCGCCGAGGCCGTGGCCATCGACCCG
>NZ_BDBA01000422.1 GCF_001612745.1 Nocardia amamiensis NBRC 102102 | reverse complement strand
TCTAGCCAATTTGTCCCTGGTGGGACGCCCGTTCCGGGCTGAAAATGGTGGGGTGGTCGCCTTGTCGACGCCGTCTGTCCTTGGTTCGTTGAGGCCGTCGTCTAGCCGGGCGTTGGGGTCGGGGTTGTGGGCCCTTCATTGTTGCCGCTGTTATCGAGCACGAGGATTAGATTCTGTTTTCCCTTCCTGACCCCACGGGCGACCACCCTCGAGGTTGGTTCGCGCGGTGAGGGAGAGGACGAAGTTCATGCTGGCGGAATCTCATGATGAGGAACAGATCATTGCCAGGGTCGCTGCCCTGGATATCGGCAAGGCCGAGTTGGTGTGCTGTGTACGGGTTCCCGCGCCCAGCAGCACGGGTAGACGGTTGCAGGAGGTGTCGACGCATTCGACGATGACCCGGTCGTTGACGGAGTTGGCCAATCATCTGGTCGAGCTGGGTATCGAGCGGGTGGTGATGGAGGCGACGTCGGACTACTGGAAGCCGGTGTTCTACCTGCTGGAGGCGCATGGGCTCGAGCCGTGGCTGGTCAACGCCCGCGATGTCAAGCATCTGCCGGGCCGCCCGAAAACCGATGTGCTCGACGCGGTCTGGTTGTGCAAAGTCGCCGAACGTCAGATGTTGCGTCCCAGTTTCGTGCCACCGGTACCGATCCGGCGGCTGCGGGATCTGACCCGCTACCGCATCGATCTCATCGGTGCGCGCACCGCGGAGAAGAACCGGGTCGAGAAGCTCCTCGAAGACGCCTGCATCAAACTCTCCGTCGTCGCCTCCGACATCTTCGGGGTCTCCGGGCGGCAGATGATGGCCGCCCTCATCGCCGGTGAACGCAATCCGAAGACGCTGGCGCAGATGGCGCGGTCACGGATGCGCACCAAGATCGGTCAGCTCGAGCAGGCATTCGACGGACACTTCGGTGACCATCACCGGTTCCTGTTGGCCCGGATGCTGGCCCGCATCGACGGAATCGACGCCGATATCGCCGCCCTCGACGCACAGATCGAGGCGCAGCTGACCCCTTTCGCCCCGGCGGCGGCGCGCCTGGATGAGATCCCCGGCATCGGGCCCGTCGCCGCCGCGATCATCCTGGCCGAGGTCGGGGTCGACATGTCCCGGTTCCCTACCGCCGGGCACCTGTGTTCCTGGGCGAAGTTCTCCCCGGGCATCAACTCATCAGCCGGTAAAACCAAGGGCAACGCCTCCACCGGACACGGCAACCGCTACCTCGCGCGGGTTCTCGGCGAGGCCGCCGTCGTCGCCGGCAAGACCCGCACATTCCTCGGTGAACGCTACCGGCGCATCGCCAGACGACGAGGTAAGAAACGCGCCATCGTCGCCGTCGGCCGCTCCATCCTCGTCATCGTCTGGCATCTCCTGCACGACGAGAACGCGATCTTCACCGACCTCGGTCCCGAGCATTTCCACCGCCGTGTCAACCCGAACAACAAGACACGCAGCCACGTCCGACAACTCGAAGCCCTCGGCTACACCGTCACCCTCACCCCAGCCGCCTGAACACGACCAGCAACAACAACCATGTCGGCTCCGCCGACAGCTACCGCCTGCCCGGTCACCGTCATTTTCGGATTAG
>NZ_BDBA01000421.1 GCF_001612745.1 Nocardia amamiensis NBRC 102102 | reverse complement strand
GGTTAGCGAGCTGGCTGCGGAACTGGAAAGGTTACCTTGTGGCAAGGTACTATCCGGGTGTATTTCATTGCCGCTCGGCATCGCGACAACGGACAGCATGGTCCTGGGGTGCTGCCAGGTCGGACAGCCGCGCCGACGATAATTCAGAGCTGCGGTGTTGCGGTGGTGGGGCATTCGCATCACCTGTGCTGCAGCAGGTACACGGCGCCTACTGCCGTGAGACGGAATGCGATTCACTCCAGTGGCCGCCGCGAGTGGACCTTCCTGCCATCTCCGACCGACACCTTGCCGTCGAATTCGCCCACACGATATCACCGGCTTCTTCCACGCACCACGCAACAGAAAGGAGCGGCGAGTGCATCATCAATCGAGGCTGTCTGCAACGCTGGACTACTTCGCCATGCTTCGCGAGATTTTGGCTGCGGATATAGCTGTGATCTACACAGCTGCCGGTGCGCTGTCGAATGCTGATAAGGCGGGACTGGCTCGACGGCTTCACCGTGTTGCGGACCTCCTGACGAGTGGCATTGGCGATGCTCATGGAGATCCACCGCCACCTGCCGTGTTCGGAGCAGGAACACAGGGGATCGATGTGGCTGTTCGCCTTGGTGTAATACCGGAGGCGCAGGCCTTTGTCGAGCGCGTCCTCCAGAGCTGGCGATGGAGCAGCTTGATTTTTGCCGCCAATACAGTTGTTGCCGACTTCGTGGCCTCCTTTGTGGAGGCGGTTGATGGGCAGCAGCATAAGGCAGGTACTCGAATGGCAATTCGTCTGCGTGCGGTGAGCGGCGGACACCTCGTGATTGAAGCCCACGACTCGATCGAAAACGCTCGGTACATAGCGGATGTGAAGCAGATAGTTCAGCCGCGAGTGCGGCAGATCAGTGCACGATGGGGCCGATATTGTACTGGCGAGCGAACAGTGGTGTGGGCGGAACTCGCGCCGCCCGGACTCTGAGCCTGCCGCCGCCTTCTCGGAGCCGAGATCGACCTGCTGTGGGCAGGCCAGCGGGCTTGGGGGATTGGTGGCAGTCGTCCGGTCGAGGTCCGTTGGGGACGACGAAGCCGCAGCAGGGCTTGCAGGAGCCGAGGGCGCGCCCGCGGACCGCAGCTGGGTCGATTCGCTCGCGTAAAGTATCGACCGTCACGTTCGCGCGGATCCAGCGTTTCGCTCGGCGATCACCGAACTCGCCCGCGAGGCCGAAGGTGACCCGATGGTCGGCACGTTTGTGACGAAGGTGGCCGGAAATGCGCAGGTCAACAAGCTTGTCAACATCGCAGAAGTGCGTGGCGACGTTTCATTCGCATGCGTCGAGTGCGCGTTCCCACAGGGGTGCGGGCAGGGCGGCGAATTGTATTGCGGCGGCGCGCAGCAAGGCAGCCGCCCTGTGGCTGTAAACCGCGCGCTGGTGGCATTCGTCACGGGCACGACGGCCGACCTCGCTGGCCGACTCGCTGCTTCGCGTGGTCGCCCGCGATGTAATCCGCATCAAGAGCGCTTGCGGCGACGGCGGCGGTCAAGCTGCTCAAGAACGCGCTTGCGGCGACCAACTTGACCGCACTCGCCGAAACACTGACCGCCGCAACCACGCTCGGTCTAAG
>NZ_BDBA01000420.1 GCF_001612745.1 Nocardia amamiensis NBRC 102102 | reverse complement strand
ACCCGCACCCGACGACCGCAAGTTTCTTCGTGTCGACCCGAGGCGCCCGCATGGTCTATCCGGTCGTGCATGCCGTGTTCCGGAATCTGTGCGCCACCACCGGAATCGGCGCCGACGCGCCACGCCCACCACGCATCCACGACCTGCGTCACTCCCGCGTTCCGCAGAATTCGGGGGTTCTGGAGGGTAGCGAGGGTGTGAATCTGCAGGTCGCGGGGTCTGGAAAGGGAGCTGCGGGCTGAAACTGCCTAGAGACGCGATCTTCTGATTTCAGCCCGCTGGTCTGCTGGTTTGTCGTATCGTCTGGAGTTGTGTACGTGAAAACGACCAAGCGGGACAACAAGTCTGGCGTGGTCAGGTATCTGCATCTGGCCCACAACGAGTGGGATCCGGTGAAGGGCCGGGCGGTGCCGAAGGTACTGTTCACCTTCGGCCGGGAAGACGAACTCGACCGTGACGCGGTGAAACGGCTGGTGGCGTCGTTGTCGCGGCTGCTGGATCCCGCTGACGCACTGGCGGCGAGCGCGGCCGCCGACGGGCTGAGGTTCTGTTCCTCCAGGCTGTTCGGTGGCGCGTATGCGCTCGATCATCTATGGCGGTGGCTGGGCATAGATGCCATCGTCGCGGGGCTGGGGCAGCCGAAACGCGGTCGGCACCGCGATGGGCCGGGCATCGAGCGGGTGTTGTTCGGCCTGGTCGCCAACCGGGCGCTGGCCCCATCGTCGAAACTGGCTGCCGCGGACTGGATTTGTCACGACGTGCATATCGATCGGCTGCCCGAGACCAGCGACGACGCCTGTTATCGGGCGATGGACTGGTGCCACCAGGTGAAAGACGAACTCGAACGTCAGGTGTTCGATCGGGTCGCGACCCTGCTCAACCTGGAGGTGGATCTGTTGTTCTTCGACACCACCTCAACGTATTTCGAGGTCGAAGGCGCTGACCAGCCGATCGCCCGAGACGAGAAGGGTTGCCCGAATCCCGACGCCGCCGCGCACGAGAACGCGGTGGGGTTCCGGACCTGGGGCAAGTCGAAGGATTCACGAGATGACTTGCCGCAGATAGTGATCGAATGGCCGTCATCCGCGACAGGATCCTGGTGCGCTACTGGTGCCGGCCGGGCAACGCCAGCGATCAGGTGCTGATCCGGCAGGTGAAAGACGATATGCGGGACTGGACCCTGTCGAAGACCATCTGGGTCACCGACCGTGGCTTCTCCTCCGCCGAGAACCGCCGCTACCTGCGCCGGGGCGACCACCACTACATCATCGGGGAGAAACTGCGCTCCGGGTCGGCCGAAGTCAAGGCCGCGATGTCGCAGCAAGGCCGCTACCTCGACATTACCGGCAACATGCGGGTCAAGGAAGTCCGGGTCAGCGAGACGGAACGGTTCGTGATCTGCTACAACCCCGAAGCCGCCGAGCGTGACGCCACCACCCGCGACCAGCTCGTCACCGCGTTACGCGAAATGATCGACGGCAGCGACGCATTGAGCGACTTCAAACGCGGTGAGTTGCGCGGCCGCATCGCCGCCAAGCCCGGGTTGAACCGGTTCCTGCGTGTCACCGCCAGCGGGACGCTACGCGTCGATGCCGCGAAGATCAAG
>NZ_BDBA01000419.1 GCF_001612745.1 Nocardia amamiensis NBRC 102102 | reverse complement strand
TCTGACCTGCGATAATTCGACTTGCTGAGGGGTCGAAGATCGAGGTTGTAGGAGCACCTTTTCGGTGAGTCAGTCTATGTCGTGGTATCCGTCGCTGAAAGTTGACTCCGACGGTTCGGGGCTCGTGTCGCAGGCCGGGGCGGTGGCGTTATTGCAGACCGCGGCCAGTCTCGGGGTGGATCGGGCGCTGTCGGTTGCGTTGGCGCCGTGGCGCAAGTCGCAGGCGGTGCATGATCCTGGCAAGATCGTGCTGGATCTGGCGACCTCGATCGGGGTCGGTGGTGACTGCGCCGCCGACGTGGCGATGCTGCGGTGCTCACCGGGTGTGTTCGGTTCGGTGGCCTCGGATCCGTGTCACGAACGATCACGACGTTGGCTGCCGATGCGCCGAAGGTATTGGCGGCCATCGCTTCTGCGCGTGCGAGTGCTCGGGCGGCAGCGTGGGCCCGCGCGGGTGAACACGCTCCCGATCACGGGATCGATGCCGAGCGCCCGCTGATCATCGACCTGGACGCCAGCCTTGTGGACGCGCACTCGGACAAGAAGCACGCGGCACCGACATTCAAACGAGGATTCGGCTTCCACCCACTGTTCGCGTTCATCGACCACGGCTGCGGCGGCACCGGCGAACCGGCGACGATCATGTTGCGGCCCGGGAATGCCGGAGCCAACACCGCCGCCGATCACAAACAGGTCCTGGCCGCCGCACTGGCGCAACTTCCGTGGCAGACCGGCTATCGGGTCGGGCGGAAAGTGCTGGTGCGCACCGACGCTGGTGGCGGCACCCACGACTTCGTCACCTATTGCACCAATCGGCGGGTGCAGTACTCGCTGGGTTTCACCCTCACCGAGGGCCTCGTCGCCGCGGTCAACGCCATACCTGAGCATGTGTGGACCCCGGCCTACGACGCCGAGGGGCAGGTCCGGCCCGGCGCCTGGGTCGCCGAGATCACCGATCTGGCCGATCTGTCGGGCTGGGCCGACGGGATGCGGCTGATCGTGCGCAAGGAACGCCCGCATCCCGGTGCGCAGCTCCGATTCACCGACCTCGACGGACTGCGGTTGACCGCGTTCGTCACCAACACCCGCCGCGGCCAGCTGCCCGATCTCGAGCTACGGCACCGCCGCCGCGCCCGCTGCGAGGACCGCATCCGCGCCGCGAAGGACACCGGCGCCCGCAACCTGCCATTCCACAGCTTCGACGCCAACCGGATCTGGCTGGCCATCGTGGCGCTGGCCCTCGACCTGACCGCCTGGCTGCAAACCATCGCGCTGCACGACCACCAGGCCCGCCGTTGGGAACCGAAAACCCTGCGCCTGCACCTGTTCTCGCTGCCAGCTCGCATCGCCCGTCACGCTCGCCGCACCTGGCTACGGCTACCACGCCACGCCCCACACAGTAACCTGCTCACCACCGCAATCGGTCGGCTGCAACCCGGCTGACCAGCACAAACCGCACCTACAAGACGGAAGGACCACTCATCCCGGGCCCGTGGAACCCGGCAGCCAACCCGCGGCCCGGGCCACCCCCGGTTGCCCACACGCTGCTGATCACCAGCCAAAACCCAACCCGAACACGATCAGGCCAGGCCGCACCCCCGACGAAAGATCGA
>NZ_BDBA01000418.1 GCF_001612745.1 Nocardia amamiensis NBRC 102102 | reverse complement strand
TGAATCTTTCGTCGGGCCTTCGGCCCGGCCTGATCGGGTTCGGATTGGGTTTCGCTGCTGGTGAGCAGCGTATGGGCGACCGAGGGTGGCCCGGTCAGCGGGTTGGCTGCCGGGTTCCACGGGCCCGGGTGGTTGTCCTTTCGTCTCGCGGGGGCGGTTCGTGCTGGTCAGCCGGGTTGTAGGCGGTTGATGGCGGTGTTGAGCAGGTGAGTGTGCGGGGTGTGGCGGGGTAGCCGCAGCCAGGTTCGTCGAGCGTGGCGGGTGAGGCGGGCGGGTAGCGAGAACAGGTGCAGGCGTAAGGTTTTCGGTTCCCAGCGGCGGGCGTCGTGGTCGTGCAGGGCGATGGTCTGTAGCCACGCGATCAGATCCAGGGCCAGCGCGACGAGAGCGAGCCAGATCTGGTTGGCGGAATAGGTTTTGAAGGGCAGGTTGCGTGCGCCGGTGTCCTTGGCGTTTCGGATGCGGTCCTCGCAGCGGGCCCGGCGACGATGCCGTAGTTCCAGGTCGGCGAGCTGTCCGCGTCGGGTGTTGGTAATGAACGCCGTAAGGCGCAGCCCGTCGACGTCGGTGAACCGCAGTTGTGCGCCGGGATGCGGACGCTCTTTCCGCACGATCAGCCGCATCCCGTCCGGCCAGCCCGACAACTCGGCCAGGTCGGTGATCTCGGTGACCCATGCACCGTCGCGGACCTTGCCTTCGGCGTCGTAGGCGGGGGTCCACGCCTTCTTCGGCACCATGTTCACGGCTTCGACCAGAGTGTCGGTGAGAGTGAAGCCCAGCGAGTACTGTAGCCGCCGGTTGGTGCAGTAGATGACGAACTCGTGGGTCCCGCCACCAGAATCGGCGCGTACCAGCACTTTCCGGCCTACCCGATAACCGGGGCGAGACGGCAGCTGCTCGAGCGCGGCAGCGAGGACCTGCTTGTGGTCGGCGGCGGTGTTCGACCCGGCGTTCCCGGGCCGCAACATCATCGCCGCCGGCTCGCCGGTGCCCTGGGCACCGTGGTCGATGAATGCCAGCAGCGGGTGGAATCCGAACCCCTTCTTCCAGGTCGGGGTTGCGTGTTCCTTGTCCGAATGCGCGTCCAGCAGGCTGGCGTCCAGGTCGATGGTCAACGGATGCCCAGCGTCGATCCCGTGACCCGGCGACCGGTCCCCGGCACGATCCCATGCGCGTGCCCGGGCCTGGGCACGCGCAGACGCGATGGCCGACAGCACTTTCGGCGCATCGCCAGCCAGTAGCGCGATCGTTCGTGACACCGTCGGATCCGAGGCCACCGACCCGAACACCCCTGGCTCGCACCGCAACAGGGCAAGATCAGAGGCGCAGTCGGCACCGCACGCGATGGCCACCGCCAGATCCAGCACGATCTTGCCCGGATCATGGATTGCCAGTGGCTTGCGCCACGGCGTCAGCACCGCCGACAGCTCCCGATCCAACCCCACCGCGACTGCGGTCCGCAGCAACGCCACCGCCCCAGCCTGCGAGACCACGCCCGAACCATCCCCGCCAACTTTCAGCGACGGGTACCACGACATAGACTTCCTCACCGAAAAGGTGCTCCTGCAACTTCGAAATCCAACCTTCAGCAAGTCGGATTATCGCAGCTCAGGGCACCTTTTCGCTAATTCCAGC
>NZ_BDBA01000417.1 GCF_001612745.1 Nocardia amamiensis NBRC 102102 | reverse complement strand
CCTCGATCCACCGATGGGTTACTGCTCGGTTGAGGCGTCGTGAATGGGAAAGTGCCCTTTGAACTGGGATGATCACTGTTGTCGAGGCAATGATCGGTCCGGTTCAGAAGGGCACTTCGGGTGCAAGTTTCGCACAGGTTCGCCGCGGAGTCAGCGGTGTTCGATGATGAGAATCTCGTGTCCCTGGCCGGTCTGGTGCCGGTGATGCGGCTGGCCGAGCAGACCGGGCTGGGTGAGCTGCTGGCTCAGAAGGTGGTGATCGCCGAGCCTCGGATCAGGTCCGGGTCGGCGAATCCGGGCCCGAAGCTGGCCACGTTGATCGCGGGGATGTGCGCGGGTGCGGACAGTATCGACGATGTCGATGTGCTGCGCAGCGGTGGCATGAACAGAGTGTTCGAGCGGGTGTATGCGCCGTCGACGATCGGGACCCTGTTGCGGGAGTTCAGTTTCGGTCACGCCCGGCAGTTGGAGTCGGTCCTGGCCGCGCACCTGTCCCGGTTGTGCGAGCGGGTCGAGTTGTTGCCTGGGGCCGGTGTGCGGGCGTTCGTTGATATCGACTCGCTGTTGCGGCCGGTGTATGGGTATGCCAAGCAGGGCGCGTCCTACGGGTTCACCAAGATTGCAGGCAAACAGGTTCTGCGCAAAGGTCTTTCACCATTGGCGACCACGATCAGCACCGATCTGTCCGCGCCGGTGATCGCGGGAATGCGGCTGCGCGCCGGGAAAGCCGCTTCCGCTAAAGGGGCTGGGCGGATGGTCGCCCAGGCCATCACCTGTGCCCGCGCAGCCGGGGTGACCGGTGAGATCCTGGTGCGCGGCGATTCGGCGTTCGGCGGCCGGACCGTGATCGGTGCGTGCCGCCGTCTCGGGGCACGGTTTTCGCTGGTGCTGACGAAGAACCGCGCCGTGGCGCGGGCGATCGCGTCGATCCCCGCCGACGCGTGGACACCGGTGAAGTATCCGGGCGCGGTCCGTGACCCTGACACCGGGGGCTGGATTTCCGACGCCGAGGTCGCCGAAATCCCTTACACCGCTTTCGCTTCCAAGCCGGATCGGGTCACCGCCCGGTTGGTCGTGCGCCGCGTCCGCGATGCCGCCCGCCAGGACGAGTTGTTCCCGGTATGGCGGTATCACCCGTTCTTCACCGATTCGACCGAATCCACCGTCGATGCCGACCTCACCCACCGCCGCCATGCGGTCATCGAGACCGTGTTCGCCGATCTCATCGACGGCCCGCTGGCACACATGCCGTCCGGGCGGTTCGGCGCGAACTCCGCGTGGGTGTTGTGCGCGGCGATCGCGCACAACCTGCTGCGCGCCGCCGGCGCGCTCGGCGGCATGCGACTGGGCAGAGCCCGCGCAGCCACGCTGCGCCGCAAGATTGTCGCCGTTCCTGCTCGGTTCGCGCGTCCGCAGCGAAAACCCGTCCTGCATTTGCCCGCCTACTGGCCATGGGCCACCGCATGGCGGCAGCTGTGGCACGCCACCACCGCCATATTCTCAACCGCCTGAACACCGGGAAACGTCCCTACGACCAGGAACAACAGTGGAAAGGCTGGGCAGACCAGCGGCTACCGGCTATCCAAAAACCGGTCATCCGCGCGCCGCGGGCGCGCGGATGACCGAGAAACCGCATCCGTGGATCGAGGCTA
>NZ_BDBA01000416.1 GCF_001612745.1 Nocardia amamiensis NBRC 102102 | reverse complement strand
GGCCTTGGTACTAACCGGGTAAGGTTCGGCGCGTGGCGTACGTGCGGAAGGTGCGTACCGCGTCTGGAGCGGTGGCGGTGCAGGTCGCGTGCAAAGACCGCGGCCGGGTGCGGATCGTTGAGCATGTCGGGTCCGCTCGCACCGATGCTGAGCTGGGAATTCTGTTGGAGCGGGCGCGGCGGATCGTGGGCGGGGATCAGGGTGTGCTCGACCTCGATGTCCCGGATCCGGTCGAGCGGATTGCCGACGTGGCCGACTTCCGTGCCCCGGCGTTGCTGCCGCCCGAACCAGTGCCGGCGATGTTCGCTTCTGCGGCGCGGACTGTGGGCACCAGCTCGCGGTTGCTCTACGAAGTCCTGGCGGGTGTCTACGACAAGCTCGGGTTCGGTGTCGTAGCTGATCCGGTGTTCCGGGATCTGGTGATCGCCCGGATCGTGGAGCCGACGTCGAAGGCCGACGCGGTCCGCGTTTTGGCCGACCTGGGCGTGGATCCAGTGTCGTACAAGACGATTCAGCGTCACCTCGCCCGGATCGGCCCGGCAAGTTCCGGGACCTGATTGCGGGCAAGTGCTTCGCCCACGCCGCCGCGACCGGTGGTTTGAGCCTGGTGCTCTACGACGTGACGACACTGTATTTCGAGGTGGAGAAAGAAGACGGCCTGCGCAAGGTCGGGTATTCGAAGGAACGGCGGGTGGACCCACAGATCCTGGTCGGGATGCTGGTCGACCGCACAGGGTTCCCTTTGGAGATCGGCTGTTTCGAAGGCAACACCGCCGAGACCACCACGCTCGTGCCGATCATCGCCCAGTTCCAGAAACGGCACGGCCTCGCCGCCACCCGCATGGTCGTCGCCGCGGACGCCGGGATGCTGTCGGCGTCGAACCTGACCGAGCTCGACGCGGCGGGACTGTCGTTCATCGTCGGTTCCCGCACAGTGAAAGCACCGGCCGATCTGGCGTCGCACTTCCACTGGAACGGCGAGGTGTTCACCGACGGGCAGATCATCGACACGGTCACCCCACGCCACGCCAAATCCCAGGTCAAACGACCGGCGCAAACGCGCTGAGCCGGTGTGGGATCCGCAGACGCAACCCAAAGCGTGGCGGGCGGTCTGGCAGTACTCGGCGTCGCGGGCTCGCCGCGATCAGATCACCCTCAATGCCCAAGAAGCCAAAGCCCGCGCCGTGATCGCCGACAACAAGCAGGTCAAGTCCACCCGCTTCGTCAAGATCGCAGGAAAAGATCGCAGTCTCGACGAGAAGGCGCTGCAGCGAGCGCGGGCGCTGGTCGGGTTGAAGGGTTATGTCACCAATCTGCCGGTCACGACGATGCCAGCCGCCGAGGTGATCAGCAAATACCATGATCTCTGGCAGGTGGAGCAATCTTTCCGGATGTCGAAAACCGATCTGCGGGCACGGCCGATGTTCCACCGCACCCGCGACGCGATCGAAGCCCACCTGACCATCGTCTTCACCGCTCTCGCAGTCGCACGCGCCGTCCAAGAAGCCACCGGCCTGGCGATCGGCAACGTCGTCAAACAACTCCGGCCACTACGGACCGCGACCATCACCATCAACGGCGCCACCGAATCATTCCCACCCGAAATCCCTGCCACACAAGCCGAAATCCTCGACCGGCTCAGGCGCGGACCGGGGTACTAAACCAACTGTCCCAACTCAGG
>NZ_BDBA01000415.1 GCF_001612745.1 Nocardia amamiensis NBRC 102102 | reverse complement strand
TGCCTGTGAACAAACTGCTCATTTCTGGGTGCGGGCCAGTCTCCGAGACATGAGGATGATCATCGACCAGGTGACCATGGCTTCGTGGTGTTCGGGTAGGCGTTCGTTGTCGCGGACGCATCGTCGGCGTCTGGTGATCCAGGCGAGGGTGCGCTCGACGACCCAACGTCGGGGTAGGACAACGAATCCGGTTGTGTCGTCGCTGCGTTTGACGATGTCGAGGGTGAGTGCGAGGTGCTGGCGGGCCCAGCCGACGAGCTTGCCGGCGTAGGCGCCGTCGGCCCAGACCAGGGTGAGGGTGGCGAAGAGTTCACGCAGCTGGCGCAGGGCTGGACGTGCGCCGTCGCGGTCTTGGATGTTGGCGGCGGTGACGTGAACGATCAGGAGCAGCCCGAGGGTGTCGACGATGACGTGGCGTTTACGTCCGTTCAGCTTCTTCCCGGCATCCCAGCCGCGGGAGGCGGTGCCGATGGTTTCGGCGGCGCGCACGGTTTGGGAATCGATGATCGCCGCGGTCGGGTCCGGATCTCGATCGGCGTTGGCGCGCAATCGATCTCGTAGGTCGTTGTGCACGGCCAGGACGTCGCCGTTGTGCCACCAGCGGGTGAACAGGCCGTAGACGGTGCGCCAGGGCGGGAAGTCGCACGGGAGGTTGCGCCATTTGCAGCCGTTGTCGGCCAGGTAGAAGATCGCGTCGATGATCTGGCGGCGGCAGTATTCCTCGGGCCGGCCTCCGCCGCCGTCGAGCCAGACCGGCCACGGCAGCACCGCCGCCAACTGCTCCCATTGCGCGTCGGTGGTGTCGGAGGTGTATCGGCGCACTCTGCCCGGTCGACGGGCGCCGTGCCCGAACCTGCACGCCACACAGCCGCAACCGGTTTCGGCGATATCGGTGCCAGCGGACAGGGTTGCGGAGTAGAACGTCATGGGGCGGGACCTCGTGGGCGGCGACGGTTGTGGTGACTGCTTGGCTACCACTTGGTCCCGCCCCCACCGCGGTGCCACACCGCACGAGGGCCGCGGTGTCAATCACCCACGACGCCACCATCATTGCGCGATCGTGAACATCCCTGACGGCTGCTGCACCGCCCATCCTCGCTCCACCAGGCGTTTCAGCTTCGACCGCAACCCTTCCACCTTCGACCGCGCGGTCACCGCGATCCCCAATTCCGCCGCGACCTGCCCGGCCCGCAACCCGGAACCGGCCTCGGCCAGCACCGCCAAAATCTCGCAGTAGTCACCCGGCAACACCGCCGCCGCGTCCGCACCCGCTGACCGCTGCGGCACAAGCACCAACCCGATCCCACGCGCCGACTCCGAAACCGGTTGCGCCTGTCGGGTATGCACGCCCACCTCAACTCCGCCCGGCTCGCCGGGAATAGTCGGTTCACCGGCATCTACCTCGCCGAACAACTCCGCCATCGTCTCCCGAGTGATCACCAGCCTCGACAACCGCAACTCCTGCGCGGCCAGCTGATCGGTCAACTCACCGATCTGGCGACGCAACCGCGCTACCTCGTCGGCCAGCCCCGCCTCACGCCGAGCCAGCTCCTCACGCCAGGACACCATGACCGCCTCCATCGGCCCCCGCAGCTCCGACGATAAACCGCCAGCAACCAACCCGACAGGCACACAACGAAAACCGCAGATCACCACGCCAGAAGAGCTATCTGATCAGTTTCTTCACAGGCACT
>NZ_BDBA01000414.1 GCF_001612745.1 Nocardia amamiensis NBRC 102102 | reverse complement strand
GGTGCTCGCCGGTGTCGGTGGCGTCGGCGGTGAGGATGACGAAGGCGACGATGCCTTGGCCGGTGGTGGCGTCACTCGCGCCGACCACGGCGGCTTCGGCGACGGCGGTGTGGCCGACGAGGGCGGATTCGACTTCGGCGGTGGAGATGCGGTGGCCGGAGACGTTCATGACGTCGTCGACGCGGCCCAGCACCCACAGGTCGGCGTCGGTGTCGAGTTTGGCGCCGTCTCCGGCGAAGTAGAAGCCCTGGTCGGCGAAGCGTTCCCAGTAGGTGGCGCGGTAGCGGTTCATGTCGCCCCAGATGCCGCGCAGCATGGACGGCCAGGGTTGGTCGAGCACGAGGTAACCGTTGGCTTCGGTCTCGCCGAGTTGGACCGGATTACCTTCCTCGTCGACGACTTTCGCCGAGATACCCGGCAGCGGGGTCATGGCCGCACCGGGTTTGGCGGCGGTGACGCCGGGCAGCGGGGAGATCATGATGGCGCCGGTTTCGGTTTGCCACCAGGTGTCCACGATCGGGGTGCGGCCTGCGCCGATGACTTCGCGGTACCAGCGCCAGGCTTCGGGGTTGATCGGTTCGCCGACCGAGCCGAGTAGCCGCAGGCTGGTGAGGTCGTGGGCGGCGGGGATGTCGCGGCCCCACTTCATGAAGGTGCGGATGAGGGTGGGGGCGGTGTAGTAGATGGTGACGCCGTACTTGTCGATGATCTGCCAGTGCCGGTGCTCGTCGGGGAAGTTCGGGGTGCCCTCGTAGAGCACCTGCGTCGCCCGGTTGGCCAAGGGGCCGTAGACGATGTAGGAGTGGCCGGTGACCCAGCCGATGTCGGCGGTGCACCAGTAGAGGTCCTGGCCGGGTTTGTGGTCGAAGACGTAGTGGTGGGTGTAGGCGGTTTGGGTGAGGTAGCCGCCGGTGGTGTGCAGGATGCCTTTGGGTTTTCCGGTGGTGCCGGAGGTGTAGAGGATGAACAGTGGGTGCTCGGCGTCGAAGGCCTGCGCCTCATGTGCGGGAGAGGCGTTCGCGACGGTGTCGTGCCACCACAGGTCGCGGCCCTCGGTCATCGGCGCGTCGATGCCGGTGCGGCGCACCACCAGCACGTGTTCGACGCTGGAAGGAACCTCACCCTGGGACAGGGCTTCGTCGACGGCTTCCTTCAGGGGTGCGGGCTTGCCGCGGCGCCATTGGCCGTCGGTGGTGATGACCAGTCGGGCGGCGGCGTCGTCGACGCGTTGACGCAGGGCGGTGGGGGAGAATCCGGCGAATACCACCGAGTGGGTCAGCCCCAGGCGGGCGCAGGCGAGCATGGCGACGATCGCTTCGGGGATCATCGGCATGTAGATCGCGACCCGGTCCCCGGCGACCAGGCCCAGCTCGGTGAGGTAGTTCGCCGCCCGGCACACTTCCGCGAGCAGTTCGGTGTAGGTGATGGCGCGGGAGTCGCCCGGTTCGCCTTCCCAGTGCAGCGCGACCTGCTCGCCGTGCCCGGCCAGCACGTGCCGGTCCACGCAGTTGTAGGCGATGTTGAGCCGCCCGCCCACGAACCACTTCGCTACCGGTGCGGCGCTCCAATCCAGCACCTGCGTCCACGGCTGCGCCCAATCCAACCGCCCCGCCTGCTCCGCCCAGAACGCATCGCGATCGGCCGCGGCCCGCTGATACAGCGAGGCGTCCGCGTTCGCCTGGGCGGCGAACTCCGGGGTCGGCGGGTA
>NZ_BDBA01000413.1 GCF_001612745.1 Nocardia amamiensis NBRC 102102 | reverse complement strand
TTGGGGTGGTGGGTGTTCAGCATGATCGACATCGGTCTTTCGGGCACGGTGTCGATGGAGGTTGTGGTGTCGTTGCGTCCGCGCAGGTGCGACGTGGTTCCGGTGGAGACGGTTCGGGTCGCCCGGATGGTGTTTCCTGAGGGTTGCATGCCGATGCGGATGCGGGATGTACTGGGGCCGATCTTCGCTGATGCCGAGTTCGTGGAGGTGTTCTCACGCCGCGGTCAACCTGCGATTTCGCCTGCGTTGCTGGCGTTGGTGTCGGTGTTGCAGTTCGCCGAGGGACTCACCGATCGTCAAGCAGCGCAGGCGGTGCGGGCTCGGATCGACTGGAAGTACGCGCTGGGGTTGGAGTTGACCGATCCCGGGTTCGATTACTCGGTGCTCAGCGAGTTCCGTTCCCGGCTGGTCGCTGGCGGGCTGGAGCAGCGTGTGCTTGACGCGGTGCTGGAGTCGGCACGGCGGGCCGGGTTGCTGAGGCCGGGTGGTCGGCAACGGACCGATTCCACGCATGTGTTGGCAGCGGTTCGTGACCTCAACCGGCTGCAGTTCGTCACCGAGACACTGCGTGCTGCGCTCAACGCGCTCGCTGCCGCTGCACCCGGCTGGCTGGCCGGCGTCGCCGAGCCGGAGTGGTTCGACCGATACAGTGCCCGATCGGAAGACACTCGGTTCCCGAGCCGATGGGCGGCACGGGCCGCCCACGCCAACCAGATCGGGGCCGACGGCATGACCGTGCTGTCCGCCGTCACTGCCGCGGACGCACCGGCATGGTTGCGACAGCTTCCCGCTGTGGAGTTGCTGCGCCGGATCTGGATCCAGCAGTATTGCGTCACCGACGGAACGGTGGCCTGGCGGGACAAGAAAGACCTGCCACCAGCGGCGATCCGCTACTGCTCGCCGTATGACGAACAGGCCC
>NZ_BDBA01000412.1 GCF_001612745.1 Nocardia amamiensis NBRC 102102 | reverse complement strand
GAACCGGCACCAAACGCGACGCCTCCTGGAACGGCTACAAGGTCCACCTCACCGAGACCTGCGAGCCCGACGCGCCACACCTGATCACCCAGGTCACCACCACGCCGGCCCCGGTCCCTGACATGGCGATGACCGCGGCGATCCACACCGGCCTGGCCGAGCGGGATCTGCTTCCCGACGTGCATCTGGTCGATGCCGGCTATATCGATGCAGACCTGCTTATAGCCGCGCAGCATGAGCATGGCGTCGAGTTGCTGGGCCCGGCGAAAGCGGCCACCGGCTGGCAAGCCGCGGTTGACGGCGGCTATACCCTGTCCGATTTCACGGTCGACTGGGACAAGGAGCAGGTGACCTGCCCGCAGGGCACCTGCTCCGGATCCTGGAAAGCCGATCGGTCCCAGGACGGGATCCCGGTCGTCAAAGTTCGATTCCCCAGCTCAGCGTGCCGATCCTGCCCCGCTCGGGAGCAGTGCACCCGCTCCAGTTCAGGTCGGCGGCTCACCCTGCGGTATCGCGCCCAGCACCAGGCCCTCCAACTCGCTCGCGCCGAACAACAGACCGAGCAGTGGCAACAGCGCTACCAGCACCGCGCGGGCGTGGAAGGCACTATCGCTCAAGGTATCCGAGCCTGCGGCCTGCGCCGCTCCCGCTATCGCGGCCTTGCCAAAACCCGCCTCCAGCACCTGCTGACCGCTGCGGGCATCAACCTCAACCGACTCAACTGCTGGTGGGAAACGACATCTTTCGCTCCCACCCGGACATCACACTTCGCTGCGCTCAGGCCAGCCGCCTGACGACACACT
>NZ_BDBA01000411.1 GCF_001612745.1 Nocardia amamiensis NBRC 102102 | reverse complement strand
GGTTGGCGCGACGGCCTGCGGCGCGACCTGCGGCAGGCCGACAGTCTGCAGCACGCGCTTGATCACGTCCTCCGGGCTGATCTCGTCGGCGAGCGCGTCGTAGGACAGCACCAGACGGTGGCGCAGCACGTCGGGGATCACCTCGACGACGTCCTGCGGCACCACATAGTCGCGGCCGCGGATCAGCGCGACGGCGCGGGCCGCGGCGATGATCCCGAGGCTGGCGCGCGGCGACGCGCCGTAGGAGATCCAGCTGGCCACGTCCTGCATGCCGAAATCGGCCGGCGTGCGGGTCGCCGTGATCACCCGGACCACGTAGTCCACCAGGGCATGGTGGACGAAGGTGTTGGCCGCGACCTTCTGCAGGCGGATCAGGTCCTCGGGTTGCAGGATCCGGTTCGCCTCCGGCGGGGTCACACCCATCCGGTAGATGATCTCGCGCTCCTCCTCCACGGAGGGGTAGTCGACGAGAAGCTTGAACAGGAAGCGGTCGCGCTGCGCCTCGGGCAGCGGGTACACGCCCTCGCTCTCGATCGGGTTCTGCGTCGCCATGACCAGGAAGGGATCCGGCATCGGATAGGTCTTGCCGCCGATCGACACGTGCCGCTCGGCCATCACCTCGAGCAGCGCCGACTGCACCTTGGCCGGCGCGCGGTTGATCTCGTCGGCGAGCACGAAGTTCGCCACGACCGGGCCGAGTTCGGTGTCGAATTGCTCCCGGCCCTGCCGGTAGATACGGGTACCGATGAGATCGGTCGGCACCAGGTCGGGGGTGAACTGGACACGCGCGAACGAACCGCCGACCACCTTGGCGAAGGTCTCCACGGCCAGGGTCTTCGCGATGCCGGGAACGCCTTCGAGCAGCACGTGACCGCGCGCGAGCACACCGACCAGCAGTCGTTCGACCAGGCGATCCTGGCCCACGATCACCCGCTTGACCTCGTAGATCGCCTTCTCCAGGGTCTGGACGTCACGCTCGAGGGTGCTGGGCGCGGAGGCCGGCGCATCCTTTGCCAGGTTCGCCCCACTCACACCGTCCGTCGAAGTCACCAACATCCCCGCTTTCGCCTTGGTCCTGTGCGTGCTGCCACAACTATTCCAGGTAATCACGGCCTGTGCCGCAACGGGACCCGACATGACGGGAATTCGACGAGCCCCCGAGCTCGCCGCGATACCCGGAATGTCCGATATGTCAGGAGATTATGCGCACCGCGTAGGGCATGATGCCGCTTTCGCGAACCGGGGACACCTTCACCACGTCGCCGGACTCGGGCGCCTCGACCATTTTGCCGTCACCGAGATACAGCGCCACGTGCCTGCTGCCGTTCGGACCCCAGAACAGCATGTCGCCGCGCTCTCGCTCACCGACCGGCACCCTGGTCCCCGCGTTGTACTGATATCCGCTGTAGTGCGGCAACGAAACCCCGATACCTGCGAACGCGTAGACCATCAGACCCGAGCAGTCGAAGCCGACCTTGTTGTAGTCGCCGTGCGTATCGGCGACGCCACCGTCGCGGATGCCGAGAGTGGGCCCGTCTTCGTCGCCGCCGCCCCAGGCATAGGTGACGCCCAGCTGCGACATCGCCCGGTCGACCACCATCTCGATCGCCGCCGAACCACCGACCGAGGGCAAGTCCGGTCGTGGCGCACTCCGGCGCGGCGGCGGCGCGTCATCCAGCTGGGTGTGCGGGCGCTTGCCGGTGCCGAGCTGAGCGGCGCGGTCCGTGGCGGCCTG
>NZ_BDBA01000410.1 GCF_001612745.1 Nocardia amamiensis NBRC 102102 | reverse complement strand
CAGCCGGTCGCCGCCGTTCACCCGCGCCGAATCCCGTGCGGGGTGCCGCGGCCGGGCCGGCCGCTGTCCCCACTCGTCCCGGTTGCGGCGCGCGTCCTCGTCCCGTTCGCGTACGGGTGGCTCGTAGTCCCGTGCCATGAATCGCTCACCCCGCCAGTGCCTTCGGAATAGTCGCGTGCTCCGGCAGGATCACCCCGCAACCGAGCGAAGCCGCGAAGGCCGCCGCCTGGTAGCGGTAACACCGCCGAATCTTCAAGCGCGCCTGGGTCGACAGGTCGCGCGTGATGGCTTCGATGCGCGGCAGGTCGCCGCGCACTGGCTCGGTGATGGTCACCAGCGCCCCGAAGCGGGTCACACCGTGACCCCTGGCCTGCTCCTCGCGGGCCTGCTGGGTCGCACCGACCCGCAGCGTCGCCGCCGCGGACACGACCCCGCGTTCGCTCTGTTGGGCCACCAGCGCGTTCTTGAAATCGTCGTCGACGATTTCGGCGGCGTCGGCGGCTGAGTGCGGACGGTACACGATCGCGATACGTTTG
Organism: Nocardia amamiensis NBRC 102102; assembly: GCF_001612745.1. Lineage (GTDB taxonomy): Bacteria > Actinomycetota > Actinomycetes > Mycobacteriales > Mycobacteriaceae > Nocardia > Nocardia amamiensis. The sequence continues at coordinate 1,239 of NZ_BDBA01000410.1, read as the reverse complement.
CGCGGTACTTCCGGATTCGGCGCGAGCAACCGCTGCAACACCCGCTCGTCGACCGCGCCCTCCGGGGCCGCGTCCATCTCCCAGGTGACCGACCGCCCGCCGTCGTGCACCAGGTGATCCCACTTCTCGTCATGGGACACCGGGCCCGCGTCCGCCCAATCCAGGCCGTGCCCTTCGGGTTCGCCCGCGGCGACCTCCAGATCGGCCTGCGAGGCGGGGTCGTAGCTGCGCCGGATGAACGCGATCACCTCGTCGGCCGACATCGGCTGCGCGCGCACGCCAGCCTCCGCCAGCGCGGCGCAGATGCCGGGCAGGCGGCGGCCGATCTCGACGGCCTCCTCCGCCGGGTTCTTGCGGCGCTCGGCGGTGGTGGCCTTGAACGTGATCGCCACGCGCGGCAGCAACTGCACCCGTTCCTGCGGCAGCTCGGTGGCCAGTTCGTACATCACCTGCTGGGCCAGTTCCGGCGCCTCGGGCCTGGTGATCGTGGAAACCTCGGTCAGCAACCGGTTTCCGGTCTCCGGCACGGTGTCGATGACCGGAACGACCGCGACGATGTCGCTGGTCTGGCCGACCGAGGCCAGGAAGGTGCCCCACGCCGAGACCCATCGGTCGATGACGGGCTGGTCCACCGCCTCGTGGCCTTGCGGCCATGCCCGCAGCACCACCGTGTACTGCGCGAATTGCGGCAGGTGGATCATGCCGAAGCTGTAGCCGCCCGCGTCGATGCCCTCGTAGAGCTTGGAGGGCGCCAGTAGACCGGGCAATCGGGTGACGCCGCCGGGGATCCGGGAGAAGCGCCCCCCGCGGTACACATGCTCGCCGCGACTGCGCGAGCGCATCCAGTTGAACATCATCAATCCCGTCTCGTAGCCCGAACGACCTCCGGTGCGCCACACCAGGGGAACCATCACGACGACTCCGGTGCCGCCGACGATCAGCCCCCACTGGAAGCCGCCGACCATCGCGGTGATCAGCGCCGTGATCACGACCGCGAAGCCGAGCACGGTCTCCTCCCAGCGCAGGCCGAAAAGACCCGCGCTGCGCGGCTTCTGCCAGAGCCCATACGAGCGCCGCTCGTAGGTGTCGGTGACTGTCATCGCGGAATCGTGCTCCTCCCGAGGTCGGGTGAACGGTTGGTCCAGCGATCGCCCGCGACGTCACCCATGGCTTGCTCGGCCCGGTTCAGTCCGCCGCTCGCGGCGCGCGCCGCGCCGATCCGGCCTGCCGCCCTTGCCG
>NZ_BDBA01000409.1 GCF_001612745.1 Nocardia amamiensis NBRC 102102 | reverse complement strand
GCGCAGCCGCTTCTTGTCGAACTTGCCCACGCTGGTCTTGGGCACCTCCGCGATGAACGTCCACCGCTCCGGCAACTGCCATTTGGCGAACTTGTCGGCCAGGAACTCACGCAACTCTTCCGGCTTGGCCTCCGCGCCCTCGGCCAGCACCACCGCCACCAGCGGCCGCTCATCCCACTTCTGGTCCGGCACACCGATCACCGCCGCCTCCGCCACCGCGGGATGGCCGATCACGGCGTTCTCCAGATCCACCGACGAAATCCACTCCCCACCGGACTTGATCACATCCTTGGACCGATCGACCAGCGTGAGGAAGCCGTCCGGGCTGATCTTGCCGACATCACCGGTACGCAACCAACCGTCATGGAACTTCTCCGGATCCACCACCGTGCCGTCCGGCGAGTAATAGGAGCCGGTGATCCACGGACCCCGCACCTCCAACTCACCCAGCGCTTCCCCGTCGTTGGCGACCACGCCGTCATCGCCGACCAGACGGGCCTGCACACCGGCCGGGAACCGGCCCTGCGTCACCCGATAGGCCCACTGCTGTTCGTCGGTAACCGCGGTCGCGGGCGGATGCGCGACGCTGCCCAGCGGGGAAGTCTCGGTCATGCCCCACGCGTGCAGCACCCGCACACCGTGGGAGTCCTGGAAGGTGTGCATCATCGACGGCGGAACCGCGGAACCGCCCACCACCACCGCGCGCAGATGCGTGATGTCCTGCGGATTGGCCGCCAGCGCCGCCAGCACCCCACCCCAGATCGTCGGCACCGCAGCGGCGAAAGACGGCTTCGTCTCGGCCATCATCTCCAGCAGCGGACCTGGCTGCAGGAACCGGTCGGGCATCAGCAGATTCGCCCCGGACATCAATGCCGCGTACGGCAGGCCCCAGGCATTGGCGTGGAACAGCGGCACGATGGCCAGGATAGTGTCGGTTTCGAACAGGCCCATCCCGTTGTTCGCGGCCACCTGCATGGCATGCAGCCAGTTCGAGCGGTGGGAGTAGACCACACCCTTCGGGTCACCGGTGGTGCCGGAGGTGTAGCACATGGCGGCGGCCGAGCGCTCCTCGATCACCGGGAAGTCGAAAGTGTCCGGCTGTCCGGCCAGCAGGTCGGGGTAGGAGTGCACTGCCACGCCCTCGGGGGCGGTCAGCGTGGCCGCGTCCCCGTTGACCACGACGACGTGGCGGACGGTGGTCAGGTGCGGCAGGATCTGCGCGAACAGCGGCACCAGGGTGCCGTCCACCAGCACCACCTGGTCTTCGGCGTGGTTGGCCACATACACGACTTGTTCGGGGAACAACCGGATGTTCAGCGCATGCAGCACCGCACCCATCGCGGGCACCGCGATATAGGCGACCAGATGCTCGTTGTTGTTCCACATGAACGTGCCGACCCGATCGCCCACCCCGATCCCCAACCCGCGCAACGCATTCGCCAACCGCGCCGACTCGGTGCCGACCTCACGGTAGGTCATGGTCCGCACACCGGTACCGGTCCACGTGGACACGGTGGAATCCCCGGCAAACGTCGATGCATAGCGCAGCAACGTCGCCAACGACAACGGCTCGTCCTGCATAGTGCTGAACATCGGAACTCCTCTTTTCTCCAATGACTTCCGCTTAGAAAGCCAAGTCCGTATCGGCCACTTTCGGCGTCTGTGACGTGATCCCGTAGAGCAAGCCGAGCCAGCGGATCACTTCGGGATACAGAATCGGTTTGCCGCTGGTGAGCACGGCACAGGTCAGCGCGCGCTCGGGATCGGCCCAGGCCACGTTG
>NZ_BDBA01000408.1 GCF_001612745.1 Nocardia amamiensis NBRC 102102 | reverse complement strand
GGGGGCCGGACGTGCTGTGGTTCGGTGATGTCACCGAAATCCCACCGGCGAAGGCAAACTCTAGACGAATGATTCCGAATGTCAGTGGTCGTAGGCGGTCAGTGACCGTGTGACGGGGGTTGATGATGCGCTTGTACCAAATCGTGGCTGCGAGTGCGAGCAGCCGTTGTCCGATTCGGGCGAACAGTCCGGCGAGGGTGCGTGCGCCGTGGGCTTTGAGGGCCAGTTGGCCTTTGCAGGGTGTCGTAGACCGATTCGATGAGCTGGCGGATGCCGCTGAGATTGCCGGTGCGGCGGGGTTCGCCTTTGCGGTCGGGGCGAAAGAAGTTCACTCCGTCGAGCGTGGCTTGGCGGTGGAATTCGTTGCCCGCAAGCCCTGCTCGACCAGTTCGAGGGCGACATCACGTTCGCCGATCTTGAGGTCGGCGAGGCACCGGGCGATCGGCATGCCGTCGGCGGTGGTGATCAGATATAGCTTGATTCCCCAGTACCAGCGTGACAGTGCAGCGCAGTAGCCGTAGTTGGCGAACCCGGCCAGCTCGGATCGTCTGCGGGTGGCACCGAGGTGCTGCAGGGGATCGGTGTGGCATCGAGGAATCGGAACCGGTCGTTGCGGGTGGACACCTGCACCGCCAACTGTTGGATGGTCTTGGCGATCAGTGGACCTGCCGCGTTTACTCGTTTGTTATAGCCGGGCTGCTTTGGCAGGTACCGAAGCATCGCGCCCAGCCTGCGTCGGCAGAACCGCAGCCAGTGGTGCTGCGATCGGAACCCCAGCAGGACCTGGGCGACCGCCAGGCAGATCAACTCGGCATCGGTCAGCTTCTTCGGGCGCGCCCAGGCCCTCGACGGCACGGCCCGACCACCTGGTAATCGACGTAGACCTAGAGTGCGGTGAGAAGGGTATCGAGGTCTTTCGTCACACATTGACGTCGATACCCTTCTCCTGTCGAAAGCTCGAGCGGCCACGCCGCGTCGAATCAGTTATCCGCGCTCGGGCTTTCGCTGCCGGATGGGACCATCCGTGTGCGTTGGGCATGTAGCCGCTCACGTTCGGCCGGGCTCATGGCCGCGAATGCCTCCTCGCGTCGCTTCGTCAGTGCCGCAAGCTCTTCAGCGCCCAACGGCTACTACCCCGTCACCACCACCAAGCTCGCTGCCGAGGCAGCGACCACCTGGAGCCGTTACGTCACCGCGCCCCGGTTCCGGTCACCGACCGGTTGGTCCCAGTCGACAACCCGAAGCGATTGAAACATCGACTCGCTTCGACGGGCCGCATACTTGCCGAAAGCTTCGATGCTGTCGGGCACGAAGGCCCACTGGCGCATCGCCTTCCGCAGATCATTCTCCGACAGCCAGCCATGCCAACCGATCTCCGAAGGATCCGGAACAACATCCCGATCGATGACAGCTTCATGAAGGCCCAGCCAATACGGGCCGATCGCCCCCTCGCACAGGAATTTGAGGACGAACCGCGGTCGGCCCCGGACTCGGAGTTCCTCGGTCAGTTCACGACTGGCCGCTTCCTCATACGACTCGCCGACAGCGACCGCGCCGCCGATCAACCAGTTGTAGTGGCCGGGGAACCGCGTGCTGTCCTCCGGTCGCCGATGCACAAAGATTCCCCCCGCACCGTCACGGCACACCACCGTCGCCACCCGATGCAACCATCCGGCTCGGATAGCCTCGTCTCGGTCGACGACACCGAGAACGCGGTCACGCTCATCAACGCGTTCCACCAATTCACTCACGAAACCAACGATGCCTCACACCCAGAGCCACAGTCCTCACACGACG
>NZ_BDBA01000407.1 GCF_001612745.1 Nocardia amamiensis NBRC 102102 | reverse complement strand
ATGGGTTCTGACGCAGATAGCGTGATCATTTCGAGGGCTGCCGGATTTGCGAGGTGGAGCCGGACTCGTTGTGGCTGAGTAGTATTCGCTTCCGGAGCAGGTCCAGGTTCGATCTACCAAAGCACTGCCTCTTGAGGGCCTTGACCTTGTTCACGGTGCCCTCGGTTGGACCATTGCTCCACGGCAGGGTGAGCCCGGCAGTGACAGCGGCGAAGTCGTGCTCGAGGCCGATAGCGAACGAGTGCAGTGCGGGCAGGTCATCGGCACGGACGCTCGCGATCCACTCCCGGAGGCGGTCGCCGCGCCGGTCGCGCATGAGGACCGCGAACGTGCCGACATGACGGCGGGTGGCCGCGAGTTCGGGACAGCAGGTCAGAATCGTGGTGAGTTGGTGTGTTTCGGCGTCGGGTAGGGTGTCGGGGTGACGGGTGATCCAGCCGGTCACCGCCCGGATTCTCGGTTTCGGTGCTGGGACTGCCGGTCGAGCCGATGGCTTGCCGACCTGGTAAGGCCGCAGGAAGCGGTAGACGTTGTTGGGGCTGCCGCGATAGCCGAGTTCGCGCAGTTCGGTGATCAGGGCGGCGATATTGGTGTGTCCGGCGTTCCAGCGGGTGAGCAGATGCGGCACGAACTCGTCGATCATCCTGGAACGAGACGTCGCGGCGGCGATGACGTCCTCGGGGCTGGCAGCGATAGCGAACCGGCGAGCGGTTTTCCGATCGATATCGAGTTCTTCGGCGATGGTGCGCAACCCTTTCCCCTCAGCACGCAGCCGTTGCACCGCCTCGTACCGTTCGGCGGTGCGTGCACGCAATCCCGCGTATCCACCACCGCGATGGCTCTCGAGCAGCAGCGACGTGTCTTCGGAGACCTTGCCCGTGGTGACCTCACCCGTGACCGCTTCAGGAGTACGGTGGGCACCGTCGCTGGGATCGGCACTGGCAGTTGATGATTCGGTGAGACAACCGCGGTGCGCCACAACTGTCTTCTCCACGGCTTGGCACAGGTTCTGCCACAAGTGCCAGCGATCGGCGCATTGGGTGGCCTGCGGTGCGCCGCGGCGCGCGGCCTCGCTGTAGGCGCCGGAACGGTCACGGGTAATCACCTCGATTTCCGGGTGTTGCGACAGCCATGCCGCCAACGGGTCGGCCTCGCGCCCGTCGATGACGTCGATGGGTCGGTGGGTGGCCATGTCCAGCAGGATGGTGGCGTACTTGCGGGAGCGTTTGACGGCGAAATCGTCGACTCCGAGCACGGTGATCGCACCGACTGGCGGGTCAGGCAGCCCACGGATCAACCTGAGCAGCGTATCCCGGCTGCCCGGCAACCCCAGCTGGGCCGCCAGCCGTGCCCCGGCACGTCCTGCCAGCGCCACCGCGATCCTGGTGAGCATCACGGTCAGCTGATCGGTGCGCCGTGACCGTTTCACCGTGAGCCCGTCAACCTGTTCAGCGAAAGTTTGTGCCCGGCAGTCGGTATTCACACAGAAGAACCGGCGCACCATCAGCCGCAAGACCATCTTCCGCCCGGCGACAGCGGCGTCGGCGAGCTGGCGGCGATAACGGGAATGCACACGACTGGACAGGGTTCCGCATCCGCTGCACCGGGCCGTTGGGGTGGCAACCACAGCATCCACGAGCACCCCGTCGGCCTCGGTCCGGACATCCTGAATCAGCAGATCCCTCAAGTGCGGCAACAACATTCGAACAAGATCAACGCACGCCTGCCACCTTCACCCATACCGGGTCGGATCTTGCGGAGACACGCCGACCAGCACGATCACGCTATCTGCGTCAGAACCC
>NZ_BDBA01000406.1 GCF_001612745.1 Nocardia amamiensis NBRC 102102 | reverse complement strand
GGTACCGCTCACCCACTGCCGACTCGGAAGCTGTACCGAAGGAAGCGCCACGGCCCCGTGTCGAGCACCTTGCCCGCTCGGCTTATCGACTGTGGGGACAGAACCGGAGCTGGCAGAGCTACGAGTTGACGATCGAAAAGGAGTTCCTGCCGGCGCTCCGCAGCCTGTATCCGCCCGAGATTCCCGACCACAACGGTCGCCTTTCCCCTGAGGTTCAGCTGATCCCCGAACCGGACAGCCCCCGAGGGTCGTGGGCGGTGTCAGTTCGGACCGGCGGCCGGACCATCGGATACCTTCAGGCCGACGACGCACGGAACTGGGCGGCGGTCCTGAACCGCATCATCGCATCGGGGTTCCTTCCCACGACGTCGAGCAAGATCTGGGTCCGCGAGTACGACGACTGGGAAGGTGGGCTGGAACTCTATGCGAATGTGCTGATCGGAATCGAAGACCCCGACCTGGCGATCCCTGTGAACGATCCGCCGAATGTCGCGTACACCTTGCTGCCGCGCTCGGGAATCGTCCAGGTGACAAAGGAGCACGAACACTTCGACGCGCTGTTGAAATTCGTACCCGAGGGCGGAATCGGCCTGCTCTTCATCACCTTGCACGAGAATTCCGCGCAGGGCAGCCGAGCCAAACCGCATGTCGAAGTACGCATCGACGGGGAGCGGATAGGGCAGTTGACTCCGCAGATGAGCCAGCGCTTCCTGCCGATGATCCGGCATCTGGAGTCGCGGGGGCTGGTCACCGCGTGCTGGGGCGAGATCACCGGATCGGCGGTCGCGGCCAAGGTGCGAATCGACGCAATCAAGGCGAACGAAGCGAGCCCGGACGTCCTGGACGGACCGCCGGTCACCATTCCCCGCCTACTCCCCGCGTTGCGCGATCCCCATGCTTACGACCTGACAGCCATGCTCGCCAACCTCGCACCGCTACCGCCCACACCACCGCCCCCGCCGAGACCGATTCCGCTCGAACCCCCGGACGGTTCGGTCGTCCGTTTCACGAAAGGCGGGCACTACACCTACATCGCGGTCCGCCGCGGAGGTCACTGGGAGACGACCTCATCGATGGGCGGTCCGATCGATGAGGTGATGGAATGGCCGGACCTGGCATCCCGAGTCCGCACGTTCGACATCGCGACCGACTGGGCTCCGGTCCGAAAGCACGGCGACGCACGAGTCCGCGAACACCTTGCCGTCGTGCGCTTCACAATCGGCTCGAACTACCTGGCCGCGCTCAATATCGACAAGTACGGCCGCGCGGAGGGCGACTGGTACACCACCGTCACCCGACGCACCTCATCCCGACTCCCCCTCGGTGACCTGGCCGATTGGTCCGAGATCACCGAGCACGGCACGCACGTTCAGGTGGCGACAGGCTGGCGACAACTTGAGTGAGTCCATTCAACGCAAGGAGCTGCCGATCTCGGCCACTGCAACCTCACGTTCCATGCGAAAGCCGCAGATCAGGCCCGCGTCGTCTCAATGCCGGGTACCACCTCGCCGGTAAACGCGCACCTTCCAGGCTCGTCCCCGGGACTATCCACCTGCCCCGGTTTCGCTGCCAGCCAACCTGTTTCGAAACCTCAACGGCTACAACGCTCGTCTTCCTGATCCCCGCCTGACCCGTGAACCGGGCCTTTTCCCACATCGCTCACCGCGACAGTCTTCTACTAACGCAGCAGTGGGCGGCTTGGAGCCCTCCGCAGGGCGGCTCCGAAGGGCCAACAATCCTTCGTCTTCCGCACAGCACCGTCTCCAGAAGTTCGCCTACCACACTCCCTTCAACGTTCGGGACATACGTGGATTGAGGCTTAG
>NZ_BDBA01000405.1 GCF_001612745.1 Nocardia amamiensis NBRC 102102 | reverse complement strand
TTCCTGATCGCCGACGGCGTCGGCCCGGAATCGCTTGTCGCGCTGGGCATGCGCCGTTCGCTCGAGCTGGTGATCGGCATGCACGCGGTGGTGAAGGCCGGTGGCGCGTACGTGCCGATCGATCCGGATCATCCGGCCGAGCGCACCGCCTACATTCTCGACCGCCGCGCCGGTGTGCGTGCTCACGCTGTCGGCCGACGAGCTGGACCTACCCGAGTCGGTGCGCCGGGTGGAGATCGACACCCTGGATGTGTCGGCGTACTCCGCGGACCCGGTCACCGACGCCGACCGGGTGGCGCCGCTGCGCCCGGACAACACCGCCTACGTCATCTACACCTCGGGCTCGACCGGTCGCCCGAAGGGCGTGGCGGTCACCCACCACGCGATCGTCAACCAGCAGCTGTGGATGCTGGACGAGTACCGGCTGACTGCCGAGGACGTGTATCTGCAGAAGACCGCGACCACCTTCGATGTGTCGCTGTGGGGCTACTTCCTGCCGTTGCTGGTCGGCGCGAAGCTGGTTATCGCGTCGCCGGACGGGCATCGTGACCCGCTGTACGTCGCGGACATGATCGAGCGGCACGGCGTTACCGTGACCGACTTCGTCCCGTCCATGCTGACGGTGTTCGTCGCGCACGCCACCCCGGCGCAATGTGCCACGCTGCGTGCGGTTTTCGTGATCGGCGAGGCGCTGCCGCCGGAGACGGCCGCGAGTTTCCGCGCCATCACCGATGCGGGACTGCACAACCTGTACGGCCCCACCGAGGCCGCGGTCTCGGTGACCTACTGGGAGGCGACGGCCGCCGACACGGTGACCGTGCCGATCGGTATCCCGGAGTGGAACGTCCAGGTGTACGTGCTGGATTCGC
>NZ_BDBA01000404.1 GCF_001612745.1 Nocardia amamiensis NBRC 102102 | reverse complement strand
CCGCGGGCACGCTGGAATACATCGGCCGCACCGACTTCCAGGTGAAGTTCCGCGGTCAGCGCATCGAGCTGGGTGAGATCGAAACCGATCTGCTCGCCCACCCCGCGGTCAGCCAGGCCGTGGTGCTGGTCGTGGACACGGCCACCGGTCAGCAGTTGGTCGCCTATGTGGTGGCGGCTCCCGGCCAGACCGTGGATCCGGCCGCGCTGACCAGGTTCGTCGCGGAGAAGCTGCCCAGCTACATGGTGCCCGCGTCGATCATGGTGCTGGACGCCTTCCCGCTGGGCACCAGCGGCAAGCTGGATCGGAAAGCCTTGCCGGAGCCGGTGTTCAGCGCTCGACGCGGGCGAGTTCCGCGCGCCGCGCACCCAGGCCGAGCAGATCGTGGCGGGCATCTTCGCCGACGTGCTCAGCCAGGACCGGATCGGCATCGACGACAATTTCTTCGACCTGGGCGGCAACTCGCTGGTCGCGACCCAGGTGGTGGCGCGTATCGGCGCGGCCTTCGGCACCCAGATCGGGGTGCGCGCGCTGTTCGAGACCCCGACCGTGGCCGGGATCGCCGCGCGGGCGGAGAACGCCGCCCCCGCCGACGCGTCGCGTCCGCCGCTGGTAGCCCAGCAGTTGCCGGAACGGGTGCCGCTCTCGCTGGCGCAGCAGCGCATGTGGTTCATCAACCAGTTCGACCCGACCGTGCCGACCTACAACCTGCCGTTCGTGGTGCGGATGCGCGGCACGGTGGATCTGGACGCGCTGGCCTCGGCGCTGCTGGATGTGATCGAGCGCCAGCAATCGCTGCGCACGATCTTCCCCGAGTCCGGCGACGGCGGCTACCAGCAGGTGGTTCCGGTCGACCAGGTCGATCTCGGCATCGCGGTGCAGCCGATCGACGAGGCCGAATTGTACGGCGCGCTGGCCGAATTCGCCGCGCGCGGCTTCGATGTGACCTTCGAGCTGCCGATCCGGATGCG
>NZ_BDBA01000403.1 GCF_001612745.1 Nocardia amamiensis NBRC 102102 | reverse complement strand
CCGCGAGGTGCTGTTCCTGCCGGACCAGTTCCTCGGCGCGCACGTCAAGCGGGTCACGGGGCGGGCGAACATGCACATTTGGGCCGGTGAGTGCCACGTGCACGCGGGCATCAACGGCGACGAGCTGACCGAGCAGGCGCGCACCCACCCGGACGCGGAGCTGTTCGTGCACCCCGAATGCGGTTGCGCCACCTCCGCGCTGTACCTGGCGGGCGAGGGCGCGTTCCCGGCCGAGCGGGTGCACATCCTGTCCACCGGCGGCATGATCGACGCGGCCAAGGCGGCGAAGTCGAATCAGGTACTGGTGGCCACCGAGGTCGGCATGCTGCACCAGCTGCGCAAGGCCGCGCCCGGTATCGACTTCCAGGCCGTGAACGACCGCGCCTCGTGCAAGTACATGAAGATGATCACCCCGGCGGCACTGCTGCGCTGCCTGGTCGATGGCCGCGACGAGGTCCATGTCGATCCGGAAACCGCTGCGCTGGGCCGTAATTCGGTGCAGCGGATGATCGCGATCGGCAATCCCGGCGGCGGTGAGTGAGTCCGGCCTCGGTGGCCGGTCCGAGGTGGAACGCGGTGGCGCAAGCGCTGACCACCGCGAATCCCCCTGGGAGACAGGCCGATTCGCGGCTTTGAAGATAGAGGGGCACGGGCAATGACATCCCGGGTTTCGATCGACTGGGAGGCCGAGGCGGACCTGGTCGTGATCGGCGGCGGTGTCGCGGGACTGACCGCGGCGCGCACCGCGTCACTGCGTGGCCTGCGGGTGCTGACGCTCAGCAAAGGCGGGCCGACGGACACCTCCACCCAGTACGCCCAGGGTGGGATCGCGGTTGTGGCGCCGCATGGCGATTCGGTCGAGTCTCATGTGCACGACACCGTGGAAGCGGGCGCGGGCCTGTGCGACGTGGACGCCGTGCGCTCCATCGTCGAGGGCGGCCGAGCCGCGGTGTCCGCGCTGACCGGCCTCGGCGCGGTGTTCGACCTCGGCCGGGACGGCCAGATCTCCCGGACCAGGGAAGGCGGCCACAGCACCCGCCGGATCATCCACGCCGGCGGCGACGCGACCGGCGCCGAGGTGCAGCGGGCGCTGAACGAGGCCGGTCTGCCGGTGCTGTTCGGGGCCGCGGTGGGACAGATCGTCACCGGTCGCGGCGGCGTCCAGGGTGTCGTCGCGGTGTCGGACCAGGGATTCGGCGTCGTCCACGCGCCCGCGGTGCTGCTGGCCACCGGCGGGCTCGGCCAGTTGTACGCGCTGAGCACCAACCCGCCCGGCGCCACCGCCGACGGCATCGCGCTCGCGCTGTGGGCCGGTGCCACGGTCGCCGACCTCGAGTTCGTGCAGTTCCACCCGACTGTGCTCTACACCCCCGGCGGGGTCGGGCGCAGACCGCTGATCAGCGAGGCCGTTCGCGGAGAAGGCGCGAGACTCGTTGACACCGAAGGAAATTCGGTGACCGACGGGCTGCATCCGCGGGGCGATCTCGCGCCGCGCGATGTGGTCTCGCGCGCTATCGCCGCGCGCATGCGGGCGCTCGGCACCGAGCACGTCTACCTCGACGCGCGCTCGATCGACCACTTCCCGCAACGGTTTCCGACGATCACCGCCTCCTGCCTGGCTGCAGGCATCGATCCGCGCACGGATCTGATCCCGGTCGCACCCGCCGCGCACTATCAGTGCGGCGGGGTCGTCACCGATACCCACGGCCGCACAAGAGTGCCCGGCCTGTACGCGGCGGGTGAAGTCGCGCGCACCGGCCTGCACGGGGCGAACCGGTTGGCCTCCAACAGCTTGCTGGAGGGTTTGGTGGTCGGCGAGCGCGCCGGGGCCGCCGCGGCCGAG
>NZ_BDBA01000402.1 GCF_001612745.1 Nocardia amamiensis NBRC 102102 | reverse complement strand
GGCTAGTTCGACCACAGCACGATCCAACACCACGCGACAGGTCTACCAGGAATGAACCACGCGAGTGGAGTTGCAGTACTAATCCATCATCGAATTTCCGGCCCCCTACGACGACGGTCAGCGACTACTAAAAGAGCTCCAACCGTCAGGCCAAAAACCAGACCCGTGAGGTGTCCCGCCTTTATCGCATGATGATCCGAAATTACGATATCCAGAGTGATCGCCACGGAAATTCCCACCACCGAAACCGCAATCGAAAACAGGTGGCGCCCCTTGCTCTCGAAGGCAATCGCCAGCAGCATTCCACAGAGGACGAGATAGGCTTGTGAGGCGCCCGAAATATACTCGGCAGGGTGTAGTCGAACGGTAGTCCACTGCGCAACAGCCCCTCCTGCGGTGCCGAGCATCAACACGGTTGTACCACGCATCCACCTCTCCAGCGCAAATCCTGCAGACGCAATAATGAGTGCATTGAAGATCATGTGCTTAAAGTTCACATGCAGCCATTGCGACGCGATCAAGCGCCAGGATTCACTCAGTACAAAATCACTGCCAAGCAGCGCGCCGTACCGAGTAAGCGAGGTTGATCTTTGCTGCTGAAGCGGTCCCTGGTCAAGTAGGAGGGCGACAATGAACCAAGCGACCGGTATGCTGGCAGCCCAGGCGAGCGAAATCATGCCGCGATTAATTTTCACAACAGACACTTTCAATTTTTAGCATATCCTTAAACTGAATTATCGACAAATCGGGACCGCCTACTCGTCGCCGAACGTCACCATTCCTCGTGTAAATGCCTATTCAACGCAATCCTCTGTTTCTGGAGTAGGCTGTGCTAATTTTTTTGCAATAGTATCGGAGATTAATGTGGTCGGTCTAGGCGGCGAGCCCGGATCGAGTGGCATATCGGCTTCCCGGGGCGCAGCTACCGGATCACGGCGGGTTGCTCGCAGGCGGTGGCGCGGGTCGAACCTCGTCCCGGTCGATCGCTTCGTGAGAGCCGCCGTCGCGGGATGGTTGTCGAAATGCCCGGCCGAAGGGCCACCCGCAGCAGGCAATGACCGGCCGCGCGATACGGATAGAATCCACGTAATTCAGTCGACGAGTTCATACGCTGCAACGCCACAACTCGCCGCCGTTGGCCGCCATCGGCGATCTTAACCAGCACACCTTCACTGCGGCAGGCGCGCAGTCGGGCAATATTGCGATGGTAACGGGACTCGGTGAGGTCGCCGAGCAGTTCCCATTTCTCGTTTTCCGCGCCGTGTGACCCGCTGTCGTCCATCGCCGCTCCCGCTGCTGTTGTCTACCGGCCCGAATCGGGCTCTTCGCCAGGCAATCACCGCGGCGAGCGTACTCGCGGTTTGCGATCGGTGGTATGTCAGGGTTCCTGTGGCGTCTCCGCGGCCGGTGCCGGCGGCGAGCGGGTCGAAGAACGACACGAACGCCGGCTCGGGCGGCGGTGAAGGCCAGTCCCACGCCGTAGCCAATTTGCCTGGGGGCGTAACATCCACGTCACGGCCACGGCATCGGGTCGGCAACGATGGGAAGCTGGTTGGTCAGAATCCCGAATGCGATCCCATCACGAACCTTGGCTCTGGTGCAAACCTTTTGATGTCGAGGTTCTGCGTGTTGGCGCTGGAATGTTCGGGGTTGCGGGTGATGGCGTCGGTGGTGTTCGGGTGGTCTTGTTGCCGTCGGTCCGGGACATAACCCGGGTGGATCATGACCGATCCCGCCAACCTCACCACCGACGACATGACCAGCCTGCAACGGCTCGGCAACGCAGCAAAGACCTGAGCCGTCTGGCGAACCATGTCGAGGTGGCTGCGCCTTGCGAGACCGTGGGTGTTTCCCCCCTTA
>NZ_BDBA01000401.1 GCF_001612745.1 Nocardia amamiensis NBRC 102102 | reverse complement strand
CGGTGTTCTCCGGTCGCGGCGCGACGTACGAGTTCACGATCGACGCGACGGTGCATGCCGCGTTGAACCGGCTCGCACTTCGGCACGACGCCACCCTGTTCATGGTGGCGCACGCGGCGTTCGCGGTGTTGCTGGCGCGGTTGTCGAACACCGGCGATATCACCGTTGGTACGCCGGTGGCTGGTCGCGGGGACGCGGCGTTGAGTGGTTTGATCGGCATGTTCGTCAACACCCTCGCCTTGCGCACCGACGTCGATCCTGCTGACAGTTTCGCCGAGTTGTTGGATCAGGCGCGCGGTCGCGATGTCGAGGCGTTCGGGCATGCCGAGGTGCCGTTCGAACGTTTGGTGGAGTTGCTGGACCCGGTGCGGTCGAGCGCGCACCATCCACTGTTCCAGGTGATGCTGACCTTCCAGAACTTCACGCCCGCAACCCTGGAGCTGCCGTCGTTGAACGTGTCCGCGCTGGAGTTCGCGTGGTCGCTGACCAAGTTCGATCTCGAGCTGACCATGGTGCCGCGTGAGGACGAGCGGACACCGTTGGGGATTTCGGCGGCTTTCACCTACTCCACCGACCTGTTCGACGAGGCCACCATCGCGGGGTTCGCGGGGCGGTTGTGCCGAATCCTCGCCGTCGTCGCCGAGTCGCCGCAGCTGCTGGTGGGCGAGATCGACCTGCTGGACGCGGCCGAACGCACGGCGATCTTGGAGTCCTGGAACGAGACCCGCCGTCCCGTCGCCTCGGGGCTGCTCCTCGATGGCTACCGGCGTGCGGTGGCGCAGTATCCGGACACCGTGGCGGTCGCGTTCGCCGATCAGCGGTTGACGTATCGCGAGTTCG
>NZ_BDBA01000400.1 GCF_001612745.1 Nocardia amamiensis NBRC 102102 | reverse complement strand
CGGTATCGAGCACATGCCCGATCCGCTCCGCCGGGTGATCAGGATCCAACGGCACATACCCCCCACCCGCAGTCAGGACCGCATACATCCCCACCACCAAATCCAGCGAACGCCGAACCGCCAACCCCACCAACGATTCCGCACCCACCCCCCGCTCGATCAACACCCTCGCCAACCGATTGACCCGCTCAT
>NZ_BDBA01000399.1 GCF_001612745.1 Nocardia amamiensis NBRC 102102 | reverse complement strand
CCGACCCGGTGTGCGTGCTCACCACGACCACCGACACCATCGCGGTCCCGTCGCATATCCCGCTGTTGTGTCTGGACACCCTCGACACAGGCGGTCGCTCGGGTGCGCCGGTTCGGGTGGAGGAGTTGTTGCGTCCGGTGCTGCCGCAGCATGTGGCGTATGTGATTTTCACTTCGGGGTCGACCGGGCGTCCGAAGGGTGTGGCGGTTTCGCATCGGGCGATCGTCAATCAGGTCGAGTGGATGCTCGCGGAGTATCCGATGGGTCCGGGGCAGGTGTATCTGCAGAAGACCGCGACGACGTTCGATGTGTCGTTGTGGGGGTATTTCATGCCGTTGCGTTCCGGCGCGAGGCTGGTTGTCGCCGATCATGATGGGCATCGTGACCCGGCTTATCTGGCTGCGCTGATCGCCGCGCACGGGGTCACGGTGACCGATTTCGTGCCGACGATGTTGAGTGAGTTCGCCGCGCATCTACCCGCAGGAAGCGTTGCGAGCCTGCGGGATGTGTTCGTTATCGGCGAAGCGCTGCCACCGCGGACGGTGCGGGTGGTGGACGCGGTGACGGATGCGCGGGTGCACAATCTCTATGGTCCGACCGAGGCGGCGGTGTCGGTGACCTATTGGCCTGCTGATGCCTCGGATACGGTGACGGTGCCGATCGGTCGCCCGCAGTGGAACACCGAGGTGTTCGTGTTGGATGCGTGGTTGCGGCCGGTGCCTGCCGGAGTGCCGGGTGAGTTGTATTTGGCTGGTGATCAGCTCGCCCGCGGGTATGTGCGCCAACCCGCGCAGACGGCGGGACGGTTTGTGGCCAGTCCGTTCGCGGTGGGGGCCAGGATGTATCGCACTGGGGATCTGGTGATTTGGCGTGCGCCGGATGCGGATCGGCCGCAGCGGTTGGAGTATGTGGGGCGTACTGA
>NZ_BDBA01000398.1 GCF_001612745.1 Nocardia amamiensis NBRC 102102 | reverse complement strand
TAAGTTGATCTATGCCGAGGCGGGGACTATGCCGAGCTTTGCGCGGCGTGACACATACGCCCTGGTAGTGGCGGTGAAATGGCACTGATTGGCGGCGGAATAGGCCGCATAGTTCCGGGGTTGGTGCCGAACTCCTTTCGACTGGGAGATGGTGCTGCAGGACGGGAGGTCAGATCATGGCCGGGATGGGTGGCAGGGTCGGGACGACTCGCAGGAAGCCTGGCCGGATGGGGCCGTATGTGTCCGGTTACCGAGATCGGCTGGTGGAGTTGCGATATACGACCGCCACGATTCGGAACATGCTGAAGATCCTTGGTGATCTGGGCCGGTGGATGATCGATCAGGACGTGGCTGCCGAGCAGTTGACTCTGCATTCGCTCGAGGAGTTCCGCCGGTTCTGCGGTGAGACCCTGCGTCGGCCTCCGACGGCGAAGAGTCTGAATCCGCTCATCGACTTCCTGAAATCGACAGGGCTGCGGATATATTCGCCGTTTTGCACGGATCCGTGGGAGGCGACGCTCGCCGATTACCGTGAGTGGCTGGTCACCGACCGCGGTTTGGCGGAGACCACGATCGTGCGATACGAGAAGCTCGCGCGCCGGTTCCTGGCCGACGGCTGCCCGCCCGGTGTCGGCGACCTGACCGGCGCGGACATCGTTGCGTTCCTGCTGGCCGAGAGCGCACGAGTCAGCGTCGGTGCGGTCAAGGGCCGCGTTGCCGAGCTGCGGTCGCTGCTGAGGTATCTGTATCTGCGCGGACTGATTCCGCGGCCGTTGATCTCGGCGGTTCCGCCGGTCGCGGGCTGGCACGATGTCGGCATCCCGAAAGCGATCACCGCACCCGAAGTGCAGCAGCTGCTCGACAGTTGCGACCGCGACGATCCGGTCCAGGTCCGTGATTACGCCATCCTGACTCTGGTCGCTCGGCTGGGGCTGCGGTCGATCGAGGTCGCCCGGCTCGAGGTCAGCGACATCGACTGGCGCGGTGGCCGAATCATTCTGCGCGGCAAAGCATCCCGTGAGGACGCCATGCCGATGCCGGTCGATGTCGGTGAAGCGTTGAGCACCTACTTGACCACGGCTCGGCCGGCGACGCCGCTGCGGCCGGTGTTCGTGACCTGCAAGGCACCGTTGCGGGGCATCCGCGCGGACCTGGTCAGTGACGTGACCCGCCGGGCCTGCGACCGGGCCGGGCTGCCCCGGCTCGGCGCGCACCGTCTGCGGCATTCGCTGGCCACTGAACTGCTGCGTCAAGGAGTCGCGCTGGTCGATATCAGCCAGGTCTTGCGGCACCGTGACCTGGCCACAACCGCTATCTACGCCAAGATCGACGTCGCTACCCTGCGTGACATCGCGACCGAATGGCCGGGAGCTCAGCGATGAGCGCGCTGTCGGACGCCGCCACAGATTACCTGCGGCTGCGCAACCGGCTCGGGCACGAGCTGGCCGAATATCATCGGCTGCTGCCGCGGTTCGTCGCCCACCTCGACGATATCGGCGCATCCACGGTGACCATCACCGCCGCGTTGGAATGGGCGCTGGGGCCCGACGTCGATCCGGCGACGTCGAATCCGGCGCGGCGGATGACCATCGCCCGCAGATTCGCCCAGCACATGGCAGGGCTCGACCCGCGCACCGAGATCCCGCCCGCCGGGCTGATCACGTTCCAGCAACGCTGGCAACCACCGTTCATCTTCACCCGCGCCGATGCCGAAACACTGACGGTCCAGGCCTGGCGGCAGGTCCGCGGGAGGCTGCCCGCGGCCACCCACTCGACCATGCTCGGGCTGCTTGCCGCCACGGGCATGCGGGTCGGTGAAGCGATCCGCCTCGACCACACTGACATCGACTGGACCGAGGCGGTGCTGCTGATCCGGGAGTCGAAGTTCGGCAAGTCCCGGCTCGTCCCGATCCTGCCGTCCACCCTGGCCGCGCTCGAGCACTACGCCGAGATTCGCCACGAGCACC
>NZ_BDBA01000397.1 GCF_001612745.1 Nocardia amamiensis NBRC 102102 | reverse complement strand
GGCCGATGGTCCGTGCACCGAGAACGGTGAGATGGCCCTGGGTAAGAACTTGCTGGTGGCGATCATGCCGTGGGAGGGCCACAACTACGAGGACGCGATCATCCTGTCGCAGCGGCTGGTGGAGGAGGACGTGCTGACCTCGATCCATATCGAGGAGCACGAGATCGATGCTCGCGACACCAAGCTGGGCGCGGAGGAGATCACCCGGGATATCCCGAATGTCTCCGATGAGGTGCTGGCCGATCTGGACGAGCGTGGCATCGTGCGGATCGGTGCGGAGGTGCGTGACGGGGACATCCTGGTCGGCAAGGTCACCCCGAAGGGTGAGACGGAGCTGACTCCGGAGGAGCGGTTGCTGCGGGCGATCTTCGGTGAGAAGGCGCGTGAGGTGCGTGATACCTCGTTGAAGGTGCCGCATGGTGAGTCCGGCAAGGTGATCGGTATCCGGGTGTTCTCCCGGGAGGACGACGATGATCTGCCGCCGGGTGTCAACGAGCTGGTTCGGGTGTATGTGGCGCAGAAGCGCAAGATCCAGGACGGTGACAAGCTGGCCGGCCGGCACGGGAACAAGGGTGTGATCGGCAAGATCCTGCCGACCGAGGATATGCCGTTCCTGCCGGATGGCACGCCGGTCGACATCATCCTGAACACCCATGGTGTGCCGCGTCGTATGAACATCGGCCAGATCCTGGAGACCCA
>NZ_BDBA01000396.1 GCF_001612745.1 Nocardia amamiensis NBRC 102102 | reverse complement strand
CCGTCTCGGCCAGCGCCAACGCCACGACACCCGGCCCCGCATCGGGTTTGGCGCGCAACGCGTCGACGGTCACCCCACCGCCCTCGATCGCCTTGCGCCGCAAGGGTTCCGCGACCAGATTCGCCAGCGCCAGCGCCTCCGGCGGATTGCGCCAGCTGGTCAGCAGCGCCAACGTGGGGGCCGGGACGCCAGGAGCACTGGGAAAGTCGGTGGCGAACCGGGGCAGGTTCGCCGCGGACGCGCCGCGCCAACCGTAGATCGATTGCATCGGATCGCCGACGGCGGTCACGGCAAGACGCCGCGCGGCGCCCGGGGTACCCGGATCAGCGTGTGAACCGACGTGTGACGAGGGCGCGTCCCGCGTCGAGCGGACTCTGCGCGGATCATGCGCACCGGCACGCTGCGACTCGTCGTTTCGTATCGCCGGATCGAAGTGCGCGTCCTGCGCCGCACCGCGCAACGACGCCGTGTCCGCCCGCGACGAACCGGAACGCAAGTCGATCCCAGCACCGCGCGACGGTGCCGCGTTTCCCGGCGAAGAAGCCGAAACCCGCCCGTCCGCAGCGGGGTACGGCATCGGTCCAGCCGACTCGGACGCCCCGGACTCATGGCCGGTCGCACCGGCTTGCCGCGCCTGCGTATCCGGCGGCGGACCGGAGGGCACGTCCGCTGCACCCCGCGTCGAATCCGGTCCACGGGTATCCGTATGTGTCCAGGGACCGTCCTGCGGCTGCATATCGGAATCCGGATCGTGTGCGCCGGGACGGGTCGAGGTGTTCCCGGGACCCGACGCCGCCCCCGCTGTGTGCTCATGCTCGGCGCCGAACAGGGCCGCGAGCAGGACGCGCTGGGCGTGGCCGGTGTCCTGGTATTCGTCGAGCAGGACCAGGCGGAAGCGGGCGCGTTCGGCGGCGGCTACCTCGGGGTGTTCGGCGGCCAGGCGGGCGGCAAGGGACATCTGCGCGCCGAAATCCAGTGCGCCGCGGCGGCGCAGCGCCTCCGAGAGCTCGTGCACCAGCGGCAGCAGCGCCACCCGTTCCCGCTGCACCTGCACGATGTTCAAAAGGGTTTGGCTCGGACCGCCGCGCTGGCGCGGACCCGCGGGCAGCGTGTACACCAGCTTCTCCAGCTCGGTGTGCGCCTCGGCCAATTCCTCGGGCTCGACCAGGTGCTCGGCCAGCTGCCCGGACAGCGCGAGCACCGCCTCGGTGACCGACACCGGCGTGCGATCGGTGTCCAGGTCGCCGTCCCAGGTCCGGACGACCTGGTGGGCGAGCTGCCAGAGCTGTGTCTCGGTGAGCAGCGTCGCCGAGGGCTCCACCGGGAGCAGCAGCCCGTATTCGGTGAGCAACCTGCCCGCGTAGGAGTGGTACGTGCTGATTTCCGGTTCCGCGCCGGTGAGCTCCCCGCGCAGCTGACCGGTCGGGTCGAGTTCACGCAGCAGCGGCGCACCGGCAAGCCGGGCCAGCCTGGTGCGGATGCGGGTGGTCAACTGCTGTGCGGCTTTACGTGTGAAGGTCAGGCCCAGCACCTCGTCCGGCCGGACGATCCGATTCGCGACCATCCACACCACACGCGCGGCCATCGTCTCGGTCTTACCCGCACCCGCGCCCGCGACCACCAGAGTCGGACCCGGCGGCGCCGCGATCACGGCCGCCTGCTCGTCGGTCGGTTGTGGCAGGCCCAGTGCCTGCGCCAGCTGGTGCGGTGTCACCCTGCCGCCGGTCACGACTCCGCCTCGCTGATGCTCAGCTCCGTCGTGCGCGAGGGCGCGCTGTC
>NZ_BDBA01000395.1 GCF_001612745.1 Nocardia amamiensis NBRC 102102 | reverse complement strand
ACACTAACGCCGCAGAACACGGCATACGCCTGTGCCACTTCGAGAGTTCCTCATCACGTCGAAAACCTGGAACGGCCGCTCGATCTGGCGTCAACGCCCGGCACCCACGCTACGAAGAGACCTACCCACAGCCCTGTCCCCATCAGCGGTCCGTCGACGCCACCAGCACCCGGCGACACCACCCCCCGGATCATGAGAAAGACAGGGGGAAGAAGTCATACCGGGACTGGCGACCGTGGGCCTGTACCAGGCCCGTGAAGAAGGTAACGGGGGGCTGCGGCGGGAAGGTCTGTATCACTCGCACGTGATCGAGTGGTGCCGCGCCCGCGGTGCGGGCGCATTGAATGCCTTGGCGGTCAAGCCTTCCGGGCCCAAGCCCGAAAAGACCGCGGCGGACAAGGAGAACGAACGCCTGGCCGCGAAGCTGGCGCGCGTGCCGAGGCCGAGTTGGGGAAGACGCGAAAAGCGTTGCAGAGCATGGGAAAAGCGCACGAGATCTTGGAGATGCTCTCCGAGAGCGCGGGTATCGACACCAAGTCGGCGAAGTGATCGACGCGGCGACCGTCGAGCTGGAGCCGGTCCTGGGCATCCGGGCCGCGTGCCGGGTGACCGGCAAGTCGCGGGCGAGCCTGCACCGGCAGCGGAATCCGCGATCGCCGAAACACGGTCCTCCCCGGCGGCCGGTGGCGCATCCGGCCGCGTTGTCGGCGTCCGAACAGGCGGCGGTGCTGGTCGAGCTGCGCAGTGACCGGTTCATCGACAAGTCACCGGCGCAGGTGTGGGCAATCCTGCTGGACGAGGGCCGGTATCTGTGACCGGTTCGCCTCGATCCGTGAAACCCAGCGGTTCTGCACCGCGTTCTTCACCTACTACAACACCGTCCACCGGCATTCTGTAATCGGATTACACACTCCCGCAACGGTTCACGGCGGCAACGCCATCGCCATCCGCGCCGAACGCGGCAAAGTACTCGCCGCGGCTTACGCCGCGAACCCCGCCCGGTTCGGTCGTCCACCGACACCGCCACGACTGCCGAAAACGGCCTGGATCAACGAGCCCCCGAAGGAGAACATCAACACAGAATTCGTGGCCTGAACGGTCTCGCCGGGATTGACAGGTTCCGCGTCGCACTTCGAGAAGCTTGACCGCGTTTGACTCCACAGCAAGAGAATCGCACCTCGAAACACAAGCCGGTATGGGGGAAACCCCTACCATCCGCCACGTCGTCACCAGCGGCTTCACTTTGAACTTCCGGTGGCTAACGTTTCTCGACAGTGTCACAAGTCAGGTGTCGCTGCCGCGCGGGATCGCTGTCCAGCGCGCCCGGTTCACAAGCTGTTGACATTCATCAGTGCCCACCGACTCCGCCGATTCGGCCAACTGCCAGAATTCTTCTGCCCCAGTGAGCAACCTGGTGCATACGCACTCGCCACCGACCCTCGCGGCTGCACCCCCGAACCATCCCGTGATACGGGGCAACTGATCATTCATCCTCGACCAACTACGACGAAACACCTCGCGTCACAATGTCCTCCAGTCCATTCAATCTATCTTTAACGAAGACAACTGTCGTGCTAACTTCCGTAGCGATCTCGGAATCGATAGGAAGGTAACTGTGCGAGCAACGATGAACTTGGTAATTCTGGTGCTCATGATTGTCGGGGTGTTCGGGTTCACTGCGAGTACCGCGGCCGCTGGTGAGACGTCGGTCGTCGGGCCGCTGAGCCACGCCCATGCACACAACGACTACCTACATGCGAGACCGCTGCTCGACGCTCTCGACCGGGGCTTCACCAGCATCGAGGCCGACGTATATCTGGTCGGCCACGATCTACTTGTCGGCCACGATTTCCTGGACCTGCGGCCGTGGTGGACGCTGCAGACGCTCTATCTGGAACCGCTGCGACAGCGTGTGCTCGATAACGGCGGCAGTGTATACGCTGGGCACTGCGGAGGTTTCCAACTCCTGGTCGATATCAAGGCCGTCGGTACGGCTGCCTACAACCGCCTCGACGAGCTTCAACGCGACCCGCGCTACGCGTTCCTGTTCACCCGGTCCGTGCATGGCACGGTGCAGCCCGGCGCGATCACTCTGG
>NZ_BDBA01000394.1 GCF_001612745.1 Nocardia amamiensis NBRC 102102 | reverse complement strand
GCTCGCCAAGACGCACGAAGAGGCGGTCGCCGGACTGCGCGCCATCGCGGCGGGCAAGCCGGGCACCGGCGTGTTCACCGCCGATGCGCCCGCCGCCGTCGGCCCGATGTGGGTGCTGGCCGGCTTCGGCGCGCAGCACCGCAAGATGGGCAAGCAGCTCTACCTGGAGAACTCGATCTTCGCCAAGGCCGTCGACGAGGTCGACGAGCTGGTGCAGGACGAGGCCGGATACTCGGTGCGCGAGCTGTTCCTGGACGACAGCCAGGACTACAGTGTGGCCACCTCGCAGGTCGGCATCTTCACCATCCAGGTCGGCCTGGCGGCGCTGCTGCGCGCGCACGGTGCGGAACCCGAAGCGGTCGTGGGCCATTCCATGGGCGAGGTCGCGGGTGCTTACATCGCCGGTGGCATGAACCTCGAAGACGCCGTCCGGGTGATCTGCGCCCGCTCCCGCCTGATGGGCGAGGGCGAGCAGATGATCAGCGACGACGACGTGCGCAATATGGCGCTCATCGAGTACAGCGCCGAGGATGTCGCGAACCTGCTGCCGGAATACCCGGATGTCGAGGTCGCGGTGTACGCGGCGCCGACCAACACGGTGATCGGCGGCCCGCAGGAGCAGGTCGCGGCGATCGTCGCGCAGGTGGAGGCGGCGGGCAAGTTCGCCCGCGTGCTGCAGACCCGCGGTGCAGGCCACACCTCGCAGATGGATCCGCTGCTCGGCGAGCTGGCCGCGGAACTGGCCGGTATCGAGCCCAGCAAGCTGAAGACCGGTCTGTACTCCACGGTGCACAAGGAAGAGTTCTTCCGCTCCGGCCACGACCCGATCCACGACGAGGACTACTGGGTCAAGAACATGCGCCACAGCGTGTACTTCACCAACGCGGTGAAGCTCGCGGTGGACGCGGGTCACACCACATTCCTGGAGCTGGCGCCGAATTCTGTCGCGCTGATGCAGGTGCTCGGCACCACCTTCGCCGCGGGTGTGCACGACGCGCAGCTCATCCCCACGCTCAAGCGCAAGGAGGACGAGTCGGCGGGCGTGATCGCCGCGCTCGCCCAGCTCTACGTGCACGGGCACAAGGTTGATCTGTTCTCGCTTGTGGGGGAGGGCGAGTACGCGGACATTCCACGCACCACGTTCGTGCGCAAGGAGTACTGGCCGAAGGTCCAGCTGTCCTCGGGCGGCACCGGCCGGGTTCCTGGCGCACACGTCGCGCTGCCGGACGGCAGGCACGTCTGGGAGGTGCAGGCGTCCTCGGTGACCGATCTCGCGGCACTGGTGCGCGCAGCGGCGGCGCAGGTGCTCAGCGACGTGTCGCTGGGCGCGTCGATCCCGCACGCGCCGATTCCGGCCGCGGGCACGCTCACCACCACGCTCACCCCGCATCCCGGCGGCGCCTCGGTGCAGGTGCATGCCAAGGAGGGCAACAGCTTCCGGCTGGTGTTCGACGCCGTGGTGACATCCGGCCCCCCGCTGCCGGAACCTGTTGCAGCCGAGGCGGTCGCCGCGCAGCCGCAGAGCGACGCCGACATCGAGATCGTGGAGACCTTCGGCGAGCGATGGGATCCGAACGGCACGCAGACCGTCGAGGAGCGGCTCGCGCTGATCGTCGCGGAATCGATGGGCTACGCGGTCGAGGACCTGCCGATGGAGATCCCGCTGATGGAACTCGGCCTGGACTCGCTGATGGCCATGCGCATCAAGAACCGGGTCGAGTACGAGTTCGACATCCCGCAGTTGCAGGTCCAAGCCGTGCGCGACGCGAGTCTGCACGAGGTCGGGAAGGTGCTGCGCTACGCCATCGAGCATCGCGACGAGGTGCAGGCGATGGCCGACCAGCAGGCCGCCGAGAAGGCCGCGGGCGGATCGGGTGAGCTGAGCGTCGACGCCGATTTCATGGCTGCGGCCAGGTCGGCGCTGGCCACCGGCGCCGATCCGGTCGCTGCGTTGAAGGGTGCTGCGACCACGTCGCCGGAAGCGGGTACGCCCGGCGAGGTCACATCGGAAACCGCTGCGCCCGAGACCGATTCGGCTCCCGCCGACGCGGCACCGACGACACCGGGAACGGCTGCCGACGTGCAGGCGATCGCGGAGCCCACGCCGGTCGAGGCGGCCCCGGCCACACCGG
>NZ_BDBA01000393.1 GCF_001612745.1 Nocardia amamiensis NBRC 102102 | reverse complement strand
AGAGCGTTGGTGTGTCCTGGAGGTGACAGGGAGGTTGTGATGTAGAAGCACGAATCTCGTTGTTACCGTGCTGTTGTGGAGATGAAGGCAGGTCCTTCGGTATCGGCATGCAGGTGCAGGTGTCAAACCACCCCGAGCTGCTGCGGTGAATGAGCCGTGGTGGTGAGCGTCCGGGGAAAAGCTGTCCATGAGGCAGCAGGTGTGGGCCGAGAAGGCGAACGCAAGTGAACCACTGATGACGTGTCGTTACGCCAATTGACATCGAAACCGGGGCATCAATGCTGTCCCGGGACGAGCCAGACGGGAGCCTGCTGACTGGTCTGGTGGTGTCCGGCATGAAGGTGGCGCGAGCTCGGTTCAGGCTCTGCAACGGAACAGGAGAACTCCTCGACGCGAAAGAGTTGCCGCCGGGTTGACGGTGGCCGCGAGAAGGGTGAGCAGCCCGGTCGCGCGTCAGGAGGGCGGAACGCCTCGTAGTAGTGATGAAGTCCCTGTAATGGGGGTGGAGCGAAGGGGGCGTGCTGTCAGGTTTCGATCGACGATCAACCAGTAATGGGAGGAATCCGATGACCGGAACGAGATCGGCGGGCAAGCCGTTCGATATCCCGAAAGCTCTGGTGTGGGAGGCATATCAGAAGGTCAAAGCCAACAAGGGAGCGGCTGGGGTGGATGGGCAGTCGCTGACGGAGTTCGAACAGGACGAGAAGGACAACCTGTACAGACTCTGGAACCGGCTGTCGTCGGGAAGCTACTTTCCGCCGCCCGTGCGGGCGGTGGACATCCCGAAACACGGTGGAGGAATCCGCATTCTCGGGGTTCCGACCGTCGCTGACCGGATCGCCCAGACAGTGGTGGCCATGGTGCTGTCGCCCTCGGCGGAAGAGGTATTCCACGAGGATTCGTATGGGTATCGGCCGCGACGGTCGGCGCTGGATGCGGTGGAGATGTGCAAGCAGCGATGTTGGCGGCAGCCGTGGGTGATCGACTTGGACATCCAAGGCTTCTTCGACAACGTGCCGCACGATCCGATCGTCGCCGCCGTGGAACACCACACCAGCTTGCCGTGGGTGTTGTTGTATGTGAAGCGGTGGCTCACCGCGCCGGTGCAGCAGCCCGACGGCACACTTGTGCGGCGGGAGAAGGGGACCCCGCAGGGGTCGGCGATCTCGCCTTTGTTGTCGAACCTGTTCATGCACTATGCATTCGATTCCTGGGTGGATCGGGAGCTGCCGACGGTCAGGTTCGAGCGGTACTGCGACGACGCCATCGTGCATTGCGTCAGCGAGAAGCAGGCGGTATTCGTCCGCGACGCCATCGCGCGCAGGCTGGGGCAGTTCGGTTTGACTCTGCACCCGGAGAAGACCCGGATCGTGTACTGCAAGCAGGAAGGTCGGGATCTGGACTATCCGGTCACCGAATTCACCTTCCTGGGGTTCACGTTTCGGCGCCGGGCGGCTCGGTTGCGGGATGGAAGGCTGAAGTCCGGTTTTCTGCCCGCGGTGAGCAAGCAGGCGAAGAAGTCCATGGCCAGGGTCATCCGGCGCTGGCAGTTAGGCCGCTGGACCGAGTGGAGCCTTCGGCGGATCGCCGCGAGGATCAACCCCATCGTGGCGGGCTGGATCAGCTATTACGGGCACTTCTACAAGTCCGACCTGATCCGCTTCCTGGAACACCAGATCAACCCGTTTCTCGTGAAATGGGCGATGCGGAAATACAAACGGTATCGTCGTGCCAAACGGCGGGCGCGTCGGAGGCTGGCCGAGTTCGCCTCGGTCTATCCCGGCATGTTCGCGCACTGGAAACACGGCGCCTTGCCCACTGGTTCGACAGTGGGAGCCGTGTAACGAGAGATTGTTACGCACGGTTCTGCGAGCGGCGGCGGGTGAGATCCCCGCCGCCGACTCACCTCGTAGGCGTCTCCGACCGAGCCTATTGATGCCGAGAGTCCTTGCAGAGCAAGGGATTCAGTGAAACGCACCGAGGTATATTGCTGCCTGCATCGGTGTGGAAAATCAGGCCGGGCTCGACCGGATGCCCGTAATGGTCACGCCGCCACACGGCCATGTTGAGTGCCTTGGACACCAATGCAGTCGTCTTCGTGTTCGCCGCGGTCCAGCCGACGATCGCGCGGGAATAGGCGTCGAACACGAACGCGACATACGCCCATCCGGTCCACGTCGACACGTTGACTGCGCTCCCCGAAAT
>NZ_BDBA01000392.1 GCF_001612745.1 Nocardia amamiensis NBRC 102102 | reverse complement strand
CGATTTGTCGAGCCTGCTGACCAGCGATAACCAGCTGGTGGCCCTGACAGCTCTGTATGGTGCTGGCGGGTTCGGGAAAACCACGCTGGCTGTGCAGGTTTGCTCATTGGACGAGGTGAAAGCCGTGTTCACAGGCGGGCTCTTGTGGGCAACGATCGGAGAGGAACGCCGCGGGGCTGAGCTGGCGGATATCGCCAATGATTTGTCGGCACAGCTGGCCGACGCACGGCCCCAGTTCGCGGATCCTGAACAGGCCGGACGATACTTAGGGCAGCTTCTGGATGAGCGCGGGCCAACGCTTCTGGTTGTGGATGACATCTGGACGGTTGAACAACTAACGCCGTTCACTTTCGGTGGCCGTCATACGACCCGCTTGATCACGACGCGTAATGCTGGCTGCCTCCCGGTAAACGCAAAGACTATTCGAGTCGACGAGATGGCGAATGAAGAGTCTCAGGCGCTCGTCAGTCGGGGCCTGCCTCCATTGCCTCCCCGCACTGTTCAGCAGCTACTGGATATGACTGGTAACTGGCCGCTTCTGTTGGCGATGGTCAATGGCGCGATTCGGGGCTACGTGCGGGACGGCGTCTTGCCCTCGGACGCAAGCCGTATGGTAGCCGAGCAAATCCAGGCAGGGGGACCGTCCATCCTCGATGTGCGGATCGAGGAGAGGCGAGATCACGCGGTGCGGTTGACGGTCGCAGCCAGTCTGCGCCGGCTTCCGGACGCCGAGCGCACTTCCTACTTCAAACTGGGGATCTTTGCTGAAGACACGAACATTCCGCTGTCGTTGTTGGCCTTGCTGTGGGGGCTGACGGACACAGAAACCCGTCAGCTGTGTGAGGACTTGGCCGATCTGAGCCTGGTGAAGGCCTATCGCCGGGGGTCTTTGACGCTCCAACTGCACGATGTGATCCGGGATCATCTCCGGCATGAGCTCGCAGGCCAGCTACAGGCGGTCAACCGCGAGTTCCTCCAAGCCGCGCGAACCCTGCTGCCGGCGCCGGAAAGTGGGTGGTGGCAGCTGCCGCGCACGGCGGAGTACTTGTGGCGCCACCTTCCCTACCATCTTGCCGCGGCCGGGGAGTACGAGGCATTGAAGGCGCTGGTTCTGGACCTGCGCTGGGGTTCGGAGAAAATACAGGGATTCGGCTTGGCTACGTATGAGTCGGATCTGGTGCACATCGAGGGTGACCCCGTGGTGGATGCCTTATGCCGAGCGTTGGTTCGTAAAGGCCACCTGCTCGGCCCTATCGACCCTCCGCACTCCCACCCCGATCTGCTGATCAGCCGCCTCAGCCAGGTTCCCGAGCTGCGCGCGCTGGTAGACGAATACTCCACGACTCTGCCCTCCAACGTCGCCCGCTTGACGATTCGGTGGCCGATCCCGGCTGCGGATCCCTCCTTGCTCAGGGTGCTCGCGGGCCATTCCGCCGCGGTCACGGGTTGCGCGGTTTCCCCCGAGATGGAATGGCTGGCTACCGCCAGCGCCGACCGCACCGTCCGTCTCTGGGATACCAGCACCTGGGCAGAGCGTATGGTGCTGACCGG
>NZ_BDBA01000391.1 GCF_001612745.1 Nocardia amamiensis NBRC 102102 | reverse complement strand
CACGGTGAAAAGCGGCGCCTTCACCTCGGGGGGTGCATGGTTGGCCACCACCGGAACTGAAGGTGTAGTGCGGATCTGGGATACCTCAACTTGGGCAGAGCATAGGGTGCTGCAACGCCACACCAGCGCCGTGACCGACTGCGCGTTCAATCCCGACGGCGCGTGGCTGGCCACCTCCAGCGCCGACCGGACCGTCCGGATCTGGAACACCACCACCTGGACAGAACACACAGTCCTGCAAGGCCACACCAGCACAGTGACCAGTTGCGCGTTAACCTCCGACGGCGCGTGGCTGGCCACCACCAGCGCCGACCGCACCGTTCATATATGGGATACCGCCACTTGGACAGAACACATGGTGCTGCGCGGCCACACCGGAACGGTGACCGGATGCGCTTTTACTTCCGAAGGTGCATGGCTGGCCACCACCAGCGCCGACCGCAACATTCGCGTGTGGGACTTGTTGTCAGGTCAGGGAAGTGGACCGGGCTTTATACAGAACAGGTCGGTGACGGCCTGCTCCATAGCCCCGGACGCATCTTCCCTCGTAGCAGTCGGGAGTGGCCACACGCCCTGCGTTTGGGAGGCAGACAGCCCGGTCGAACGAGTGCTGATGAACGGCCACACCGACACGGTGACCGACTGTGCGTTCAA
>NZ_BDBA01000390.1 GCF_001612745.1 Nocardia amamiensis NBRC 102102 | reverse complement strand
GGCGGGTGGCATCGGTACCCCTGCCGCCGCGGCCGCGGCCTTCGCCATGGGCGCCGCCTACGTGGTGACCGGTTCGGTCAATCAGGCCACTCGGGAAGCGGCCCAGTGCGACACCACCAAACAGCTTCTCGCCCAAGCGGATTTCGCCGACTGCGCCATGTCGCCGTCCTCGGACATGTTCGAGCTCGGCGTCCAGGTGCAGGTACTGCGCCGAGGCACCATGTTCGCCACCCGCGCGCAGCGGCTCTATGACACCTATCGCGCGTACGACGGCATCGACGATATCCCGGCCCACCTGCGCCACGATCTCGAGGCCACGCTGTTCCGGCGACCGCTCGAAGCGGTGTGGGACGACTGCGTCACGTACTTCACCGAACGCGATCCGGCCCAGCTGGTCGGCGCGGAGGCGGAGCCGAAACGCAAGATGGCGCTGGTGTTCCGGTGGTATCTGGGGCTGTCGTCGGGGTGGAGCATCCGCGGCGAGGCCGATCGCGTCGCCGACTATCAGATCTGGTGCGGACCCGCGATGGGCGGGTTCAACAACTGGGTGGCCGGAACCTACCTGGCGGCGCCGCGCAACCGGCACGTCGTCGACATCGCCGACCAGATGATGCTGGGCGCGGCCTACCTGACCCGGGTCGCCCAGTTGCGCACCGCGGGCGTGCGGCTGCCCGCCGACTGCGCCCGGTTCGTGCCCCAGCCGAGGGAGGAACGATGACCACGCTCGAAACCGGCACGCGAGCCACCTGGGTGGTGTGCCCGTCCTGTGCCACCATGATCTACGCCAAGCGCTACGAGCGCGCAGGCCGGGTCTGCCCGGACTGCGACGCGCACGGCATGCTGACGGCCGACCAGCGCATCGAGGCGCTGCTCGACCCGGGTTCCGCCCAGCACATCGAACCGTCCGCGACCGTGGCGGACCCGCTCGGCTTCAGCGATTCCCGCCCCTACCCCGAGCGTCACGCCGAAGCGCGGCGCCGCACTGGTCTCACCGATGCCATCCGGTGCGTGCGCGGCACGATCGGCGGCGCGCCGCTGGTGCTGGCGGTGATGGACTTCCGTTTCCTGGGCGGCAGCCTGGGCAGCGCGGTCGGCGAGGCGGTCACCGCCGCGGCCGAAACGGCGCTGGCGGCGCGGGTGCCGCTGGTGCTGGTCACCGCATCCGGCGGCGCGCGCATGCAGGAAGGCATCCTCGCGCTGATGCAAATGGCCAAGACCAGCCAGGCACTGCGTGAACTGGACGACGCGGGC
Source organism: Nocardia amamiensis NBRC 102102 (assembly GCF_001612745.1). Lineage (GTDB taxonomy): Bacteria > Actinomycetota > Actinomycetes > Mycobacteriales > Mycobacteriaceae > Nocardia > Nocardia amamiensis. The sequence continues at coordinate 941 of NZ_BDBA01000390.1, read as the reverse complement.
GTGCTGACAATCTCGGTCGTCACCGACCCCACCTACGGCGGCGTCGCGGCTTCTTACGCCACCTCCACCGACATCATCATCGCCGAACCCGGTGCGCGGCTCGGCTTCGCGGGACCCCGGGTGATCCAGCAGACCATCGGCGAGACGCTGCCCGCTGGGTTCCAGACCGCGGAATTCCTGGTCGAACACGGTGTGGTGGACATGATCTGCCACCGCTCGGCGCTGCGGGACCGGTTGGCCCGGTTGCTGGCGATGGCCGCCGATACTCCGAGCCGCCTCGACCGTGGAGATTCCGACACACCGGTCCGAACCGATGCCGCGGATCTGCCGACGCGCGAGGCATGGCACAGCGTGCGAGCCGCACGCGAATTGGGCCGGCCGACGACGCTGGACTATCTGGCCGCGTCCTTCGACGAGTTCGTCGAGCTGCACGGTGACCGGCTGTCGGCCGACTGCCCGGCCATGATCACGGCGCTGGCTCGCCTCGACGGCGCTCCGGTCGTGGTGATCGGCACGCAGAAAGGCCACACCGCGACAGAATTGGCGCAGCGGAACTACGGCATGCCGACACCCGCCGGATACCGCAAGTCGGCTCGTATCCTGCGGCTGGCCGCCAAGTTGGGCTTGCCGGTGATCACCTTGGTCGACACGGCAGGCGCCTACCCGGGTGTGACCGCCGAAGAGCAAGGGCAGGCCGTCGCCATCGCGGAATCGCTGAAACTCCTCGCCGGGCTGCCCGTTCCGGTGGTCACCGTGATCACCGGCGAAGGCGGCAGCGGGGGAGCGCTGGCCCTCGCTGTGGCCGATCGCGTGATCGTCTGCGAGAACGCCGTCTACTCCGTGATCAGCCCGGAGGGGTGCGCCTCGATCCTCTGGAAGGACGCGGCCGCCGCCCCGCACGCCGCCGCCGCACTGCGGGTGGACTCGACCTCGCTGCTCGA
>NZ_BDBA01000389.1 GCF_001612745.1 Nocardia amamiensis NBRC 102102 | reverse complement strand
AAACCACCCCGCGGCAACACAGCCGGAATGTCCTCAGCCGTGCAGCGGGCGATCCAGATCGCCGCCGGTGAGCTCGGCGTTCGCGAGTACGCCCAGAACCGCGTGAATCGGCCGTACAACATCAACGACGCGTGGTGCGCCTCCTTCGCCACCTGGGCCTGGCGCCAAGCCGGCATCAACGTGCCCTGGACCAACAAGAACGCCGTGCTGAGCGTCTGGTCCGATGCGCAGCGTATGGGTCTTGCCGACAACTCAGCGGGCGCCCGACCCGGCGACCTCGTCATCCTCAACAGCGGCGGTCACATCGGTATGGTGGTGGCGCGCAACGGCAACACCATCACCACCATCGAGGGCAATTCCAGCGATGCGGTGCAGCAGAGAACCTACAACCTCGGCGCCAGCGGCATGGTCGGCGTCGTCCACCCACCAGGCTGACCACCGCGCGGCTTCAGTCGAACAGCGGATCGTCGAGGGTCATTCCGCGCCGATCAGATACCTCGCGCACGATGATCTTCATACACGGCAAACTCTTCCAGTAACTGTTCGTCCGGAGTCAGATCCGAGTACCGGCCGGGCCCCAGCTGATGTTTGACAGCGAACGCCAACGCCTGGGCGACCGAACTGAGTGCGGTCATGCACCGTCTCCGCCGCCTGCCTCCTCCGGTATACGGTGCGTTGCCTGCGAAAACAATTGCGGGCGAGCGAGTTCGACGCTGGCACAACGAAATTGAACAAAGGATCGATGGCCGCGCCGATCCGATCACTCGCGGATCGACTGCTCGAGTGCGATCCGCAGCCAACTCAATACCCCACGTATGATCCGCCGCCGCGCATCTGCACGATCCCGGGTACGTTGCTCACCGACCCGTACCGGTCGATCGCGTACCGCACCCCAGCGACGATGTTGTCCACTGGGTTCCAGATATCACGGTGTCCCGGAAGGGAATACGCGTTGAACGTCGGATCGATGGTTTGCATCAGCCCTTTGGACGGGATGCCCGCCGCGGCGTTGCTGTCCCACAGATTGATCGCGTTCGGGTTGCCGCCGGACTCGTGCTGAATGATCGCCGCAATGTCCGACGGATCGATCTGCCGCGTGTCATAGCCGTTCTGACGCAACACGTGCAGCGCCTCGTTGATCCATTGCCCCTGTTGCCCCGAAGGCCGCGTGCGCGGCGGGCCGCCACTGGGACCGCGCATGCCCGGATGCGTGGCGCGACGCGGCCTCCGCGGACGGGCGGGACGTGATTCCCGCAGATAGCGATCGGCCAGAGCCGCCACCCGCTCGGCCGTGAGCACCGTCGAGGCCTGCCCCTGTCCCAGGACGGTACCGGCGCGCTGCAATGCGTTGTCCAAAGTGGAGATCACGAGCTGCCTGCTGGCGTTGGCATCGTTGATGGTGCCCAGCGCGGTGAGGGCGGTGTTCACCTCGGCGATGATCGCCCCAATGGCGGCTCGCCCCTGGGTGGTGCTGTCGACCGCGCCACTGAGGATGCGTTCGAGTTCGCTGTTCATCGATTCGGTGGAGTCCCCGTGGCGGGCCCGATTCTGGCCGCTCGCCGCATAGTGCGAGCCCAGCTCGCCGTCCCACGCAATGGGTCCAGTCGGCCGCGACGCCACCCCGATATCGGGCGGCCGGTACGGCTGTCCCGTCCCGGCCGTCGGTGTTCCGTCGCCGTACTGGGCAGCGATGGCGGCCAGGGCACCCATCGCCGCAGCAGCCATGGGCATGGCGGAACCCGCCGCCATCCCCATCGCGTCCGAGCGCGGAAGTGCTGCCGGTCCCGAAGCGGCGGAGGGCGTTTCGACCACCGCAGGCGCCGCCTGATTACGTGCCTGCGCCGCGCCGGCGGCCGGCGCCGACGACGCGGGCGCACCGGCCTGCATAGGTGGTGCCGGGGTCGAACCACCACGCGTCGCGGACTTGGCAGGACGGCGCGCAGTGGACGTCGTCGTGCTCGCGCGGACATCACGAACGCCGCCGGTGTCATCGGGGTCCAGCTCGGACGGAGTCCGGTTCGTCGGCGCCATCAGTGCCCCACGTCGGCTCGGACGCTGTGCACCGCCGAGCTGCAGAGATTGCCGGCATGCCGGAAGCCCGCGGGAACGGTGGCGGGGAAGGTGTTCTCGGACTCCGACATCGGTATGAATACCTCCGTCAGGTCGCTGGCCTCATGTCCCCTGCCCCGCTGTGCGGCACTCCGCAGGAGACCCCTCGTGTCGAGTCTCGCCCGGCAGCGTAGTCGCAGCCTAATCGAGGCTTCGTCGACTTGCCTCCGGCCATATCCCCATGGCCGGGAACGCACCGCGCTAAG
>NZ_BDBA01000388.1 GCF_001612745.1 Nocardia amamiensis NBRC 102102 | reverse complement strand
TATTCGCTCACGGTGGCACCTCGCCGGACGGCAGCGACCGGACCGAAAGCGCTGCGGCACCGGTCCGCTCGCTTACTCGTCCGGCACTTGACTCCCCCCGTCCCGGACACGGCAACTGCCCGCAACGACACACTGGCGGCACCATGAGCCGAGCGGCCGGATCAACCCCTATCCCGGACGCGGCAGGCGCACAACCACGCAGCGGCGGCACCGCGAGCGCGGCAACCACAGACAACGCGCTCACTCGTCCGTCACCTGTCTTCCCCGGTCCTGCACGGGGCAGCTGCCCGCGACCGCGCAGTGGCGGCAACCGTCGTTGCGCACGGCGAGGTAGTTCGGCCCCTGGGTGGCCGCGGCGGCATCGTGGATCGTGTCACGCCACTTGCCGAGGGCCTCGGCGTCCAGTGGGGGCTGCATGCGCTGGGTCGCGCCCTCCGCCTTGCTCGGTTTGGCGACGTACACCAGCCGCGCACCGCCAGGTTCGGCCGTCACGTCGGATTCGATTGTCGCGGGCGTGGTTTCATCACCGGCGTCGAGTGCGCCGCTGGCGGCCGCGACCTGGTAGGTCGCCAGCTGGGCGTGATCGGCGGCGGCCTGCTTGGTAACCGGGGACTTGCCGGTCTTCACGTCCACGATCACGAAGCGGCCCTGCGCGTCCCGTTCCAGTCGGTCGACCCGGCCCCGAATCCGCACGGCGCGTTCGTCTTCGGTGCGCGCGGGCAGCACACAGTCCACCGGCACCTCGACTCCGGCCTGGGTGAGCTCGCCGCGGGTGTTGCGGACCCAGGCCAGGAAGGTTTCAAGCATCGCCTCGGTGCGGCGCAGCTCCTGACGGGAGTGCCAGCCGGTCCCAGGATCCACCCCCTGCCAGGCGCGATCCAGTGCCGCGCGCACCTGCTCCTCGGGCACCTTGCCCGCCAGCGCCTGCACCAGCGTGTGCACCAGATTGCCCTTGACGGCGTGTGGATTGTCGCCGTCGGTGCCGCCGTTGCGTTCCAGCGCCCAGCGCAGCGGGCAGGTGCGCAGCAGTTCGACGGTGGAGGGCGACAGCGCCACCGCGCCGTCGTCGTCGGACCACAGCGGACGACCCGAGCTGAGATCGGCGGTGCCGTACCAGTCGTCGGGATGACTGCCGCGCACGCCCGCGTCCGCCAGCCGGGCCAGCTGATGCGCGGCCCGCCGCCTGCGGTCCGGGTCGGCCTCGGGATCACAGACGACGCCGCGCAATTCGGCCACCAGGGAATGCATCACGAGGGCACGGCCGGGGTCGACCACCGGAAGCGCGCCGGGCTCGCCGTCGTCGTCGTGCCCGAGCAACTCGGCGAGAAAACGCGACGGCACCAGATCGCGTTCCCCTGAGACCGATTCCACGGCCGTCACCAGTAACGATCGCCGTGCGCGGCTGCATGCGACCAGTAGCAGCCTGCGTTCCTCGGCGAGGATCGGCGCCACACGGCTGACCCGCTCCCCGCCATCGGAGACGCCCGCGGTGAGATCGACCAGGTCCTCGGTGTGCAGCAGGGTGCCGCGCGAGCGCGGGTTGGGCCAGATTCCCTCTTGCACGGCGGCGACCGCGACCACGTCCCATTCCCGCCCGGCGGCGGCGTGCGCACTCAGCAGGGCGACCGCCTCGCCGGGCGCGGTGCGTGGCGCGGCATCGTTCGGGATCTCCTGCTGGGACAGGTAATCGACGAAGCCTTCGATGCTCGCCCGCGGCAGCCGGTCGACATAGGCGGCTGCCGCGTCGAACAGCCCGACGGCGGTGTCCAGATCGCGATCGGCCTGCATGCCGACCGCGCCGCCGCGTTCGGATTGGGCCACCCAGCGCCGCTCCAGCCGGGAACCGGTCCACAGCGCCCACAGCACGTCCTCCAAGCCCGCGCCGCGCGCCCGCGCCTTGCGCGCGCGGTTCAGCGCGTCCAGCACCCGGCGCAGCGGAGCGGCCTCGACCTCGGTGAGCCGGCCCAGGATCGCCGCGTCGCCGGTTCCGATCAGCAGGTCACGCAACACCTGCGCGGAGGGCAGATCGATGTCCGCGTCCTGATCCTGCGGCGAATCATCCTGATCCTCGAGGGTTTTCGCCCCATTCCTGGCGACGTGAAGCACCGCGCGCCGGATGCCGCGGCGCAGGCGGCGCAAGGAGATCTGATCGGCGCCGCCGAGCGGCCCGGCCAGCAAGTCGAGTGCGTCCTCCGGCTCGAACTCCGGTTCCGCTCCCCGTCCTACGGCCTCGCCCGCCAGCACCGCGCGCAGCGACAGCAGCATCCAGGCCGCGCCGCGCCTGCGGGCCAGCGGCGTGTCGAGCGCGGGCTGCTGCACCGGCACGCCC
>NZ_BDBA01000387.1 GCF_001612745.1 Nocardia amamiensis NBRC 102102 | reverse complement strand
GTGCGACACGAGGTCGCACATGTTCAAGTGGATTGTGTTGAAGGGAGGCCGCTTGGCGGTGACATGATCTCGGGCCCGTGCTCGGTGGCCTGTTCCCGCCCCGGCGTGCGTCGCGAGTAATCGCGGGGTGCGAAGCCTGGGGTTCAAGCCGAAGGGTCCTCGTCCCATCCGGGGACTACGGGTGAGGGAAAGACCGGGCGGGTGAACGCAAGTGAACCCTCGTTGTTGCCTCGTCATCGTTGAAGATCCGCAGGTGGAGGGCGTAAGCGGGTCGAAGTAGGACTGGCCGCTGTGAAGCGGCAGGCGCCGGTAAGAGAGAGCGATCGAGCCGGGTGAGCACCGCCGTCCCGGGGTCGAGAGGGCACCCAATCCGGTCGCGTCTTGCGTGTGCGGAACGTGGAAACCCCGACGGGTCCGGTTCGGCGCTGCCGATGCCGGTGAGCTGACCGTGAGGAAGGCCGAACGCCCGGCGGGATTGGGATGACCCGAGAAGCGAATGCCGGCGGCCGAAAGGCAGCGGGAAACCGCGACCGTGATGACCGGACTCCTGCCGGTGGTCGTGGATAACCGGCCGGATACGAGCTGTTGCTCGAACTCGAAAGAGTGCTGACGCGGGTCGGGTGAGCCTGTGAGGATGGCAATGACGACAACGCTGGAACCGAAGGACATGTTGGACGCCGCGCTCAGCGCGGTGAACGGACCGGAGGACAACCCGCCCGACTGGGATCGGATCGACTGGTCGAGGGTCGAGCGGGAAGTACGACGTTTGCGGCAGCGGATTTTCACGGCGTCGCGGGACAAGGACCTTTCCAAGGCCCGACAGTTGCAGAAACTGATGCTGCGGTCACACGCCAACGCTCTGTTGAGCATGCGCAGGGTGACCGAGCGCAATGCGGGACGCAAGACGGCGGGCATCGACGGTGTGACCGTCGTGGAGAACACGGAAAAGATCGAACTGGCCCGGTGGGCGCAGCGGTCGGCGTCGTGGACTCCGATGCCCGTGCGTCGGGTGTTCATCCCGAAAGCGAATGGGAAACAGCGGCCACTCGGGATTCCGGTGATCGCCGACCGCGTGCTGCAGGCGGTGGTGGTCAACGCGCTGGAACCGGAGTGGGAGGCGCGGTTCGAGCCGCGATCCTATGGGTTTCGGCCCGGCCGCGGCTGTCACGATGCGATCGAGGCGATCTTCGCCGCGACCAAGGGCGCACGCTAAAAACGGGTGTGGGTGCTGGACGCCGATCTGGCGGCGGCGTTCGACCGCATCGATCACGACCACCTGCTCGGCCAACTGGGTTCGTTTCCCGCGCGGAAACGTATCCGGCAGTGGCTGCGGGCGGGAGTGATCGATCGCGGCCGGTTCGCCCCGACCGAGGAGGGCAGCCCGCAAGGCGGGGTTGTCAGCCCGTTGCTATTGAACATCGCTCTGCATGGGATGGAGGACGCCGCCGGGGTCCGGCATCTAACCGGAACCCATGTCGGTCACACCGCGCCGGGTTCCCCGGTGCTGGTGCGGTATGCCGACGACCTTGTGGCCCTGTGTCATTCACGTGAGCAGGCCGAACAGGTCAAGGCGCGGCTGGCCGTGTGGCTGACGCCGAGAGGGCTGGTCTTCAACGAGGACAAGACGCGAATCGTTCACCTCGGCGAGGGATTCAGCTTCCTCGGTTTCGACATTCGTCGATACGTAAACGGCAAGTTGATCATCAAACCGAGCAAGGCGGCGGTGAAGCGGTTCCGGAACAGGCTGCGCACCGAGATGCGGGCGCTTCGCGGCGGCAACGCCGCGATGGTGATCTCGCGTTTGAACCCGATTCTTCGGGGATGGGCGGCCTATTACCGGACGGTGGTGTCCAAGCATACGTTCACCGGGATCGACAGCCACCTGTGGTGGTTGACGTTCAAGTGGGCGGTGCGGACTCACCGCAACAAGCCGAAGTGGTGGGTGAAGGCCCGCTACTACGGCGCGTTCAACCCGGCCAGGTCGGACCGGTGGGTGTTCGGCGACCGCGACAGCGGTGCTTATCTCACCAAGACGGCCTGGACGAAGATCGTTCGACACCAGATGGTCGACGGGTTCGCCTCACCGGACGATCCCGACCGCTCGGCTTACTGGGCGGCGCGTAAACGGCGCGGCAAACCCCCGATCGACCGATGGGGCCTGGTCCAACTGGCTCGCCAGAACGGACGCTGCCCGATCTGTCGCGGACTGCTGCTGTTCGCCGACCACGAGCCGCAATCCCCGGATGAGTGGGAGCAGTGGATTCTTGCGGCGCGCAAGGCGATCCGTCGCCAAGCAGTCACCACCGCAACGGAATCCGCCGCGTCGGGCGGTCCGAATGCTTCACGCCTCGTGCACACCCACTGCGCCCGCAAGGCCGCCCGCCGCCGTGACGGCGGTGGCACGACCACAACCCGCGACACCTCTGGGCTTGCTTGAGCCGGATGCGGTGAAAGCTGCAAGTCCGGTTCTTAG
>NZ_BDBA01000386.1 GCF_001612745.1 Nocardia amamiensis NBRC 102102 | reverse complement strand
ATGGTCACTGTTGCTACGGCGGGTGTTGTCAGCAACGCAGTGCCCTACACCTATGTCCCGGCGCCGACGCTTGCTTCTGTCAGTCCTGGCTTCGGCCCGGAGACCGGCGGGAACACCGTGACGCTCACCGGTACCAACCTCACCGGTACCACCGCTGTCACGTTCGGCGGCACACCAGCGACTTCCTTCGTCGTGGTGTCGGGCACCGAGATCACCGCGGTCGTCCCCGCGGGCAGCGGCACTGCCGCGGTCACCGTCACCACACCGGGCGGCGCCAGCAACGCCGTTTCCTACACCTACGTTCTCGTTCCCACCCTCGATTCGGTCGTTCCGAATTCGGGGCCGGTCGAGGGCGGCAATACCGTGATCCTGACCGGTAGCAACCTGGCCGGTGTCACCTCGGTTGTGTTCGGTGCGGCCGCGGCAGGCTCGTTTACCGTCCTGTCCGATACCCAGATCAGCGCCGTCGTCCCCGCCGGGACCGGTACGGTGCCGGTCACCGTTGTCTCGCCGACCGGTACCAGTAACGAGCTCCTCTACACCTACGGCGATGCCCCCGCCCTCCTGGCAGTGGTCCCCGATCTGGGCCCTGAGGCAGGTGGCAACACGGTCGTGCTCCAAGGCGAAAACTTCACCGGGACCCTCGCGGTGGATTTCGGCGCCACCGCGGCGACGTCCTTCACCGTGGACTCCGATGCGCAGATCACGGCCGTCGTCCCCGCCGGGACCGGAACGGTGCCGGTCGCGGTCACCAATCAGTTCGGCGTCAGCAACGAGGTCCCGTACACCTACCTCGGAGTCCCAGCCCTCACCTCGGTCGACCCGAACCAGGGACCCACCGCGGGCGCCAACACCGTCACGCTGACGGGCACCGGACTCACCGCGGCCAGTGCGGTGGATTTCGGTGGGACAGGGGCAGTTTCGTTCACCATCGTCTCCGATACCGAGATCAGCGCGGTCGCCCCCGCCGGAACCGGCACGGTCGCGGTCACCGTCACCACTCCGGGGGGCATCAGCAACGGCGTCTCCTACACGTACGTCCCGGCACCGAGCCTCAGCACGGTGGTCCCCGATTCCGGTCCGGAGACCGGCGGTAACACGGTCATCCTGGCCGGTACGGGATTCAGCACCACGACAGCGGTTGATTTCGGTGGGAGCGCGGCGGTTTCGTTCGTCGTGGTGTCGGATACCGAAGTCAGTGCGGTCGTGCCCGCGGGGACCGGGCCGGTGAATGTCACCGTCACTACGGCGGGTGGCATCAGCAACGGTGTCCTCTACACCTATATCCCGGCGCCCACGCTCGCCTCGGTAGTTCCCGGCGCGGGTCCGGAAAGCGGTGGCAATACCGTCACTCTCACCGGCACGAACTTCACCGGTACGACTGCTGTGGACTTCGGGCTGACTCCGGCGGCATCTTTCACTGTGGTGTCGGACACCCAGATCACGGCGGTTGCTCCGGCGCGTACCGGCACGGCCGCGGTAACCGTCACCACTATTGGCGGAACCAGCGGTGCGGTCTTCTACACCTTCGTTCCGGCGCCGACGCTCACCTCGATCGTCCCGGGCTCTGGTCCTGAGACGGGTGGTAACACCGTCAGCCTCATCGGCACCCGATTCACCGGTGCGACGACCGTGGAATTCGGCGGGACACCGGCCGCGTCCTTCACAGTGATTTCGGATGCTGTGATCACCGCGGTCGCCCCTGCGGGGACCGGGACAGTCGCGGTCACGATCACGACTCCAGGTGGTACCGGCAATCCGCTGACCTACTCCTACGTCCCGGTACCCACGCTGGCCTCGGTGGTTCCTGACTCTGGTCCGCAAACCGGTGGCAATACGGTCATCCTGACCGGAGCGGAACTCAACGGCACTACCGCGGTGAATTTCGGTGGGAACGCGGCGGTTTCGTTCACCGTGGTGTCGGATACGGAGATCAGTGCGGTCGTGCCCGCGGCGACCGGGTCGGTGAATGTCACCGTCACTACGGCGGGGGGTACCAGCAACGGTGTGCCCTATATCTATGTCCCGGCGCCCACCGTCGCGACGATTGTTCCCGACTCTGGTCCCGAGAGCGGTGGCAATACGGTGACCCTTACCGGCACGAACTTGACCGGCGCGACTGCCGTGGACTTCGGCCTGACTTCGGCGATCTCGTTCAGTGTGGTGTCGGATACCGAGATCACGGTGGTCGCTCCGGCGGGCACGGGGACGGCGGCGGTGACCGTGACCACTATCGGCGGTACGAGTGACGCTGTCCTCTACACCTTCGTCCCGGCACCTGTTCTCGCCTCGATCGTCCCGGATTCCGGTCCGGAGACCGGTGGCAACGCCGTCACCGTGACCGGCACCAACTTCACCGGCGCCACGGCGGTGCACTTCGATGGGACACCGGCCACGTCCTTCACGGTGGTGTCGGATACCGAGATCACCGCGGTCGCTCCCGCGGCCACCGGCACGGTCTCGGTCACTGTGACGACTACGGGTGGCGTCAGCAATGGTGTTGTCTACGTCTAT
>NZ_BDBA01000385.1 GCF_001612745.1 Nocardia amamiensis NBRC 102102 | reverse complement strand
AGCCGACCTCGGCGACAACGATCCGCTACGACTGTCATCCATCCGCGCTCTCCGCCTTGTCCGGCGACATCTCACCGGACAAGCGGGTTTCTCCCCCTGACCGGCTCGCCACCCGCATCACAACGGCAGTCACCGAGATCCTCGAACGCCCCAACTCACCACGGCGCCAGCGCAGCTACCCCTGGGTCCTCAAACGCGCCGGTCGACAAAAGCTCAACCGAAAAACACTGGCGCACAAGAATATCAATCACAACCAGCCGCCCGGGATCCGGCTACATCAGCACGTAACTTAACGGCATTGGCCCCAACCGCCCGACGGTTCACAGACCGGCTACCGAGTTCTCAGATGCCCGCCAAGTGATCGGTCCTCGAGAGCGCCACCAGCCTATATTTCGCAGAGCTTCTACACCGGCTCGATACTTCAGAGCCGACCGGCATCTGCCCCGATATCCACTCCGCACGAATCGGATTCACAAGTGTGGGCACTTCCCCCATACCGCCGGATTCGGAGGGCTGAGAGAGTTGCTCTGTGGAGAACCGTTCCGTCGAGCGATATCCGGCGGGCTCTGGCGAGACGCCCGCAGGAGGCAACCTCGTGGTCGAATGTCCAGTTCGGGCAGCTGTTCTCAACGCGCTGAATCTTGGCGGGACTTGGGGTATGGAGGGTGTGGCAGGCCCCTCGTCGCGTCCGATGTGGGAGGTAGCTCAGCATCTGAGTGACCGGGTGGCGAATCGCCCATTGGCTACTCACCGCGCGGACTCGCTAATAGGGGAGCGAAACGGCGGGCTTGTCCGTGTAAAGCGAACATTCTGCCGCATCCGCATGGAAATACATGTTATGCCAACCGACTTCTACTGTATCGTTTCGGGGCAACTCTCAATTAGCGCGCCAGGAGTCCCGCAACCGGAAACGGTGCGATGGGGTGCGACCTGGAAGCCACTGGTGGTCGCCCAGTGCCCGTGAGGCGGTTGCTGCCGGAAATTATGGAAATTCTAACCAAGAGACTTTCCGGGGATGCTTTTCGAGTAGCAGCCGCTGGCAGCCGGCTCGAAACCGGAGTCCGAAATCATATCCACGAAGGGGTCGTTCGAACACTGGCCGCCGATGGAGACGGCGCGCGAACCATCGGAGCGAGCACCCACGGCGATCATTCTGTTTTGGAGGGCATCGATTTCCAAACCTACGGCAGACGGCACTTCAGAATCGGCGACATAGTCAGCACCCCACTGGTCGATTTTCAGGGAAAGACCATCGGCGTGAACTTCCCGACAGGACCAAGCGACGCGGAGACAAGTCTGTGGTCCCGGAAAGAGAGACGGGCCAGCGACTACTCCTACTGGGAGGGGCGCCCGGTAGTGAATTCCGAGACCGGAGAGGAAGACTGGGAATACAGAACGTCACACCCCGCACCGTGGTACAACGACGAAATAGAGGGCGTATCGCCAATCTATTGCATTGCCCACGGAGATCTTCGCACGGTATCCGTAAATGACGGTACAGGAAAATTAGCGGTCACGGGGGAAACCTATGGCCGCATCCTCTCCGCCAATGAGCACTTTCGCCGGGCTATCGACGAAAATGCGAGTTCTCCCGTGCTGCAGCTTTCATGCCAAGGTGGCCACCCATGGGGATCTGTCGCCGAATCTTTGGCACGAGCGCTGCACGATTCCGGAATAAATAGAGACCTATATTCACCAAAGTCATTGGTCGGGATTTTTATTGCCAGAGGCCGAGAGTACGAATACTCGGAAATTGGGGTCGATACCACATCCTCCGAAGGGTATCCCTTCCGCGACGAGCCATTCTCATTTTATCCAGCCCCGGGACCCGACGTTCAGCGAAGGAGCGGTCATAGCGAATGAGTACTCACGCAGGTTGTGGTCCGTATGCCTTGGGTCAGAGTGACACCGATGATGATGAACGGAGAGATCGTGGACGCAACAACAACCGGAGAAATCCGGCACAACGACTGGTTCGTACTCGTCGATCCCGCATGGAATGTCACCGCAGCGATAACGCCACCTACCGAGCTGATCGTGGGCGGGTGGATGCTCAACGATGACGGCACAACACAACCGTTCCGACCGAACCCACGCTATCGTCCCAGTGCGGAGACCGTGCCATCCGACCCCATCGACGCCATACTGCGGCGGATTGCGGCCGGCGAGAGGGATCTTGGAGAACAACTCGTGGCCAGAATCCACGACGCGGTTGTCGAAATCGGCTGCGACGGGCAAAGGAACCCTCTCGTCGGCACAGCACCCGACGGAGTGGACTGTATTGTCGTGGCCACTGCTGAAATCCAGAAGACAGGCGTGGACGCCGACCGCTGGGTCCCGGTCCACGGTGCAGAACTGACCGACATCATCCCCACCGGAACCGACATCTTCCTCAACCCGAGTGGCAGCGCCCCTTTCCGACTCCTCTCTGAAGCGAGGAAGCACATCTCCTGATCAACTCTGGCCGAACTGTTCGACCAGATGCTGCGCAGGTGCTTCAGGGCGGACCCGTACGGCAGGCTAGCCTC
>NZ_BDBA01000384.1 GCF_001612745.1 Nocardia amamiensis NBRC 102102 | reverse complement strand
CCGGCGAGCGCGCACCCGCGCCCCCACCGCACCCGAGATCCGAGGAGACCATGACCACCCATCACGACGACGACCACGATCCGATCTACGACCTCTACAGCGTCGTCATGACCGACACCGAAGAACCGGCACTACTCGTCGGCCACCTCCACAACTCCTGCGAACTGCCCGAACCCGGCCAGCGCGTACCGATGTTCGACGAACTCACCCCCTACCTCGTCGCCTACAGCCCCTACCCGCTCTACGCCCTGATCAGCCACACCGACACCGGAATCCGCCGCAGCTGGAGAATCGCCCCCGCCACCTCACACCCCGGCATCCCGTCCGTCGTGCGCCTGGCCGCCGCCGACCTCACCCGACCCACCCGCGCCGCCATCATCCACGGCGGCCACATCCACCCCGCCCTGCGCCTGTCCGGCGTACCCCGACCACCCTTCCGATTCCCCGTCCACGACATCTCACCCGAAGGAGACGCGAAAACCACACCACCCCAACACAACTGACGACACCCACGGGTGAGGCACCGGGCAGACGCCCGGTGCCTCGCCTCCATCCAGCGCCCGAACTGGCGCAATATCCGCGAAAGGGTATCCCATGACCGTTCTGTTCCTTGCCCCGCTCGCAGCCGCGGCTGCCTACCCGCTCGGCGCGCTCGCCGTCCACCGGCACCTACGCCACGCCGACGCCCTCACCCCCGCCCAGCGCCGCGCCGCCGCCGCAACCTGGCCGCGACTGCTCGCACACACGATCCTGCGCCGTCGCCGCTACGCCCGCGCGGGCCGCAAGTGCGCCGCCACCGCCGATTTCCTCACCCGCCTCTCCGAATTCGGGGGATTCGAATACGCCGAAGACGCCACCGAATTCGTCAACGCCCTCCGAACCGTCGGGCAGCTGCCCACCTTCGGCGTATTCCTGCGCGACACCGCCACCGGCGCGCCGTTCGACCAACCCGCCGAACCCGCCCTGGTCGCGATCCAAGCCGCCGCCATCAAGGCCGACGAAATCCGCAAGCAGTACGGCCGCTAGACGAAAACCACACAACCGCAACACAACTCACGAAGGCACCGGGCGCAGGGTACGCGCCCGGTGCCTCCTTTCTACCCAGGAGGTACCACCCACATGGCCACCGAACGCAGCCGCGACACCATGGCCCAGCGCATCGGCCACCTGCTCAACCAGGCCGACAACGCCGCCAACGAAGCCGAGGCCGAAGCCTTCCGCAACCGGGCAATGCAGCTCATCGCCAAGACCGGCATCGAGGAGAGCGAAGCCCGCAGCACCCTCGAGGGCAAAAGCAACGACGTGATCATGGCCCTGACGTTCCAGCTCACCGGGCAATTCCTCACTCAGCAACGGATGTTGCTCGTCAACATCGCCGCCGCCCTGCACTGCTCCACGATCACCCTCGACAATTCCCGCAACGCCAAGAAAGTCCAGGTATTCGGCGTCAAGATCCACACCGAGCGCGTGCAACTGCTGTTCAGCATCCTCAACCCCCGCATGATCGCCGGTGCTACCCGCCTCATCGCACCACCCGGCGACCGGAGAGGAACCCGAGCCCTGCGCCTGGATTGGATGCTCGGCTACGTCAACCGCATCAACGAACGGCTCAGCGCCGCCGAGGAATCCGCCGCCGCCACGCGCGACGCCGAGACCGGAACGACGACACAGGCTCTCGTGCTCGTCTCCGACCTCGAACGCGCGCGCGCCGCTCTCGACAAGCGCCACCCCGACGCCACCAAGGGCCGCACCTATCGCCGCCGCGTCCAGGTCAGCGCCTACGACCAGGGCCGCGCCGCAGGTGAACGCGCGGACCTGGCCGGCCGCGCCCAGCTCGACTGAGACCCGCCACCGGCAGGCGAATCCACCACACCTCTCGGGCACCGGGCATCGCACATGCCCGGTGCCCTCACCAGCACGGAGAGCACTACACATGACCAACAACCAGGCACCCGCCTACCAGGCCCCCGAACTCGCCAACGAGCCGCAACTACTGCGCACCCTCACCCGGGTCTGCCACCAGCACGGCCGCACCGACGCCACCACACATCAGCTCCTGCGCGCCGTCGTTGCCGACGTCCGCCACGCCACCTACCGCTACCAGGTCGCCGCGGCGCTGAAGGACTACGCCGACAGCGACGATCCCGACGTCGACACCCTCGACATCCTGACCACGTTCGTCGCGAACGTGATCGGCACCGAGGACCGCCGCCCCGCGCACGCCAGCTCCCCGCACGCCAGCGCCGACGAACTCGCCCCCGAGATCCGCCAGGCCATCGCCCAGGTGGTCGATGAAATCTGGGACCGCGAAAAGGACGACTACGGCCAGCAGGAACCCGCCGACCGCGACGGCCACCCGTTCCAGGCCCTCACCCTGCTGCACCACTGGCTCGGCCGATACAGCCCCGTCCGCTGACCACCGCCCTGCCCGGCCGGAACACCAAGCCTGTTCCGGCCGGACCCGGGACACATCCTCCGCGGCCCGCCGGCCGTGCCCGCCGGGGGCGCC
>NZ_BDBA01000383.1 GCF_001612745.1 Nocardia amamiensis NBRC 102102 | reverse complement strand
GACGGCGCTCGCGCGCTGCTGCCTGCGCTGTGCGGTCGCGACCCGGAGGCGCTCGACGCGGACGGACTCGCGCGCGCCGCGCTCGAATCCATCGCCGAGAACACTTCTGATGCGGCCGTCGCTCCGGTGGTCTGGGGCGCCGTGGCCGGTGTGCCCGGGTTACTGGGGTATCGCGCGATCAACACCCTCGATGCGATGGTCGGCTACCGCAACGAGCGCTACCGGCGCTTCGGCTGGGCCGCCGCGCGCACCGACGACGTGGCCAATCTGCTCCCAGCCCGCCTCACCGGCCTGCTCACCGCCGCGCTCGCACCGCTGGTCGGTGGACGTCCCGCGGCGGCGCTGCGGGCTTGGCGCCGCGACGCCGCCGGGCATCCAAGCCCCAACGCGGGTGTGGTCGAGGCATCGATGGCGGGGGCGCTCGGCGTCCGGTTGGGCGGGCGCACCCAGTACCCGCACGGCACCGAAATGCGTCCACTGCTCGGCGACGGCCCCGCCCCAACGGTCCACGACCTGCGCCGAGCCGTGCGACTCTCCGAAGCCGTGCAGCTCACCGCCGCCGTCCTCGCCGCCGTCCTCGCCGCCGCCAAGCCTCCGCCTGAACCCGGCTTCTGGAAAGGCTTACTGCTTACCCGCTGACCGTGCACCCGTTTTCGTTTCGGGGCAGAGAATCTGCGTTCGGCGGCACAGAATGCCCGTTCGAATGAACCGCCAGACCTCTGCGATCGACACTGTTCCGGACAAGCGCACGCGTGCTGGAACAGCATTCGATCGACCATGGAGGCATCGTGACCGAGACGGCCATCGAGTTACCCGTGCTGCCCGACGAGTCCGAAAGACCTGGTGGCGGTGGCTGATTCATGACAGTTCTGGCTTTGGAGATCGGCGCGGCCGGATTCGCCGCGAGCCGGGTGGCCGCTGGCATCGGCACGCGGGACATCCGGCGGATACCGGTACCGGCGGACGGGGTCTGGGACGCCTGCCGAGATCTCCTGCTCGATGTCGCCGGAGACGATGAGATCACCGCGGTCGGCATCGCCTGTCCGAGCCCGATCGACCGGTCGGGCGGGGTGGTCGCTCCCGCCGGAATCACCCAGTGGCATGGCGGATTCGGCATTGTGGCGGCGGTGCGCAGACTGTTCCCGGTCGCCATCGTCCGGATGGCATCGGATGGCCTGTGCCTGACGCTCGCCGAATGAAGTGTCGGTTCTGCCGCGGGAGCCGAGGCGATCTTGACCGGCGCCGGCATCCTCGCCCTGATCGCGGAGGAACGGGCAATCCGCGGCACACCGACCGGCCACGTCGAAATACCTGCCGACAGGCGCCTTCGCACTCGAGACGACTGCCGACCCGCACCGCGGGTCGTATGTGTCCGCCGCCGCCCGCGGTGAGCCCGGTGCCGGTCGCGCCGACGCAAGGGATTCGCGAAGCAACCCGAACTTTGGTACCGCGGCGTCAAAGTTTCGTTGCGAGGCAACGAATTACGGTTCGCATGTTCCGGTGCACGACCGCGACCGACACTGTGCGGGCACGCGCCGACACGGTCTCGTATGACCGAATGAACCCTGGGAGACACTATGACCGAGTCCGTCATTCAGTTGCCGACCGCTGGCGAGCCGGTGTTCGATACGTTCGATCGCATCTGCCGACGCGGTCCCGTGGTTCCGATCGAACTGCCCGGCAACGTCTCGGCCTGGATTGCGGTGAGCTACCAGGCGGTGAGTGAAATCCTCGCGGCCGACGGCACGGTGTTCAGCAAGAATGCACGCAACTGCCCGGCACTGCACGACGGCACGATTCCGGCGGATTGGCCGATGCGCGCCTTCACCGACATCGATCACATGCTGAATATGGACGGTGCCGATCATCGCAGGCTGAAAAAGACGATCGGCCAGGCATTCAGCCCCGCCCGGGTCGCCGCGCTCGAACCCCGGATCGGGCGAATCGTCACCGAACTCATCGACGACATTCCGGATCCCTCCGGCGAGGTCGACCTCGTCGAGGACGTCACCATGCCGTTTCCCGGCAACTGCGGTTCGCGCTACAGCAATCGGGCACCACGTATCGGGAGGTGCGACAGGACACGGCTCTACGTGCCGCACGCGACCTGCTCACCCGGCCCGGACAGACCGCGACCATCGGCGAGGTGGCGGCATACTGCGGGTTGACCGAGACCTGGTTCTCCACCGCATTCAAAGCGCGGTACGGCGAGACACCCCGTGAGTTCCGGCAACGCAGGCTGAGCGAACCGACCGGCGGATCCGCATGGTGCGAGCGGGTCGCGACCGCGATAGACGCGGCCTGGGCCGACGACACGGTTGCACTGGAATCCGTTGCCCGCCGCTTGGCTGTGGGACCACGGACGCTGCAACGGCGGCTGGCCGAGGAAGGCACCACCTGGCGCCGAGAGCTGGACGCCGCGCGCCGACGGCACCGGCACAATGCGACGCAGGACCGCTGACGTTCGTCGCGCTCTGCATTGGCCGCGCGGCTCTGGGGTGCGCGCCGGGTCCGGGCTCAGCTGCGGCCGCGGCCGTAGCGGTCGGCGAGGCGGG
>NZ_BDBA01000382.1 GCF_001612745.1 Nocardia amamiensis NBRC 102102 | reverse complement strand
CGTTCATCACCCCGTCGGTGCTCGCGTCGCTGGATTCGGCGGCGCTGGCCGGCATGCGGGTGATCGTGGCCGGCGGTGAAGCCGTGCCCGCCGATCTGGTCAGCAAGTGGGGTGGCGCGCCGGACGGATCGGGCCGCCGCTTCCACAACGGCTACGGCCCGACCGAGACCACGATCATGACCAATATCAGCGACGCGCTCGCGCCCGGTGATCTGGTCACCATCGGCGGCCCGATCCGCGGCATGCAATCGCTGATCCTGGACGCCCAGCTCAGGCCCGTTCCGGTGGGTGTAGCAGGTGAGCTGTATCTGTCGGGCGTTCAGCTCGCGCGTGGCTACCACGCGCGGCCGGGCCTGTCGGCCGAGCGGTTCGTCGCCAACCCGTACGTCCCCGGTGCGCGGATGTACCGCACCGGTGACGTCGTGCGCTGGACAAGCACCGGCGAGGTCGAATATGTCGGCCGCTCCGACTTCCAGGTGAAGGTGCGCGGTTTCCGCATCGAGCTCGGCGAGATCGACGCCGCGCTCGCCTCGCACGCGACCGTCGACTTCGCGGTCACCCTCGGGCACAAGAATGCCGCGGGCGCGGTGTCGCTGGTGTCGTATGTGGTTGCGGCGAACGGTCATTCGATTGATGTCCCGGCGCTGACCGCGCACGTCGAGGACCGCCTGCCCGCCTACATGGTGCCCTCGTCGATCATGGTGATCGACCACGTTCCGCTCACCCCGGTGGGCAAGCTGGACCGCAAGGCGCTGCCGGAGCCGGTGTTCGCGACCGAGGTCGTGTTCCGTGCGCCGCGCACCCCGGTCGAGCAGACCATCGCCGAGGTGTTCGCCGAAGTGCTCGGCGTGGAGCGCGTCGGCGTGGACGACTCGTTCTTCGCGCTCGGCGGCGACAGCATCGTGTCCATCCAGCTGGTCTCGCGGGCCAAGGCGCGCGGCGTGGTGTTCACGCCGCGGCACGTCTTCGAGCAGCGGACGGTGGCCGGACTGGCCGCCGTCGCGGAAACCGCCGAGGCGGCCGAGGCGTCGGCCGTGACGCTCGCCGAGCTGCCGGGCGGCGGCATCGGCACGATGCCGTTGACGCCGGTGGTCCGGTTCATGGCCGAGCGGCGCGGCTCGTTCGGCCGGTTCAACCAGACGCTGGCGCTGGAACTTCCGGTCGGCATCGATCGAGCGGGCATCGCCGCGACGGTCGGCGCTGTCATCGACCGGCACGACATGCTGCGGGCGAGCCTGCGCCGCGACGGCGACGACTGGGTCGTCGAGACCGCCGCGCCCGGCACGGTCGAGGTGGACGCGCTGATCGATCGCACCGAATTCGACGCGGGTGTCGGCGATGCCGAGCTGGTCGAGATCGCCTCGGCCGCGCTGGACGAGTCGCTGGACCGGCTCGATCCGGCTACCGGCGTGGTCATCCGGTTCGTCTGGCTGGAACCCTCGTCCGCCGATCGCGCCGGACGCCTGATCGTCGTGGCGCATCACCTGGTGGTGGACGGTGTTTCGTGGCGCATCCTGGTGCCGGACTTCGTCACCGCGTGGGGCCAGCGCACCGCGGGCCGGACGCCCGAGCTGGTCGCGCCCGCGACCTCGATGCGCGCGTGGGCGCACGGCCTTGAGCGTGAGGCCGCCAGCCCGGAGCGGGTGGCCGAACTCGACTACTGGCGTTCGGTGACCGGCACGCCCGATCCGCTGCTGACCGAGCGCCCGATGGATCCGGAAGTGGATACCTCCGGCGTCATCGAGAAGTTGCCGGTCGAGGTGTCCGCGGAGGTCACCAAGGCCCTGCTCACCACGGTTCCGGCGCTGTTCCACGGCGGCGTGAACGACGGCCTGCTCGCGGCGCTGGCACTGGCCACCGCGAAGTGGCGGGCGCGCCGGGTGGCCGCTCGCGGCGACGACTCGCTGCTGATCCGCTTGGAGGGCCACGGCCGCGAGGAAGACGTGGTAGCGGGTGCGGACCTGTCGCGAACCGTCGGCTGGTTCACCGCGATCTACCCGGTCGCCTTCGACCTGTCCGGCATCGACGTCGACGCGGCGTTCGCGGGCGGGCCCGCGCTCGGTGCGGCCGTCAAGGCGGTCAAGGAACAGCTGCTCGCCGTGCCGGACAAGGGCATCGGCTACGGCCTGCTGCGCTACCTGAACGCCGAGACCGCCGCTGAGCTGCCGCGCGAACTGCCCGGCCAGGTGAGCTTCAACTACCTGGGCCGCGTCTCCGAAGGCGACGTGCCCGAGTCGCTGCGCGGCTTCGGCTGGATCCCGGCACCGGAACTCGGCGCGCTGGGCGGCGCTTACGACGCGGACATGCCCGCGATGGCGCCGCTGGACGTGAACGCGATCGTGGTCGGCGACAAGCTGACCGCCACCATCGGCTACCCGTCCACCCTGCTGACCGCCGCCGACGTGCGCGAGTTCGGCGAGCTGTGGACCGCGGCGCTGGAAGCGGTTGCCCGCCACGCCAATTCGACCGGCGCGGGTGGACACACCCCGTCCGACTTCGCGTTGGTGCGCAGTACTCAGCGGGATATCGACGGTTGGGAGCAGCGCTTCGGAGCGCTGGCCGACGTCTGGCCGCTCTCGGCGCTGCAAGCCGGTCTGCT
>NZ_BDBA01000381.1 GCF_001612745.1 Nocardia amamiensis NBRC 102102 | reverse complement strand
TCGTGGCGCACAACGCCTCCTCCACATGCCAACGCGACCCCGCGACCCACGCCAGATCCACCAGCCGGGACCGAGCCGGGCCATAGCAGAGGTAGTAGGCGATCTCGGTCGGGTCGTTGATCGAGCGGCGAGCCAGCAGCCAGTGCCCCCGCCCGCGCGCCCACGTCCCGTCGATCGGCCTGCGTACCCAGTCGTATTCGCGGGGCCCGTGCGCGCCGGCGCCGACCGACAGCCGCTGCCGCTTCACCGGCGCGAGGTCGGCGATCAGCTCATCAGCGCGGGCCCTGCGACCGGCGCGAGTGGTCAACTGATGATCACAGCGGGTGGCCATCACATACGACACGACCTGACCTTCGAGCCAATCCCGCAGGTAACCAGCTTGGCCGTAGACCTCATCAGCGGTGAACCACGCGAACGGCACCCCCGCGGCCAGCGCGCGGTCCAGCATGGCGATCATCTGCCGCGCCTTGGTCGCGAACCCGACCTCGTCGGGGATCCCGGCATCGCGGCAACGCTCACGATCATCGGTCCACGATTCCGGGATGTAGAGTTCCCGGTCGATCAGGGCATGCCCGCGGGAGGACGCATACGCCAGAAACACCCCGATCTGGCAATTCTCCGTACGGCCAGGGGCCTGTCCGTAAATTACTGTTGCAGTTGATCTGTGGGGTGGGTTGCGTGTGTGAGACGGGCTTGTAGTTGCTCAAGAGTGCGTGCGGGTGGTCCGGGTATGGGTGTGATGTCGAGCCGGTGCAGGTCCAGGATCCGGTGGCCGTCTCGGAACTGCATGGTCAGGTTGGTGCGCTTGACTCCGAGTAGTTGGGCCAGCAGCGTGCTGGTGGCGGCCCTTCGCCGCCGCAGCAAGGCTGTCAGGAGCCGGTGAAAATGGTCGACGCTGCTGGTTTGCGGATGCAGATAGCTGCGGGGGCGGTGGAAGCGACGTTGGAAGGCCGCCTCGGCCAGGGCGTCCCAATACGGTTCCGAGACGGCTGCCAGGTGCGTGAAGTCCGCTCGAGACATGCCGGTCAGAGCCGGATCGGTGAGCATCTCGGTCACGGCGGGATCGAGCCTGCGGTGGGTTGGGGCTTGCTCGGCCGGGTGCGGTGCGCAGGGTGCCACGCTGTAGTTCCAGTCTCCGTGGAAGGCGTCGGGTGTGATCGGCAGGGCGTGGAACTCGGCGGAGGTGACGGTGCCGCCGAGGGGGTGGCTGCCGGTGTCCAGGTCGGCGCCGATGGTCAATCCGGTGCTCGTTGTTGTCGCGGCGATGGTCTCGATGACGACCTGATAACTGGTCAGCGGTCGGCCGCGCCAGTTGGCGGTGATGTGGCAGAACATCCGGTGCTCGATCTTGTTCCACTTCGAAGTGCCCGGAGGGTAGTGGCAGACCATGATCTCCAAGCCGCTGTCGATGGCGAAGGCGTGCAGGTACTTCTTCCATGTCCAGCGGCGGGGGTCGTTGGAGCCACCGGCGTCCGCGGTGATCAGCAGCCGGGTCGCGTCCGGGTGCTGCTGCCGTCCGCAGTGCCGCCACCAGCGGCGGATGGATTCCACCGCGAATTCGGCAGTGTCGTGGTCGGTTCCGACGTTGACCCAGCCGGTGTTGGTGGCGATGTCATAGATCCCGTAGGGGATGACCACCGGATGATCGTCGGTCACGAAGGTGTGGCAGTCCACCTTGACCGGGCTCTTGCCCGGGCGCCAGGTGCGTCCGGGACGGTCGCGGTTGCCGATCCACTCCTTGGCCTTGGTATCGACGCTGATGACCGGCTGCCCGGCGTCGAGGAAGGCGGTAGCGGTCGCGTTGATGTGTGCGAACTGCGCGTCGCGGTCTGGATGGCAGGCGCCTTCGCTGGTTTTGGCAGTGCCCTGCAGACGGTATCCCAGTGCGTGCAGCAGGTGCCCGACTGTCGTGGCGCCGACCGGGTGTCCCTGGTCGGTCAGCGCCGCAGCCAAGGTGCGCAGCGACAGCGTGGTCCAGCGCAGCGCAGAAACCGGATCGCCGCGAGTATGCGGCTCAATGAGTGCCTCCAGCGCCGGCAGCAGGCCGGTGTCGGTCACCACCAGCGGCTTGCGACCCGCGCCCGGAGCGCGGATGCGCTGGGGCGGTGCGGTAGTCGCAGCCAGTTCGGAGATACCGCGCGTGACGGTAGCGGTGCTGGCGCCGGAGGCGGCGGCCACCACGGTAATCCCGCCGTGGCCCATCGCAATCGCCTCGCTGGCCAGGTAGAGCCGGCGACGGCGTTCATCCAGATGCGGCAGGAGCCGTTCGAACTTGACCCGCAACTCGGCAGCGGATAGACAATCTCGCGGACGACACATACCCGAGTTTCCCGCCGCCACCCGGCACGTCGACCCAAAGATCAACCCCGACAGTAATTTACGAACAGGACCCGGCGGTGCCGGAATACTGCCGTTGCACGCCAGCGGATTTGGTGCCTTCCGTCAGGAACCCGGTGTCATCGGCCAGCACGGCGGCGGGGTCGCCGAGGTGCTCGATCACGTAGTCACGCACATCGTCACGCACCCCGTCGACATCCCAGTCGGCGGCGCGCAGCAACCGCTGCATCCCGTCCGGAGCGCTCTCACCAGCGCGTTCCGCGAGCGTCCACCCGTTCTTGCGTTCCAGACCCGCGACCAGCCCCGACACATACTCACCCGCCCGCCCCCGAGGCTCAGCGCGGGTGAACCGTTCCCCGATCCTCGCTACCAACGAATCTA
>NZ_BDBA01000380.1 GCF_001612745.1 Nocardia amamiensis NBRC 102102 | reverse complement strand
GATGCGCTGCGGCGGGGGCGACGAGCTAGGGAGTCACTCACGAAAGCACCCCGACCTTCCGGAGATCGGCAGCCAACACTTCCAGTTCCTCGGTGCTGGGCATCAGCTGCGGCAGCCGCGGCTCGCCCACCTCGACTCCGAGCAGGCGCAGCCCGCCCTTGCTCATCGCGACGCCGCCCAGCCTGGCCATCGCGGCGTGCAGCGGCAGCAGCGTGGTGTTGATCTCGCGGG
Organism: Nocardia amamiensis NBRC 102102; assembly: GCF_001612745.1. Lineage (GTDB taxonomy): Bacteria > Actinomycetota > Actinomycetes > Mycobacteriales > Mycobacteriaceae > Nocardia > Nocardia amamiensis. The sequence goes on along the minus strand of NZ_BDBA01000380.1, from coordinate 2,622 downwards.
CGCGCACCACCTCACCGGCGCTGTACGCCTCCAGCATCGCGCGCAGCCGTTCGGGCACGAGATGCCCGATGACGCTGATGAATCCCGTCGCGCCGACCGACAGCCACGGCAGGTTGAGCGCGTCGTCGCCGGAGTAGAAGGCCAGGCCGGTGCTCGCGATGAGCTCGGCGCCCATGTTCAGATCGCCCTTGGCGTCTTTGACCGCGACGATGCGCGGGTGCTCGGCGAGCTTGCGAATGGTGTCGCTGGCGATCGGCACCACCGACCGGCCCGGAATGTCGTACAGGGTGACAGGCAGGTCGGTAGCGTCGGCGACGGCGGTGAAGTGCGCGAGCAGCCCGGCCTGGGTCGGCCGGGAGTAGTACGGCGTCACCACGAGCAAACCATGCGCACCCGCGCGCTGCGCACAGCGCGCGAGTTCGATCGAGTGCGCGGTGTCGTAGGTGCCCGCACCCGCGATCACCGTGGCGCGCTCGCCGACCGCGTCGACGACCGCGCGCAGCAGATCGGCCTTCTCCGACTCGGTCGTGGTCGGCGACTCGCCGGTGGTTCCGGAGATCGCGAGCAGGTCGACGCCGCGGTCGACAAGGCGGGCCGCGAGCGCGACCCCGGCATCGACGTCGAGCTTGCCGTCGGCGCTGAAGGGGGTCACCATCGCGACACCTACCGTGCCGGACGCACGCAGCTCCGTTGGCGTCGATTCACCGTTCGTCATGGTCAAAAAGGCTACCCGGTCTGGGACGGACCCTCGACACCCTCGTCGGCGATCGGGCCGCAACAACGGGGCGATCGCCCGCGTCCGACGGCACACTGGCGTCATTTCCACCTTGCCTGGCGTCATTTTTGACGTCAGACTGATGTCATGGATTTGAACAAGTACACCGGGCAGCTGCGGGAGAACCTGATCGCCGCCGCGGCGCTCGGCGACGAGAAGACGCAGGCCACGGCGGCTGCGCTGGCCCAGGCAACCGAGGGTTCGGCCCGGTTGGTGCTGCTCGCCGCGCTGTCCGAGCTCGCCGCCGAGGTCAGCGCGGCGCTCGGCGACCGCACGGTGCACGTGTCGGTCGACGGCACGGACGCCTCCGTGGATGTGCGCAAGAGCACGACGGGCCAGGAATCGCCGACCATCGAGGAGATGACCGGAGACATCAGCAGGGTCACACTCCGGCTCGTCGAACAGATGAAGGCACGCGCGGAAGAGGCTGCGGCACAGAGCGGTCAGTCGCTGAACTCCTGGCTGTCGGGTGCCGTGCACGGCGCGCTGCGCGACCAGATGCGCGGCTACGGGCCGAAGCGCGACGACTGAGTCCGGCCGCCTCTCGCACTACAGCAGCGCGGCGAGAGTGCCCCGGTCGCCGATCACCACGTCGTCGAGTTCGAGCCAGTCGGCCAGTTCACGCAGCGCGCCGGTGAGCGCGTGGGCGGTGGCCGGGGTGTCATAGCCGGGTTCGGCGAACGCGGCCGGTACCGACAGCCGGCCGGCGGCGCGTTCCGCGCGCAGGTCGACGCGGCCGACGAGTTCGCCGTCGAGCAGGAGCGGGAAGACGTAATAGCCGTGCACCCGTTTGTGTTCCGGCGTGTAGATCTCGATGCGGTAGTGGAAGTCGAACATCCGCTCGGTGCGGGCGCGGAAGAAGATCAGCGGATCGAACGGGCACAGCAGCGCGGCACCCTCGATGCGGCGCGGTGTGGGCGCCCCGGCCCGCAGATAGGCCGGTTTCCCCCAGCCCGCCACCTCCACCGGGATCAACTCGCCCGCGTCCACCAGATCGGCGATGGCCGGCTCGGTCTGGGTGCGCTGCAGGCGGTAGTAGTCGCGCAGGTCGGCCTCGGTGCCGATGCCGTGTGCGGTGGCCGCCCGCAGCACCAGCTCGCGGACCGCATCCTGCTCGGAGACGTCGCGCGCCAGCACATCCGGCGGAATCACTCGCTCCGCGAGGTCGTAATGCCTGGTGAACCCGACCCGGGTGGCCACAGACAGCGCACCCGCCGCGAAAAGCTGCTCGCAGATCAACTTGGTGTCGCTGAGATTCCACCAGGAACCCTTGGGCCGCGGCTTGTCCAGTTCCAGATGGCGCTCCACCTCACCGGCGGTGGCCGCCCCCACCTCGGTGATCACGTCCAGGATGTCCTTGCCCAAGGTGGGATTGCGCTCCACCACCTTGCGCATGCCGGACCAGCGCCCGTGCTCGTAGCGCCGCATCCGCCAGCGCAGCAGCGGCCAGTCCTGCACCGGGATCAGCGCCGCCTCGTGCGCCCAATACTCGACCAGCGCGCGGGGGCGCCGCACGCCATTGCTCCACGCGGCCTGATCGAGCAGAGCGCGGTCGTAAGGACCGATTCGGCTGAACACCGACGCGTAATGCGCCCGCACCACCGCCGACACCGAATCCAGCTGCAGCAGCTGCGTTCTGTCCAGGACCCCGAGCACCGATCGCCGTGTCGCCCGCCCGGGCTTACGCCCCCCGAAACCCTGCGCCGCCAACGCCGTTCGACGCGCCGCCGCCGCACCCATCTTCCGCATGGAAGGAACCATGCCATGGGCCACCGACAGTATCTTTGGCAGCGCCTCCGGCGCTGCGTGTTCGCGGCCCACCTGTGGCTCGCGTCCGAGCGACCGCC
>NZ_BDBA01000379.1 GCF_001612745.1 Nocardia amamiensis NBRC 102102 | reverse complement strand
AACCGCTTCGACGCCGACTCCGCCGCCGACAACATCCCCGCCGCGGTGCGGCTGGACGGCGCGCTGGATCTGGACGCGCTGCGCGGCGCGATCGCCGACGTGATCGCGCGGCACGAATCGCTGCGCACGGTCTACCCGTCGCGCGACGGCGTCGCCTATCAGCGGGTGCTGCCCGCGACCAAGGCGATTCCGGAGCTGGACGTGGTCGAGGTGGCCGAGGGGCAATTGCTCGGCGCCTTGTACGCCTTCGTCGAGCGCGGTTTCGACGTGACCACCGAACCGCCGGTGCGGCTGCGCGCCTACCGGCTCGCGCCGGACGACTACGTCCTGGTCGTGGTGGTGCACCACATCGCCGCCGACGGTTTCTCGATGCGTCCGCTGGTGCGCGACCTGATGACCGCCTACGTGGCGCGGACCTCGGCGGCGCAGCCGGGCTGGCCGCCGCTGGCGGTGCAGTACGTGGACTTCGCGCTGTGGCAGCGCGACACCCTCGGCTCCGAGGACGATCCGACCTCGCTGATCTCCGAGCAGCTCGACTACTGGCGCGGCGCGCTCGCCGGTCTGCCGGACGAGCTGCGCCTGTCGGGCCGGCCGCGGCCCGCCGTCGCGTCCTACCGGGCGGGCACCCATCGCTTCCGCGTGCCAGGCGAGCTGATCGATGAGCTGAACCGGGTCGCGCATGCGCACGGCACCACGCTGTTCATGGTGGTGCACAGCGCCTTCGCCGCGCTGCTGGCCCGGTTGAGCGGCTCCGACGACGTCGCCATCGGCATCCCGGTCGCCGGGCGAGGCGAGCAGGCGCTCGACGATCTGGTCGGCATGTTCGTCAACACCCTGGTGCTGCGCGCGCGGGTGGACACCGCCGAGTCGTTCGCCGACCTGCTCGCCCAGGTCCGCGAGCGCGACCTGCAGGCGTTCGCGCACGCGGACGTGCCGTTCGAGCGGTTGGTCGAGGTGCTCAACCCGGCCCGATCGCAGGCGCGGCATCCGCTGTTCCAGGTGATGCTGTCGTTCCAGAATCTGGGCCGCACCGCGCTGGAGCTGCCCGGCCTGACCGTCTCCGAGCTGGGCATCGACCAGCCGACGGCGAAGTTCGACGTGCAGCTCACCCTCAGCGAGGTGCCCGGCGCCGAGACGGTGATGGACGCCGAGCTGGTCTACGCCACCGACCTTTTCGACGGCGCGTTCGCGGGCACGTTCGCCGAGCGTTTCGTGCGCATGCTGACCGCGGTCGCCGCGGATTCGTCCGTGGTCGTCGGCGATATCGCGCTGCTGGACCAGCGGGAGACCGCGCAGGCGCTGCGCGGCTGGAACGCCACTGTCCGTGATCTCGGCCCGGCGAGTACGTTGGTCGAGGAGTTCGCCGCCCAGGCAGCGGCCACACCGGACGCGGTCGCCGTTGTCGATCCGGCCACCGGAACGTCTCTGGCCTATGTTGATTTCGCCTCCCGCGTGCGGCAGCTGGCGCGTCGTCTGATCGAGGCGGGTGTCGGCCCGGAGGCGCTGGTCGCGCTGGGCATGCGCCGGTCGGTGGATCTGGTCGTCGCGGCCTACGCGGTGCACGCGGCCGGTGGCGGTTACGTGCCGCTGGATCTGGACCAGCCCGCCGAGCGCGTGCGCTACGTGCTGGATTCGGCCGACCCGGTCTGTGTGCTCACCACCGCGCGGGACGCGTTCGACGGCGCGGGCCGCGCCACGCTGCGCGTCGACGAGCTGGAGCTGTCCGGATACTCCGACGCGCCGATCACCGACGCCGAGCGGATCGCGCCGCTGCGTCCGCAGCATCCGGCGTACGTGATCTTCACTTCCGGCTCCACCGGCCGCCCGAAGGGTGTTGCGGTGTCGCACGCCGCGGTGGTCAACCAGATCCGCTGGATCACCGGCGAATACGGCATCGGCGCGGACGACGTCGTGCTGTTCAAGACCCCCGCGACCTTCGACGTCTCGGTCTGGGAGCTGTTCGGCCCGCTGAGCACCGGCGGCCGCATCGTGGTGGCGAGCCCGGACGGGCACCGCGACCCGCAGTACCTGGCCGAGGTGATCGCGGCCGAGCGGGTCACCATGACCTCGTTCGTGCCGTCCATGCTGACCGTCTTCGCCGGCGGCGTCGACCCGGCCGACGCGGACGCGCTCGCCTCGCTGCGGACCCTGTTCGTCGCCGGTGAGGCCTTCACAGCCGACGCGGTCATGGCTATCCGGCGGGTGAGCGGCGCCGCGCTGTACAACCTGTACGGCCCCACCGAGTTCACCGTGCACGCCACGCACGGCCCGGTCGCCGACCAGGTGGACGGCGCCGTGCCGATCGGCCTGCCGGTGTGGAACGCGCAGGCGTACGTGCTGGACGCGCGCCTGCATCCGGTGCCGCCGAACGTCGCGGGCGAGCTGTACCTCGCAGGCGACCAGCTGGCCCGCGGCTACGTCGGCCGCGCCGATCTGACCGCGGATCGCTTCGTGGCCAACCCGTTCGGCGCGCGCGGCGCACGCATGTACCGCACCGGTGACCTGGTCACCCGGGACGCCACCGGCGCCATCGAGTACCTGGGCCGCACCGACTTCCAGGTGAAGCTGCGCGGTCTGCGTATCGAGCTCGGCGAGATCGAAACCGCGCTCACCGCAGATGAATCCGTTGCGCAGTCGGTCGCGCTGGTGCGATCCGAAGCGCACATCGGTGACCAATTGGTCGGCTATGTGGTGCCCGCGAACGGCGCGACAGTGGACGTCGAGCAGTTGCGTGCGCGCCTGTCCGCGCAGCTGCCGTCCTACATGGTGCCCTCGGCATTCGTGGTGCTGGAGGCGTTCCCGCTGAACGCCTCCGGCAAGCTGGATCGCAATGCGCTGCCCGCGCCGGTGTTCGAGGCCAAGGTGTTCCGCGCGCCGTCCACT
>NZ_BDBA01000378.1 GCF_001612745.1 Nocardia amamiensis NBRC 102102 | reverse complement strand
GCCGTCGCCGACGTGGTCGACCGGCACGAGGTGCTGCGCACCGTCTATCCGGAGACCGCCGACGGTCAAGGCGTGCAGGTCGTGCTGCCCGCCGGGCAGAGCACGCTCGATCTCACCGCGATCGAGGTCGCCGAGGACGAGATCTCCGAGCGGATCAGCGAACTGGTGCTGACCGGCTTCGACGTCACCACCGAGGTGCCGGTGCGGGCACAACTGTTCCGCATCGCCGGCTCGATGGACGGCTCCCAGCCCGACACGCACGTGCTGGTGTTCGTGGTGCACCACATCTCCGGCGACGGTTGGTCGGTGCGGCCGCTGGCCCGCGACGTGATGGTGGCCTACTCGGCCCGCTCGCGCGGCGAGGCGCCCAGCTGGGCTCCGCTGCCGGTGCAATACGCCGACTACGCGCTGTGGCAGCGCGAAACGCTCGGCTCGGAGAGTGACGCCGGCTCGCTGATCGCCCAGCAGGTCGCGTTCTGGTCGCAGAATCTGGCCGGTCTGCCCGAGCAGCTGGATCTGCCGTCGGACCGCTCGCGTCCGGCGGTGGCGTCCAACCGCGGCGGCGTGTACGAGTTCTCGCTCGACGCGCGGCTGTTGCGCGAACTGAACGCGCTGGCCCGCGCGAACGGCGCCAGCCTGTTCATGGTGGTGCACGCGACGTTCGCCGCCCTGTTGTCGCGTCTGTCCGGCAGCGACGACATCGCTATCGGCACCGCGGTCGCTGGCCGCGGTGAGGCGGTGCTCGACGATGCCATCGGCATGTTCGTCAACACGCTGGTGCTGCGCAGCGCGGTCGACCCGGCCATACCGTTCACCGAATTGCTGGCCCGCACCAAGGACACCGATCTCGCGGCGTTCGCGCACGCGGACCTGCCGTTCGAGCGGTTGGTGGAGATCCTGAACCCGGCGCGCTCGCAGGCGCGGCATCCGCTGTTCCAGGTGATGCTGTCGTTCCAGAACACCGGCGAGGCCGCGTTCGAACTGCCCGGGCTCGACGTGGCCGGTGTGCCGCTGGACGTGGTGACCGCCAAATTCGACCTGCACCTCAACCTCGCCGACCGGTTCGCCGCCGATGGCGCCGTTGACGGCATGACCGCCGAATTCGCTTACGCGACCGACATGTTCGACGTCGACACGATCGCGGGCCTCGCGCAGCGCTTCGTGCGCATGCTGGCCGCGGTCGCCGCGGATTCGTCCGTGGTCATCGGGGACGTCGAGCTGCTCGACAGCGTCGAGCGCGCCGACGTCGTCGAGCGGTGGAATGCCACCGCGCACGCGGTCGACCCGGCCGCCACGTTGGTTTCGATGTTCGCCGCGCAGGTCGAACGGACTCCGGACGCGCCCGCGATCACGTTCGAGGGGACAACTCTGGCCCTCCCGTCGCCCGACCACCACCCCTCATCGAGTCACTACGTGACGCTGACGTATTCCGAGTTCACTGCGCGAGTGAACCGCCTGGCCCGCCACCTGATCTCGCTGGGCGTCGGACCTGACGCGATGGTCGCGCTCGGCATGCGCCGCTCGATCGATCTGGTGGTCGGCATGTACGCGGTGAGCGTCGCCGGTGGCGCGTATGTGCCGCTGGATCCGGATCATCCGGCCGACCGCACCCGGTACGTACTGGAGACCGCTCAACCGGTCTGTGTGCTGACCACCTCGCGTGACGAGTTCGACGCCGGGGCGACGCGGGCGATCGAGATCGACCTGATTTCGCTGACCGACTACTCGGACGCGCCGGTCACCGACGCGGACCGCCGCGCGCCGCTGCGTCCGTCGAACACCGCGTACGTGATCTTCACCTCCGGCTCCACCGGCCGCCCGAAGGGTGTGGCGGTGTCGCACGCGGCGATCGTCAACCGCCTGGTGTGGATGCAGGACGAGTACAGCCTGAACGGCACCGACGCGGTATTGCAGAAGACCCCGGCAACGTTCGACGTGTCGGTGTGGGAGTTCTTCTGGCCGTTGCAGGTCGGCGCGCGGCTGGTCGTCGCCAAACCCGACGGTCATCGCGACCCGGCATACCTGGTGCAGGTCATCACGGACGAGCGCGTCACCACGGCGCACTTCGTGCCGTCGATGCTGTCGGTGTTCGTGGCTGTGTTGGATGCGGCGGGGCACTCCGTGGTCACGCAAAGCACCGCCTCCGGGACCGACGCGGCCGCCGAAGAGCGTGCCGAGGAATGCGCGAGCCTGCGTAATGTTTTCGCCTCTGGTGAGGCGTTGCCCGCGGTGACCGCGCAGAAGTTGCGCGAGTTGACCGGTGCGCGGTTGCACAACCTGTACGGTCCGACCGAGGCTGCGGTCGATGTCACCTTCCACGAGGTGACCGAGGACGACACCGTCTCGGTGCCGATCGGTGCTCCGGTGTTCAACACGCAGGTGTACGTGCTGGATTCGCGCCTGCACCCGGTGCCGGTCGGTGTCGCGGGTGAGCTGTACCTCGCGGGTGCGCAGTTGGCTCGTGGCTATGTGGCGCGTCCTGATCTGACCGCGGATCGTTTCGTGGCCGATCCGTTCGGTGCGCCGGGTGAGCGGATGTACCGCACCGGTGACCTGGTGACCTGGACGGCCAAGGGCGAGCTGGAATACCTGGGTCGCACCGACTTCCAGGTGAAGCTGCGTGGTCTGCGCATCGAGCTGGGCGAGATCGAGTCGGCGCTCACGGCGCTGGATTCGATCGCGCAGGCGGTGGTCGTGGTGCGCTCGGACGAGCGGCTCGGCGACCAGCTGGTGGCCTACGTCATCGCGACCGCGGGCCGTTCGGTGGACATCGACGCCGTGCGCGCGGAACTCGGCGGCGAGTTGCCCGCGTACATGGTGCCCTCGGCGTTCGTGGTGCTGGAGGCGTACCCGCTGAACGCCTCCGGCAAGCTGGATCGCAAGGCGCTGCCCGCGCCGGTGTTCGAGGCCAAGGTGTTCCGCGCGCCGTCCACC
>NZ_BDBA01000377.1 GCF_001612745.1 Nocardia amamiensis NBRC 102102 | reverse complement strand
GCCGGCACGGTCGCCGAGAGCGGCGACGAGCAGGCTCGCGCCCCGCGCGGCACGCCCTGAACCGGAGACCAGTACCACGCTGCGCGGCCGCAGATCGGCCAGGCGAGCCAGCGCGTTCTCACCGACCGCCGCCGCGGTGGCACGCACCTGGGCGCCGCCGGAGGCGGCCGAGCGCAGGGCGCCGCCGGCATCGGCTGCCTCGAGTGAAGTGGCATCGTCGAGGTCGAGCACCGGTGTTCCAGCGATCATCGGGCGTCCCACCTCCCCTCATCGCGCTGTGTCGTTTCCGCCCCCGCGCCCACCCGGTCGGGTTGCCATACCGAGACCGAGTCGGGCGAATCCAAGGCCTGTGATTCCACTATTCCAGTCAGGAGCGCACGATGCTCAGGATCTCGGTTACGAGTGCGTCTACTTCCTCCGCCGATCGGGCCTCGACGTTCAGCCGGAGCAACGGCTCGGTATTCGATGCGCGCAGGTTGAACCAGGCGTTGTCGGCCAGCTGCACGGTCACCCCGTCCAGCCGGTCCACCGAGTGCGCCCGGTCCGCGAAAGCATCCACCACGGCCATCGTCCGCTCCGCCGCGTCGGACACCGTGGAATTGATCTCGCCGGAAGCCGCGTACGTCGCGTACGAAGACATCAGCTCCGACACCGGCCGGTCCTTCTCGCCGAGCGCGGCCAGCACGTGCAGCGCCGCGAGCATGCCGGAGTCGGCGCCCCAGAAGTCGCGGAAGTAGTAGTGCGCGGAGTGCTCGCCGCCGAATACGGCTCCGGTGGCGGCCATTTCCTGCTTGATGAACGAGTGGCCCACCCTGGTGCGCACCGGCGTCCCGCCCAGCTCGTGCACCAGCTCCGGCACCGCCCGGGAGGTGATCAGGTTGTGGATGATCACCGCGCCCGGCTCCTTGGCCAGTTCGCGCTCGGCGACCAGGGCGGTGATCGCCGACGGCGACACCGGGTCGCCGTTCTCGTCGACCACGAAGCAGCGGTCGGCGTCGCCGTCGAAGGCCAGGCCGATGTCCGCGCCCGAGCTGCGGACCAGCTTTTGCAGGTCCACCAGGTTCGCCGGGTCGAGCGGGTTGGCCTCGTGGTTCGGGAAGCTGCCGTCCAGCTCGAAATACAGCGGGACGATGGTCACCTGCGGCAGCGTGCCGAGCACCGCGGGCACGGTGTGCCCGCCCATGCCGTTGCCCGCGTCCACGGCGATGGTGAGCGGGCGGATGCCGCCGAGATCGACCAGGCCGCGCAGGAATGCCGCGTAGTCGGCGAGCAGATCGAGTTCGGTCGCGGTGCCGCGATGGCCAGGGCAGTCGGGGACGCCTTCGATCAGCTCGTTCTTGATCGTGGCCAGGCCGGTGTCCTGTCCCACCGGGAGAGCCTTGGCGCGGCACAGCTTGATGCCGTTGTAGCGGGCCGGGTTGTGGCTGGCGGTGAACATGGCGCCCGGGCAATCGAGGTGGCCGGAGGCGAAGTACAGCTGGTCGGTCGAGGCGAGGCCGATGTGCACCACATCCAGTCCCTGGTCGAGCACGCCGTCGGCGAAGGCGGCCGAGAGCGCGGGGGAGGAATCCCGCATGTCGTGTCCGATGACGATCCGGCCCGCGCCTTCCGCGCGCATCAACCTGGCGAACGACGCGCCGACGTCCCTGACGAATTCCGCGTCGATCTGATCACCGACCACGCCGCGAACGTCGTAAGCCTTGATCACCGCGTTCACGAATTCGGCAGAGCGGGCGACTGTCATGCCCAACACCCTAGTGGTTGCTCCGGGCGGGTCCGACACCCTCCTGGCCGGATCAGGACGGCGGGTCGGGAAGCACGCGGAGATGGCCGCGGCGGCCGGTGCGCGTGGTGCGCGGGGGCGGGGGTGCGTAGTCGCGATAGCCGCGCTGATCGTGTTCCGGCGGGCGGCGGCGTAGCCCGGCTTCGCGCACGGCCTCCGCGAGCGCGGTCAGATCGTCGTCATCCGGTGTGCTGGAGGAGAATCCGCCTTCGTGACGGACCATTTCCCAGCCCTTAGGAGCGGTGATTCGGGAGCCGTGCGTTTCGCAGAGATCCCAGGAGTGCGGTTCGGCGACCGTCGCGAGCGGCCCGACCACTGCCGTCGAATCCGAGTACACATAGGTGAGCGTCGCGACGGCCGGATTCTTGCAGCCTGGACGGCAGCAACGACGCATGGGAATCACGCCGATGAGCGTAACCCTCCTGCCGCATCGATGGGGACAGACACGCTTGAAGAATCTCGGTCTGCTTTCCGCAGTACGAGGGCAGCACGGCATTCCGCGGTCGCGCATGCGACGGCCTGCGGTATGTCGCGGAGCGGGAGTTCTCGGAGTACCCAGTGGGTGGCCGGCGTACACGTGCGGTCGCCGACCGGCCTGATCGACACTGTCGGACGTAGTCCGTCCTCAGCCCGCGCACGGCCGGAGCGAAGGCGGAGGTACGCCCGGCCCCGCAACGGCATTCGGGGGCCGCCGCCGGGTGGATGGGTGCGAATCACTCGGCTTCCGGATCGATCACGTCCGGGTCGACGCCGAGGTAGGTGGCGACCTGCTGGACCAGCACTTCACGCAGCAGGTCCACCAGATCGTCGGGATCGCTGGCGCGCAGCTCGAGCGGCTTGCGGAACAGCACCACCCGCGCCCTGGTGGCCGCGCCGTGCCGGTCGACGCCCGCCGGGATGAGCCGGGACAGCGGCACCGGTCCGTCGGCGACCACCTCGTCCGGCCAGGTGACCGAATCCGGGTGTAGCGGACGGATTTTCGGAACGTCGTCGACGGCGATGTCCAGCTTGGTGAGCCGGTCGTGCCAGCGGCTGTCCAATGGGGCGAACGCCTCCAGTACCAGCCGGTCGAACTTCTGGCCGCGGGTCCGCCACGCAGGCACCGTGGGCGGCAGCATCGGCCCGCGCACCCCGCGGCCGCGGCGGGTCACCGACC
>NZ_BDBA01000376.1 GCF_001612745.1 Nocardia amamiensis NBRC 102102 | reverse complement strand
GTTTCCCGTGGGTTCACGCTGACTGACGGACTTTCAGCGGGAACCCACGGCATATCCGTGTGCGGCACGGGGAATCGCGGCGAGTTCCGGGGAAGTCTAGCGGTCGCCGACTGGGCTCAGTCGGCTGGCGGATGGTCGAGTTCGTCGCTGAGAAGGTGCTCGGCGACGGCCGCGTAGCGGGCGGCGGTGTTGTGGGAGATGCCGAAGACCAGTGTCAGGTGCAGCGGATCGGGGCCAGCGGTGAGGGCTTCGTGGAGGATGCGGTCGCGACGGATCCGGTCGACGGTGCAGCCGCTGGGCTGCATGCGCAGGCTCACGGACCTCTGGCTGATCGGTGCGGTGCCGTGGACGGTCTTCGGGCCGACCAGCATGTGCGGGTTCACGGTGGTCGGCCAGGTGGTGCGGCGGTGGTCGAGCCAGCGGCCGATGGCGCGGTGAGCGAGGTCGCCGAGGCGTTGACGGCGTCCGGCGAGGGTGATGCGCCGGTTGGCCAGGTCGACGTCGGTGAGTTTCAGGTTCCGGATGGCACCTGTGCGGGCGGCGTTCTCGGCGGCCAGGGCGACGATGACCCGCCAGGCGGGGTCGGTGGCGAGTTGCTCGACGGCGTGGATCTCCTCGTCGGTCATCGGCAGCAGGGCGAAGTCGGCGAGTCGGGTCTTGAGGCCGGTGGTCGGGTTGGCGAAGATCAGGCCGCGTGTCTTGGCGAACCGGAACAGTGATCGCAGGGCGCTGGTCGCGTTGGAGCGTTGCGAGCCGGTCAACGGTTTGAGCGCGGCGGTGATGTCGGCGCGGGTGACTTCCCGCAGGTGGTCGTAGCGGGTGGCCCATTGTTCGAGAAATGGCCGGGCGCAACCGAAGTAGACGTGGAGGGTGGAGGCCGAGCGGGGTCGGGAGCGAGCGTCTCCATCGAGCAATACCGTCAGCCAGTGCCGGGCCGGTTCGGCGAATCCTGGCGTGAGATTGGCTGTCACGCAATGAATCCAGGATCGGATCGAGGCCGTCGAATTGTCCTCGAGCAGCCCGAGATCGGTAAGGACTTCGATGAGGCGGGGGCGTGACACCCACCGGTGCGGGTGGGACCGGACCTCGCTCTGCGGCACCCGTTCACCGGTGGGCCGCCCGTCCAGAACGGCGAGCAGGCCGTCGAGAACACAGAGCGTGGTGGACCGGCTCCAGCCTCGGGCCTGGCCGAGCTGACGGGCGTGCTGGGCAGCGGCCCTCAACGCCGGGTCATCGGTGGTCAGCGCCGGATGCTGCCAGCCGGGCGGGACTGGTTCCCCGTTCTTGCGCCGCCAGTAGGAGGCGAGTGCGGAACAGCCTCTGCTGCAATAGATTTTGTCTCTGCGTCGCTTCTCCGGCAGCGGCTTGCCGCACCGCTGGCAGTTCATCGGGGCGGCAGCGACCTACCGGTCCGAGCGCGCGGAACGACTGGCAGGGCCTCGCCGACCGCGGCCGCTGTGTCCTCGGTCGCCGGTCCCGTCGCGCTGACGGTCTCCGGCTCGGGGATCAGCAGCTCTTCGACCCCGCAGCTCAGGACCGCGCAGATGACGTCCAGGTCGCGGAGTTTGATCACGTTCGGGTCACCCGACCACAGCCCGGACATCTTGCCGGCGCTGATGACCAGGCCGCGGGCGGCGAGCATGCGTTGCAGCTCGCTGGCCTTCCAGATGCCGCGGTTGGCCGCGGCCAGACGCAGGTTCCATTTCATTGGGCCAATCCTTTCCACCGGTCGGTGACCCGGCGTTGCCCGGTCACCCAGGCGTCTTCGACGTGAGTGGCGTGAACGTGGATATACCGGGCAGTTGTGGCCGTCCAGGAGTGACCACATAATTCCTGGATCGCGAACAGGTTCATCCCGGCCAGATAGAGCTGACTGGCGCAAAAATGCCGCAGGACATGCGGAGTCAGCTTGCCCGACCAGGCCGGTAGATGCCGGTCGGCGGCCTCGGCGAGGGACCGTCGGAATACGTCGGCGGTCGCTCGCATGGCGGTGCCGTCGGTGTTCTTGCGCTCGGACGGGAACAGCGGCATCCCGTGCCGGGACGGGTCGATGTCGAACAGCCCGAGAACGTCCTCGATGAACCAGCGCAAGCTGCGGTCAGCGCCGTTGATCAATGGCACCAGCCGTGGTTTCGGGCCCTTGCGGCGAGATCCCTTGCCGTGACGCACATTCAGCTTCCCGAACCGGCCCAGCTCCCACCGCACATCATCCAGATCCAGCATGCGGGCCTCGTTGATCCGCAGGCCCACGTCGGCGGCCAGCCGGGCGACGGCGTAGTTGCGGGCGGTCGGAGCGAACTTGCGGCAGGTCGCCATCTCCTCGCGCCACCCGGCGAACAGCTGCTCGATCTCCTCGGCGCTCGGCGGGATCCGCAACTGTGGATCGACCGAGGCCCGGGGCCGGTTGATCTCGTCCAGCGGGCATTCGACGACGCGGCCGGTGAGGTTGTGCAGTTCGACCTTGTGCCGCAACTCGAGAAAGTGGAAGAACACCGTCAGCGCGGCCGCGCGGCCGGTCCGGGTCGACGGTTTCGCGTCCCGCAGCACCTTCCCGAAATAGGCGTCGGCGTCGGCGGGCTGCATCTCCCACAGCGGACGCCCGAACCAATCACGAACCAGCTCGAGGTGATTGACGTCGTTGCGGATTGTGGAGTCCACCAGTCCGGCGGACGCACGGGCCAGCACGAACCCGGATAGCACGTCGGTCTCGAACGCAGTGATCTCGTCCTCGGTCGCTGGAGCCCGCAGCTCCCGCAGGTCGCGCACCGCCGCCAGACCCAACCCACGCCTCCTTGCCTTCACCCACAGTGAGGAACCATCGGCCCAATCGCATCCTCATCGGCCGAGGCGATAGCACTTCAGTGAGACATTCGATGCCGCACAGGCGCGGGATGGCCCAGGTCCAGGCCGGACTTGACATGGTGAGAGACGTCGGAGAGATCAGGAACTCGTCGACTGTTGATTA
>NZ_BDBA01000375.1 GCF_001612745.1 Nocardia amamiensis NBRC 102102 | reverse complement strand
GAGGCTTATTCATAAGGTGCTGAAGAAATGGAGTCCTACGACGGCTTCGAGCATGCTGGCAAACTTCTCGATCGGTGCTCGGAAGCGCCCGCCTTCCTCGCTGAGCATGCGCCAGGTCTTCAGGCAGGCGACGGCTCGCTCGACGGCGGCGCGGATGCTGGCGATCTGGGTGTTGAAGGCGGCGTCGATGCTGCGCAGGGTGCGTCCACGGGGCTTGCGTATCGGAGTCTGGTCGATCCCGTCGACACCGAGATATCCCAGGTCGGCGATGGTGTGCAGGTCGGTCAGAGTGCTGGCGAGACCGGACGCGGCGAAGGCGAAGGCGTCGTGGCGGGCACCGGGGACCGGTACCGTGCCCACGGCCACCAGTTTTCCCTCGAGGTCGGCAGCGATCTGGACGTTGATGCCGGGCATACCAGCCTTGCCGGAGAACAGTCCAGGGTGGGCGTGCCAGTTCCACGTTGGGCAAATCGTGCCATCGACCAGGGCAGTTCCCGCTCCGATGACCCGGGCGGGGTCCGGCACGAACTCGGCCAGCGCCACACCGATAACCGGTCTCAGCAGGTCCCAGCGGCGGCTGACGGTCGGCTGGCTGACCCCGAAGATCCCCGCCGCGAACTCCTGAGTGATGTTGCGGCGCAGCAGCATCACCACCAACACCACCGACTTGAACAGGCCCAACGCGAACGGACGTCCCCGCGAGATCAGCGCACCCGTCTGCTGGTGGACCCGCGCGGTCAGCTCGGTCAGTTGCTCCCCGGTCAGCCCTGTCATAGCCTCGTACCGCAACGGCTTCCGCTCTCGATCAGTGGAATTGGTCTTCCGAATCGAGATATGTTGAAGCCGTTGCTCTTTCAAGCTCCACGCCGAGACCTGCCCAGCAGGCCCGACCGCCGGGCCCGCACCACCACAGCCACAGCAAACGGCCAGCAGCGAAACCCCAACCAGGGCTTGTGAATAAGCCTCGGTGTCCGATGAGCAGTTCCACCGAGCCGTCGTCGCGCCGCAGTGGCACGCTGACGGTCAATTCGCGCCGGGGCGTGGCGAGCATGTCGTAGATGCCCTGTTCGTAGCCGAGGATCGATACGGCTTGAGCCAGTTGCTCCCGTGCGTCGCGCAGCACATTCGCATCGGATGATATCGGTGTTGTGAGCTCAGTTGCGGCACTTGTCATCGGAGATTTTCCTCGAGTACCCTTCGTACCCGATCCATACCGGCGACAAGATGGTCGGCATCGGTTGCGAACGAGATTCGGAAGTGCCCTTCTCCGGACGGTCCGTATTCCCGGCCGGAGCGTACGAGCACGCCTGCGTCGGCCATTCGTCGGGTCAGTTCGTCGGAGGAGATATCCATGTCGACGCGGGGGAAGGCGTAGAACGCTCCTTGCGGTCGAACCAGGTGGACACCGGGGATGCCGTGCAAGCTGCTTACTACCAGGTCACGACGATACTGGTATTGCTCGGCGAGCCCGGTGAGTAGGTCGTCCGCGAGATTGAGGGCGGTAACGCCCGCGTGCTGCACAAACGAGTTCAGGGCGCCGTTGACAGTACGATGCACAAGGTTGATCGCGTCGGCGACCCCCGCCCCGGCCACGACGTAGCCCAGTCGCCACCCGGTCATCGCGAACGATTTGGAGAAGGTGCGGCAGCAGACGATGATATCGGCGTACTCGGGCTTCGAGAGTGCCGAGGCGAGTTCAAGGCCGTCGAAGACTATGTCGCAATACGCTTCGTCGCTGATCAAGTAGCAGTTCGACGCGGCGGCCGCGGCCACCACGGTGTCGATCTCGTGCCGGGAGAGGATTCGTCCGGACGGGTTCCCTGGATTGCACAGGATCACCAAGCGTGCACCCTGGATTCGCTCGCCGATGGCTTCCAGGTCGAGCGAGCCGTCCGGGCCGATCGGCACCCAGTCGACCTGCCCGCCGGCCATCGCGACATGGTCGGCGTACAACGAGTAGGTGGGTTCCGGGATCACCACCCGGTCACCGGGATCGACCAGGGTGAGGATCGCCGCGGCCAGGCCGGCGCTGGCGCCGTGTGTCGGAACCACTTCCTGTGCGCCGATGGGCCGACCGTATTGTTCCGAGAGTGTCGTCGCGATCGCTGTACGGAGGGCCGGCGATCCGGTGAACGCTTCATAACGGGTGTTGCCGGACCGGGCGGACTCCATGGCTGCTTCGGTGATGCGGGTGTCTGTGCCCGCGAATGGCTCACCCATCGCGAGCGAGATCGTGCCGCTCGGAACGGCGCCGAGCGACGACGAGCGTCGGGACATGGCGGCGATTCTCGCGGGTGCGCCGCCCAGAGGCGGTGTCGAGCGGTTAGACATATTGCGGCACTTCCACTTCCGCGAGGAGGAGTCGGTTGAATTCGTCCATGCCGACCGACGAGGATTGTTCGGTCGCCAGGTCGTAGGTGCGGATGCCGTTCGTATGCAAGATCTCAAGGGCCGCCCGAATACGGTTAGAAACACCCAGCGGGGCCAGATCCGAGCACCAGTCCAGCAGGGCGGCGAGCCCCAGCCAGGCGCCGGTGGGATTGGACCGTCGTGAGCCGGCGCGGTGCGGCGACGAGCCGTGTGCGGGCTCGAACAGCGCGGTGATCCCGGCTCCGAAGCCACGGTCCGGGTTGATCGTGGACGATCCACACAACGCGGGCGAGCCAGCACGGGCGCAGACAACGTCGGAGAGTATGTCACCGAAGATCCCTTCGGTGGCGATCACAGCTGGCAGGTCGGGGTAGCGGATCAGTTCGTAGGCTGCGCGATCGACGTTGACGTTCTCGAACTGAACCTCGGTGGCCGCCGAAACCTGGTTCGCGATAGCGCGCCACAGCCGCGACGTGGCGAACACACTTGCCTTGTCGACGCTGATGTAGCGGCGGCGCGGTGCTTGTTTCGCGTAGTCGGCAGCCATCGTCAGCACTTCGTGAACTCGTTCAGGAAGCAACCGAACCTCGTCCACGGCGGGGCCGGTGCCATCGCTCTCCTGCCGCTGGCTAGCCTCGG
>NZ_BDBA01000374.1 GCF_001612745.1 Nocardia amamiensis NBRC 102102 | reverse complement strand
GAACTCACTCAACATCGTCGGCACGAAATCAGTGACCGTCACCCCATGCTCAGCGATCATCGCCGCCAAATAGGCCGGGTCACGATGCCCGTCATGATCGGCAACAACCAATTTCGCCCCGACCCGCAACGGCATGAAATACCCCCACAACGACACATCAAAAGTCGTCGCAGTCTTCTGCAAATACACCTGCCCCGGACCCATCGGATACTCCCCCAGCATCCACTCGACCTGATTGACGATCGCCCGATGCGACACCGCGACACCCTTCGGACGCCCGGTCGACCCGGACGTGAAGATCACATACGCCACATGCTCCGGGCGCACCGGACGCAACAACTCCCCGACCCCGACCGGCGCACCCGAACGACCCCCGGTATCGAGCGTGTCCAGACACAACACCGGGATATGCGACGGGACCGCGACCGCATCAGTCGTCGTGGTCAGCACACACACCGGCTGCGCGGTATCGAGCACATGCCCGATCCGCTCCGCCGGGTGATCAGGATCCAACGGCACATACCCCCCACCCGCAGTCAGAATCGCATACATCCCCACCACCAAATCCAGCGAACGCCGAACCGCCAACCCCACCAACGATTCCGCACCCACCCCCCGCTCGATCAACACCCTCGCCAACCGATTGACCCGCTCATCCAACTCGCGATACGTCAACAACTGATCAGCGAACACGACCGCGACGGCATCGCCATACTCGGCTACGGCACTGCGGTACCCGTCGAGCACCAGACCTGAAGTAACCGGGTGCCGAGTGTCGTTCCAGTGGACCAGGATCGCGGTGCGTTCGGCCGGGTCCAGCAGGTCGATCTCCCCCACCGCGCGATCGGCCGAATCGGCCACGGCCGTGAGGATTCCGCACAACCGTTGTGCAAAGCCCGTGATGGTGGCCTCGTCGAACAGGTCGGTGGAGTAGGTGAACGCCGCGGAAATCCCCAACGGTGTCCGCTCGTCCTCGCGGGGCAGCATGGTCAGCTCGAGATCGAACTTGGTCAGCGGCACCGTGAAATCCAGCGCGGACACGTTCAGCGCGGGTAGTTCCAGGGTTGCGGGCGTGAAATTCTGGAAGGTCAGCATCACCTGGAACAACGGATGATGCGCACTCGACCGCACCGGATCCAGCAACTCCACCAAACGTTCGAACGGCACCTCGGCATGCCCGAACGCCTCGATATCCCTGCCGCGCACCTGATTGAGCAGTTCGGCGAAACTGCGGCCGGGGTCGATCTCGGCGCGCAGGGCGAGGGTGTTGACGAACATGCCGATCAAGCCGTTCACTGCCGCGTCCCCGCGACCAGCCACTGGCGTACCCACGGTGACATCGCCGGTGTTCGACAAACGGGCCAACAAGACCGCGTACGCGGCGTGCGCGACCATGAACAGGGTGGCGTCGTGGCGTTGCGCGAGCCGGTTCAACGCCGCGTGCACCGTCGCGTCGATCTTGAATTCGTATGTCGCGCCGCGACCGGAGAACAGCATCGGACGCGGGCGGTCCGTGGGCAGGTTCAGCTTTTCGGGCAGGTCGGCCAGCCGGTCGCGCCAGAACCCGATTTGGCGGGCGAGTATCGAGTCCGGATCGTTCTCGTCGCCGAGGGTTTCGCGTTGCCACAGTGTGTAGTCCGCGTACTGCAGCGGCAGCGGCTGCCAGGACGGGGCTGCACCGGTCGCCCTCGCCGAATAGGCGGTCATCAAATCCGTGGTCAACGGGAGCATGGAGGAGCCGTCCGCGGCGATGTGGTGGACCACGCACACCAAGACGTGTTCGGTGGCGCTCACCCGCAGCAGACGCAACCGGATCGGCGGGGCCACTGTGACATCGAAGCCCTCGATCATCGCCGCAGCCGTGTGCTCGGGGATCTCGGCTTCGGTGACCTCCAGTACCGGCAGCTCCGGCACCGCACCTGTATGCACCCGTTGGCTACCCACACCATCGTGCTCCGGGTAGCTGGTGCGCAGTATCTCGTGCCGCGCCACCAGATCCCCGATCGCCGCCCGCAGCGCAGCCACGTCCAACGCACCGCTCAACCGCACCGCCAGCGGAATATTATTGCTCGCGCTCGCCGGGTCGAACCGATTCAAAAACCACATCCGCTGCTGCGCATACGACAACGGCACCCGCTGCGGCCGCGGCATCGCACGCGGCGCCGACACAGACGCCCCGGTCAACTCCCCCAACCGCTCAGCCAGCCGCGCCACCACCGACGCCTCGAACACCAACGCAACCGGAACCCGCACCCCCAACGCCGAACCCAACCGCCCGGCAACCTGCGTGGCCAGCAGCGAATTACCACCCAGCTCGAAGAAATCATCATCCGCGCCCACCCGACCGGCTTCTTCGTCACCCTGCGGCAACAACACAGCGGCGAAGGTGTCCGCGACCAACCGCTCGTTCGCCGTGGCGGGCGCCCGGAACTCCCGCGCGGTGAGCACCGGCTTGGGCAAAGCCGCTCGATCCAGTTTTCCGACCGGTGTGAGGGGTAGTTCGTCGAGCACCATGATCGCGGCCGGAATCATGTATGCCGGTAAGGCTCTCGCGAGGAATTCGGTGAGTTCCGTCGTGTTCGGAACGACCCGGCCGCGGTCCGCGCCGCATCCAGCGCGTGGCAGCACATAAGACACCAGTGCTCTGCTGCCGGAGGGCAGCGTCGCGCCGAGTGTGACGGCGTAGTCGACGTCCGGATGGGCGGTCAACGCGTTGTCGATCTCGTCCAGCTCGATCCGCAAGCCGCGGATCTTCACCTGGAAATCCACCCGCCCGTGATACTCGAGCAACCCGTCCGGGGTGCGCCGCACCAGGTCACCGGTGCGATACATCCGGTTTCCGGGTATCGCGCCGAACGGATTGGCGACGAACCGGTCCGCAGTCAGCTCGGGTCGTCCGAGGTATCCCTGTGCGAGAGCGGGTCCGGATAGATACAGTTCACCGATTACGCCGGGCGGCACCATCCGTAGTCGCGCGTCGAGCACGTGGACGCAGAGGGATGGGACCGGCGTGCCGATGTGCGTCGGGTCGTCCGGGCGTAGTGCCG
>NZ_BDBA01000373.1 GCF_001612745.1 Nocardia amamiensis NBRC 102102 | reverse complement strand
CCGGCCGCCATCACATCAGACATCAAGTGCCACTCCTTGTTCGGGAGTTACACCGTTGTAGTCCCACAAGCACAGCACCAGGTCAGAAGGTCGAGAACCAGCCAACGGTGACAACGTGAGCCAACTCAGGTCCTACCGAGGCATGCTCGACCTGGCCACCCTGCTCATGTGGCTTTGAGGACGGACCCTAGTGCAACTGGAAACGCAGGAATGCCCACAAGCACAGCACGATCGAATTCGAGTCGACGAGGTCTGGCGGTTGCTGCGGGGCGAGGTTCCGCGCGTCTGCAATCGGCACCAGCAGCTCCGGAAGCGGCGGGCCTTGGGGCGCGCGCAGTAGCAGCCGGGACGGCTTGCCGCGCAGGCACGCCGAAACTGCAGTCAGGCGTATCTGCTGGCCATCACTGGTCGACGGGGAAGTTGTGCCGCTGCAGCCAGGTAACCACTTGGTCGCGTGCGCGGCTGGCGTGTGTCGTCAGAAGCTGCCGTTCGGTCATGAACAGATAGCGTTGGAAGGTCGCCCCTTGGTGGTTTAGAAGAGTCGGGTCTGCGCCCGCCTCGAGCAAATCGAGGACAGTGCTGTAGTCGTCTATTTCGCTGGCAATATGCAGCGGCGTGTCCCCGGCGAGATCGGTGGCATTCGGGGATGCCCCCGCTGCGAGCAGCATGTGTACCTGTGCTCGCCGTCCGAACATCACGGCATCCATGACCGGTGTACGTCTGGTCCGCTGGTTGGCGATGTCGACCTGAACAGGCCGGGCGAGCAGTGCATCGAGATACCAGCTGTCCTCGACAATCGCCGCGTAGTGCAACGCGGTGTCGCCCGCATCGTCGGCATGGAGCGGGTTGGCACCGGCGTCCAGCAGTACGAGGAACGGGTCCTTGGCTCGAGTGACCACCGCCCAGTCGAGCAGGCTGACGCCATCGGTGCCGATTGCGGTGGGGTCGGCACCGATGCGGATCAGTTGGCTGACCCGCTTTCCGTCACCCCGGGTAATCGCGTCCGCGACCTGCTCGGTGACCGTATCCGAAAACGGCGTCGCCATACCGTGACCTTCCTTTCTGTATGTATCGCATACAACATGCTGGGGTCGACTCCGGCTACCCGGCCCAAGGTTTGTGTTGTACAAGAGCATCGTAGACCGCGGGCATTTCATGCAAATCGATTACACGGTCAATTGGGCCCGTCCCCCTGATAGGTCTCAATGGCGACGGAGCCGGAAGGGCGATCCGATGTCCGAGGGCGGGCCGTACCTGTAAGGCCTTGGCGCTGACCGAGCTTTCTTGGAACCTACTCAGCGGCTCACCCTCCATCACATAGTTGCGGATGTGATCGGCGGCATTTCGGCGGGCTGCATTCGGGTCCGAACCCATCCGCGTGAGTGTACGGTCGGAGAGGCCGGCGGCGTTGAAAGTTACCGCTGGCGATCCGGATGCATGCGCTGCAGTCGCCGCGAGTCCGCCGCCGAGGGAATGACCTGTCATCACCAGGTTGTCGCCGAAGGCATTCCTCGCCAGCTTTCCGAGGCGGATTGCTTGTGTGTACTGCGCTGCTTCGAATCCGGTACCCTGGAGGAGGTTTGCCTTCCAACTTCTCGGATCGAATTGAAATGTCCCCGCAAATGCCAGAACAAAATTTCCGTTTTCGCGATCCTTGTACAGTGCGGCCTTCAACCCGGTTTTCGAATCCTTGAGAAGTCCGCTGTCCAGTCCTTTCGTGTTCAGCTCATCCGCCGTGAGACGCTTGAAACCATCGATATCCAGGTCGGCTTTGTCCGAGAAATAGACGTCGTCTGCAATCCTGGCCAGAGTTGCGTCGATTTCCTGCGGTTCACGGCCGCGACAGGAATCGGCGAACGGCGTTTTCCTTCCGGAATCGGAGCCATCACCTCGACGCCCCTGGGACTCGAGCGCGCGGTGTGGGGGAGATATGCGCTCTCGCCACCCATGGCGCGGAAGTTTCTCCTTACCGGCGTGGTCGGCGCGCACGAACTCGTCAGCTGATCTCCGAACATTACTGGCGGACTTCTCGAGGTCGCGCATCAGTAGTTGTCTGGTTACCTTCTGTACAGAACCGGTGAGTGTGCCCAGCAGCTCATCCCAAACTCGACCCCAGTTGTTCACATGCTTCACCAATTCGGGATCGGTCAGAGTCGCCCAACGCCTCCGGTCAGCTGTATCGAGAAGATCGGCAGCGCGTAGATTCTGTTTGATTCTTCATGCGTTGGCACGTGCATTTCGGCGAGACGATGGTCAGATTCGCGAACTTCCAACGATATCTGGAGCTAGGGTTGCGACAATATCGAGAATCTGCTGCACAGTTTCGTCGGGCACACATGCTGCCGTCAGTGAAGCGGTCAAGTGTGTGGTTACGCGTTCAAAGTGGTGCATCGTTATTCCCCGACCCTGGTGAACTCGACGCATCGGCGCTCCCGCGTAGGGGTCGGGGCCGCCGAGTGCGGTCGCAAAGAACTCGACTTGGCGGCCCTTGAGGCGTGACATGTTGATTCCGGTGAAGAATTCGGCCAGTTGGTCGTCGGCGAGAACGCGCACATAGAAGTCCTCAACAACGGTTTCGAGGGCTTCCGTTCCGCCAATCTTTTCATAGATGGTGCTCATTGCACATCTCCTATTTCCAGTGGATCTGGCACAACGCCAGAAATCGATACTGGCGTGCGTGTGTGAAACGCGGACCGCACACGAATCGTCCCGGAACGGCAGCGAGCCGGCATCGATGAGTGCGTTCGATGAATGGAGTTCGCGCACTTAACCGCAGCGGAAGCGGCGATAGGTCGTTCGGCGGCGCAGAAGAGCTGTCGAGCTTGGTTCCTCGACGAACGCGGCATGTACAGCACAACGTGACTTTCCCACGTTTCCATACAAGACGTCATGGGGAGAATGCCTACGATTTGCCCGCCGTGGTTCATGATCGCTTGTGAACGCTCGGCTTCACCGTAATGGCAGCAGGGCTCCGGCGTTGTTGACTTACGGGACTGTGACCTGCGGTATTCGGGGATAAGTTCGGAAGGAAGGCTGAACAGGCCGTCATGT
>NZ_BDBA01000372.1 GCF_001612745.1 Nocardia amamiensis NBRC 102102 | reverse complement strand
AGCCCCACGGGTCGTCCACGGTGACGACTTCGCCGTAGCGGTAGCTCTTGAAGACATTCCACAGGAACGGCAGCATCGAGGCGCCGAGCACGAAGGCACCGATGGTGGAGATCGTGTTCAGCAGGGTGAAGCCGTCGCTGGGCAGGTAGTCGGCGTAGCGGCGGGGCATGCCCTCCGCGCCCACCCAGTGCTGCACCAGGAAGGTGGTGTGGAAGCCGATCAACGTCGTCCAGAAGTGCCACTTGGCCAGGCGCTCGTCCATCATGCGTCCGGTCATCTTCGGGAACCAGAAATAGATGCCCGCGAAGGTGGCGAACACGATGGTGCCGAACAGCACGTAGTGGAAGTGCGCCACGACGAAGTAGGAGTCGGTGACGTGGAAGTCCAGCGGCGGGCTGGCCAGGATGACACCGGACAGACCACCGAACAGGAACGTCACCAGGAAGCCGAGGGAGAACAGCATCGGCGATTCGAATGTGAGCTGACCGCGCCACATGGTGCCGATCCAGTTGAAGAACTTCACGCCGGTCGGGACCGCGATGAGGAAGGTCATGAACGAGAAGAACGGCAGCAGCACCGCACCGGTCGCATACATGTGGTGCGCCCACACCGCGATCGACAGCATCCCGATAGCCAAAGTGGCGTAGACCAGGGTGGTGTAACCGAAGATCGGCTTGCGCGAGAAGACCGGGAAGATCTCGGAGACGATGCCGAAGAACGGCAGCGCGATGATGTACACCTCGGGATGGCCGAAGAACCAGAACAAGTGCTGCCACAACAGGGTTCCGCCGGTCGCCGGGTCGTAGATGTGGCCACCCAGGCGCCGGTCGAAGGCCAACGCCATCAGCGCCGCGGTCAGTATCGGGAAGGCGAGCAGCACCAGAATGCTGGTGACGGCGATGTTCCAGGTGAAGATCGGCATCCGGAACATGGTCATACCCGGCGCGCGCAGGCAGACAACGGTGGTCAGCATGTTGACCGCACCGAGAATCGTGCCCAGACCGGAGACAGCCAGGCCCATGATCCACAGATCCGCCCCCACCCCGGGAGAGTGCACGATATCCGTCAGCGGGGAGTACGCCGTCCAGCCGAAGTCCGCGGCGCCGCCCGGGGTGGTGAACCCCGCGGTCGCCATGGTGGCGCCGAACAGATACAGCCAGTAGCTGAAGGCGTTCAACCGCGGGAACGCGACATCGGGCGCGCCGATCTGCAGCGGCAGGACCACGTTGGCGAACCCGAACACGATCGGAGTGGCGTAGAACAGCAGCATGATCGTGCCGTGCATGGTGAACAGCTGATTGAACTGCTCGGTGGAGAGGAACTGTAGGCCTGGCCGCGCCAGCTCACCGCGCATCAACAGCGCCATCAGGCCGCCGACCATGAAGAAGGCCACCGACGTGGTCAAGTACATGACGCCGAGCACCTTGGGGTCGGTGGTCGTCACCATCTTCCAGATATAGGAGCCCTTCGGGCCCAGCCTGGCCGGATAGGGACGCACCGCCTCCAGTTCGGGCGTTGCGCGGGGCGCTACCTCAGTCAACGATCCTCCTGAAAACGCAGCTCAGACTCAGGACCAATTCGACAGCTATACGAAGCAAATCACAGTTCCGGTCGCTATACTTCGCGCCCCGCGAAAAAAGGCGCACAAATTGAGCTCCGGAGCACCGGGCTGGTGTGCCTGATGCGAGCGGCGGCAAGATCGTGCGCATGAGCGTCAGGTCCGGGATCAGCCCGCGTAATCACCGACGGCTTGCCGACTCCGAAAGTTGGCCGGGCAGAAGCCTCGGGTCCGGAAGCTCGAGCCCGCGTAACGACCGACGATCCGCGCCTGCCCGCGCCTCGCTGGCGCTCGGCTCCGGCATGCGCGGTGCGCGCCGTGTTGATGATTCGCTCGCTGCGCTCGCTCATGCGCAAGGGAGCACGGTATGAGTGGGCCGCGCCGGTGCCCGTGCGGGCGTGGTGAGGCATTCGACGACTGCTGCGGTCCGGTACTGCGGGGCGAGCGCGCCGCCGCGACCGCCGAGGCGCTGATGCGGTCGCGGTACACGGCGTTCGCGGTGGGCGACGCCGACTATCTGCTGCGCTCTTGGCATCCGCGCACTCGTCCCCGGGAACTGGCTCTCGATCCCGCTCAACGCTGGCTCTTCCTGGAGATCATCCGTACCGAGCACGGCGGCCTGTTCGACGACACGGGCACCGTGGAGTTCGCCGCACATTATCGGGACGCGGACGGCCGCAGCACACTGCACGAGACCAGCAGATTCGCCCGGTCCGGCGGAGCCTGGGTCTACCTGGACGGCACGCACGACGCCTGACCGGTAGCGTCAGCGGGCATGGCACGCGTCGCGATCGAGTACTGCACCCAATGCCGCTGGTTGCTGCGGGCGAGCTGGATGGCGCAGGAACTGCTCAGCACGTTTGCCGCCGAACTCGGTGAGGTCGCGCTCATCCCCGGTTCCGGCGGGGTCTTCCGGATCACCGTCGACGGCGAACAGATCTGGGAGCGCAAGGCCGATGGCGGATTCCCCGACATCGCGGTGCTGAAGCAGCGGGTGCGCGACCGAGTGGCCCCCGAGCGCGACCTCGGTCACGTCGACAGGCGCGACTGAACCCACACTGTCCTGTACATCCAGCCGCGCGCGCCACGGCGTCGCGCGAGCCCGGCTCAACGCGTGGCGACCGAAGCGAGGTCGGCGGTAGCGGCAAGCCAGACGAGTGCGCGCAGGCCCCGACGTGGGCGCGATTGAAACCCGGGCAACCGAAGCGATCAGCTGCAGCGCCCGTGTGCCGGCTGCCGACGGGACTTGGACGGGTCCGATTGAACTCACCGGCCGAGTCAGCGGTCGTCCGCCGGGTGCTGCGGGGCTCGGCGTTGGCGCGATTGAACACGCGGCGGCTGCGGCGAAGTCAGCGACAGCGGTGGCCCGCTGGCGAGACACCACGGGCCTGATTGAAGCCGCAGCGGCATGGCGCGGAGTCAGCGGCAACAGCGGCTTCCCGGGCCAGGGGTGTAGAAGGCTCGGCGGCGGCCGACTGAACCCGCAGCGGCTGGATGGGGGATCAGCCGCAGCAG
>NZ_BDBA01000371.1 GCF_001612745.1 Nocardia amamiensis NBRC 102102 | reverse complement strand
AGCTCGGCCGCGGCGTCCGGGACGATGCGCTTGGCGGCGTCGGTCGGGGTGGCCGCGCGCAGATCGGCGACGAAGTCGCTGAGCGGATTGTCGGGTTCGTGGCCCACCGCGCTCACGATCGGAGTCGTCGCGGCCACGATGGCCCGGCACAACGCCTCGTCGGAGAACGGCAGCAGGTCTTCCACGCTCCCGCCGCCGCGCGCGAGCACGATCACCTCGACGGAGGGGTGGCGATCGAGTTCGGCCAGCGCGGCGAGCATCTGCGGCACCGCGGTCGGTCCCTGTACCGCGGTGTTGCGGATCTCGAAACGCACCGCTGGCCACCGATTGCGCGCGACGCTCAGCACATCGCGCTCCGCCGCGCTCGCGCGGCCGGTGATCAGGCCGATGGTCCCGGGCAGGAACGGAAGCGGGCGCTTGAGCCGGGGATCGAACAGGCCCTCGGCGTCCAGCAGCGCCTTCAGCCGCTCGATGCGGGCCAGCAGTTCACCGATGCCGACCGGCCGGATCTCCAGCACGCGCAACGAGATCGTGCCGCGTCCGGTGAAGAAGGAGAGTTTGCCGTAGACCACCACCCGGCTGCCCTCGTGCAGCGGGAGGGGGGAGTTGCGGATGAGGTCCGGATCGCAGGTCACCGAGAGGGACATGTCGGCGGACGGGTCGCGCAGCACCAGGAACGCCGTGCGCGTGCCGGGGCGCAGGTTGATCTGGGTGATCTGGCCCTCCACCCAGATGCTGCCGAGCCGGTCGATCCACTGGGCGACCTTGACCGCCACGGAACGCACCGGCCAGGGATGCTCGGCGGAGTTGGCCGGTGCGGCGCCGGGTTGGCCGGTGGTTTCCCGGCCAACTGTCGGCGAAGGGGGTGTCCGAGGATCGGTCACTGGGCTCGAACGGTGGCGATCCGGTTCGTCAGCATGGTCACGAACGCCGCCCTGGCACGGGTCTGCTGCTCGTATTCCAGCAGCGCGATGAGGTCGTCGACGGTCAGCATGCGCAGCCGGGCGCGCAGCTGGGCCAGAGTCATGTTGAGGTAGTCGTACCGGGTGGCGACTTCCGGTTCCACGATCTCGGGCGCGTCCGCGGCCGGCTGGGGATCAGAATCAGCTTCCGGCTCAGCGGTTTTCGGCTCGGCCGGAGCATCGACAATCGGCGCAGAGGTGGTGTGGCCGTTGGTCTCGGTGGCGCGGGTGGCGTCGGCGGGGAAGGTTTCCGGCGTGCGCGCCGCTTCGGGCTCGTCGGCGGTGTAGAGGTCGAATCGGCTGGTGGGGTGAGCGGCCGGGCTCGCATCGTCGTCGAGGTCTTCGTCGAACGTGGCCCACTCCGGCTGTTCGACCGGGCGGTTGGACAAACGGTCGAAAACCGTGTCGCCCTTCAAGGCCAGGCTGGTCACGAACTGCTGGACGTGCATCGTCGTCTGCAGCAGCTGACTGATGGCCGTGATCGGCAAATTCATTGCCGCCGTGGGTAGCCGGCGGGTTTCCTCGAGGGCGTATACGGCGGCGCCGGCGGCGACCCGGGCCAGAAAGGGTGGTCGAAGCATGGTCTTAGCCTGCCCGAAATGGTGTGTTATGCAAAGGAGGGGTGTACGCCGTCCGAATATCCGTCCGCCCCAACGCGTGGCGGATCGACCGGAATTACGCGGCGCTGCGCTCATATGCGGAGAATAGTCCGCTGGCACCGCCGCGGGCATTCGCCGCCCGCCCCCCGCGCGTCGCTGCCGCATGCTTCTCGGTGATCTTCCGGCCCAGCTTGCGGCCGGTACCGCGGCGGTGTGACGGACAACTCCCCGACGTGGCGAGCCCCTGGGCCGCACGTATCCTGTGGGCATGTCTTCGGCCATTCCCTTGAACGTCGGAATCGCCCGCTCGGCAGGCGTCGCGAACGCCGACGGCGGAAAGCGCGTACTGCTCGCCGAGCCGCGCGGGTACTGCGCCGGCGTCGACCGTGCCGTCGAAACCGTCGAGAAGGCGTTGGAAAAGCACGGCGCCCCGATCTACGTGCGCAAGGAGATCGTGCACAACCGGCACGTGGTGGAGACGCTGCGCGAGCGCGGCGTGGTCTTCGTGGACGAGACCGACGAGGTCCCCGAGGGTGCGGTCGTCGTCTTCTCCGCGCACGGCGTCTCGCCCGCGGTGCACGAGTCCGCCGCGGCGCGCAGTCTGCACACCATCGACGCGACCTGCCCACTGGTCACCAAGGTGCACCAGGAGGCCAAGCGGTTCGCGCGCGACGACTTCGACATCCTGCTGATCGGCCATGAGGGCCATGAGGAGGTCGAGGGCACCGCCGGTGAGGCGCCCGAGCACGTCCAGCTGGTCGACGGGCCGGACGCGGTGGACAAGGTCACCGTGCGTGACGAGTCGAAGGTGATCTGGCTCTCGCAGACCACGCTGAGCGTGGACGAGACGATGGAGACGGTGCAGCGGCTGCGGCAGCGCTTCCCCGGCCTGCAGGACCCGCCTAGCGACGACATCTGCTACGCCACGCAGAACCGCCAGGTCGCGGTGAAGGCGATGGCGCCGGAATGCGACCTGGTGATCGTGGTCGGTTCCCGCAATTCCTCGAACTCGGTGCGCTTGGTCGAGGTCGCGCTCGGGGCGGGGGCCAAGGCCGCCCATCTGGTGGACTTCGCCCGCGAGGTCGACCCGGCCTGGCTCGATGGCGTCCGCACGATCGGCATCACCTCCGGCGCGTCGGTCCCCGAGATCCTGGTCCGCGGCGTTCTGGACATGCTGGCCGAGCACGGCTACGGCGATGTCCAGCCGGTCACCACGGCGAACGAGACGCTCGTCTTCGCGCTGCCGCGTGAACTGCGCGAGGCCCGGAGCTGACTGTTTCCGATGTGCAGCGGCGTTGCCTGTTCGCAGCGCCCTGATGGCTCGCATATGAGCGACCACCGCTGGCGACGCAGCCGCTAGGACGTGGTCGGACGAGTGCCGCTGGCGACTCTGCGCGGACGCGTCGGTCACTCGGATATGAGCAGGTCGCGAGCCGGGGGCGTGCTAGGTGCCGTTTCGCTACAGATTCTCCGGCCTGCGACGCTCGGTGCGGCTCGAATCACGCTCGCGATAGCGGACATTGGGCTGCGGGTGCGGAGGGATGTCGCGGCGCCCGCCTGGCGCGCGCGGTGGTTCTCCTTCGGCACGCGGCATCGCCCCGGTCGGGCGGGAGCCGCGTGCCGG
>NZ_BDBA01000370.1 GCF_001612745.1 Nocardia amamiensis NBRC 102102 | reverse complement strand
TATGGTCCGGCCTCCACGATATGAGGGGAATCGCAGTGCCGATGTTCTGTCCCGGTTTCCTGCTGCCTTTCGGCGGCCGGCGTTGGCTTCTTGGGCCGTCCTGCGCCCGCTGGGGAGTTGGGCTTCCCTTACGGTCGGCTGACCAGACCAATGGGTCTGGACCCCAACGGGGTTGTCGCGTTCCACACATGTGAGATGCGACCGGGTGGGCGCCCTCATTACCCCGGGACGGTGGTGTCCTCCCGGTCGACTCGGAGTCTTCGACCGGCACCCGCCGCTTCTCAGCGGCCAGTCCTGCACCCCGCTCCTACTTCCCATCTGCGAGGCTTGCCGTCACGGAGCATCGTTGAGAGTTCAGTGAGCTTCACCCGTCCGGTCTTCCCCTTGCCTGTGACCCCCGGATGGAACGGGAGCCCTTGGGCTTCTTCCCCGAGCTTCGCACCCCGCCGTTGCCAGCAGCGCACGTCAGGGAGGGGACGGGCCTTGGACACTGGCCCGGGTTACGTCATCGGCGTCATGCCGACCTCCTACCCACGTAACCACTCACAGCGTGCGACCTCGCGTCGCACCACCGATCTGACAGTTCTCCGTAAGCCCGGGGGCCTGTCCGTAAATTACTGTCGCAGTTGATCTGTGGGTGGACGGCGGGTGTGAATGGGAGGCTGGGGTATGTGTCTTCCGCGGGAATGTGTGTCCGGTACCGGGTTGCGGGTCAAGTTCGATCAGATCTTGCCGCATCTGGATGAACGTCGGCGTCGGCTCTATCTGGCCAGTGAGGCGATGGCGGTGGGCCACGGCGGGATCACCGTGGTGGCCGCCGCTTCCGGCGTCAGCACCGCTACCGTCGCGCGCGGCATCGGCGAACTGACTGCCGATCCCGTACCGACCCAACGCATCCGGGCTCCGGGTGCGGGCCGCAAGCCGTTGACGGTGACCGACACCGGGCTGCTGCCGGCGCTGGAGGCACTGATCGAGCCGCATACTCGTGGCGATCCGGTTTCTGCGCTGCGCTGGACCACGCTGTCGCTGCGCACCTTGGCGTCGACCCTGACCGGTCAGGGTCACCGAGTCGGTGCCACGACCGTCGGGCATCTGCTGCGCGGGCTCGGATACCGCCTGCAAGGCACGGCCAAGACCAACGAGGGCACCTCCCACCCCGACCGTGATGCGCAGTTCGCGCACATCAACGCCACCGCTACCGCCTTCCTCGACGCCGGGCAGCCGGTGATCAGCGTCGATACCAAGGCCAAGGAATGGATCGGCAATCGTGACCGTCCCGGGCGCACCTGGCGTCCGGGCAAGAACCCGATCACGGTGGACTGCCACAGTTTCTTCATCACCGACGATCAGCCGGTGGTCATCCCTTACGGGATCTACGACATCGCCACCAACACCGGCTGGGTCAACGTCGGCACCGACCACGACACCGCAGAATTCGCGGTCGAGTCCATCCGCCGCTGGTGGCGTCACCAAGGACGCGAACAACACTCGGACGCGACCCGGCTGCTGATCACCGCCGATGCCGGTGGCTCCAACGATCCCCGCCGCTGGACCTGGAAGAAATACCTGCACTGCTTGGCTCGCGAGAGCGGCCTCGAGATCACGGTCTGTCACTATCCTCCGGGGACGTCGAAATGGAACAAGATCGAGCACCGGATGTTCTGCCACATCACCGCCAACTGGCGCGGACGACCCCTGACCAGCTACCAAGTCGTCATCGAGACCATCGCCGCGACAACCACCCGGACCGGGTTGATGATCGGTGCCGATCTCGACACCGGCAGCCACCCCCTCGGCGGCACCGTCACCTCCGCCGAGTTCCATGCGCTGCCGATCACACCGGAGAAATTCCACGGAGACTGGAACTACACCGTGGCCCCCAGCGCACCCCACCCTGCAGAACCAGCCCCGGCGCGTCGAAAACCCGATCCGTCCTTGACCGAGATGCTCACCGATCCGGCCCTGACGGGCATGCCACGAGCCGACTTCGCGCACCTGGTCGCGGTCTCGGATCCGTACTGGGATGCGTTGGCCGAGGCAGCTTTTCAGCGACGCTTCCACCTCCCCCGCAGCTATCTGCATCCGCAAACCAGCAGCGTCGACCATTTTCACCGGCTCCTGACAGCCTTGCTGCCGCGGCGAAGGGCCGCCACCAGCACGCTGCTGGCCCAACTACTCGGAGTCAAGCGCACCAACCTGACCATGCAGTTCCGAGACGGCCACCGGATCCTGGACCTGCACCGGCTCGACATCACACCCATACCCGGACCACCCGCACGCACTCTTGAGCAACTACAAGCCCGTCTCACACACGCAACCCACCCCACAGATCAACTGCAACAGTAATTTACGGACAGGCCCCGGCGGTGCCGGAGTACTGCCGTTGCACCCCGGCTGACCGGAGGCCTTTCTTCAGGAACCCGGTGTCATCGGCGATCAGCACCGCATCCTTGTCACCGAGCCGCTCGGCCACATAAGAACGCACGTCGTCGCGCACGCCGTCGATGTCCCAGTCCGCCCACCGCAACAACCGCTGCATCCCGTCCGGACTCACCTCACCAGCTTGCTCGGCAAGCGTCCACCCGTTCTTCCGCTCCAACCCCGCCACCAACCCGGTCACGTACTCCCGCGCCCGGCCCCGCGGCTCCGACCGCGTGAAACGGCCACCGATCCTCGCGTGCAACGAATCAAGCTCCGCTGCAACATCATCCACAACCACGCGAGCACAATACTCGAACCGACTGCCGTTGCAGTACTAAAGGGCATTGGGTTTGATGCGCACCCTGATGTTTCCTGGGTTTTTGTGGAGTCGGGATACTGGACTTCAGGCCACGGGGTTGGATGGATGACTGCCGCATCTCGTAGTCGATCGGAGATCGCATACCGAGCGCTGATGACGGCGTCGACGGTTGTGGAAGATCTGCAGGTATTCGAGGATCGCGTTTGCCAGCTCGATTCTGGTTTTCCACCGTTGCCGGTTCAGTATCTCGGGTTGCATCTGCCCCAGAAGGACTCGATGACGGCACTCGTCGTAGCAGTCGCCAATAGAGCCCATCGACGGCGTCAGCCCAGACTTGCGGGCCCGATCGGTGAAGGCGCAGGACGTGATGGACCCCGTGGTCGGAATGAATAATCGCCCCGGCCTGCGGTGAACGGTTTGCGATGGCCATTCCCAGTGCGTTAGCC
>NZ_BDBA01000369.1 GCF_001612745.1 Nocardia amamiensis NBRC 102102 | reverse complement strand
AGTGCCGCGGTGACGCACCCGAGGCAAGCGCAGCGCCGCCGCGGCGGCCCGTCGGCCCCGAGGGCAGCGGGCAGGCCCCGCCAAGCCACGGTGTCCGTCTCGGACGGTCCCCTCCGGCTGCGCCTCGGCGTCGGACGGGTAGTCATGCTGGTCGCACTCGCCGTGGTCGCGCTGCAACTGCTGTGGGTGCAGAGCGTGGCGGCGCCGGGGCTGTCGGCGCAGGCGGCCAGCCAGCGCACCACCCATCAACCGGACCCGGCGATCCGCGGGCCGATCACCGACCGCAATGGGAAGTCGCTGGCGTTCACCGTCTCCGCGAAAGCCTTGACCTTCCAACCGGTCCGGGTTCGCCAGGAGTTGGCGGACGCCAAGGCGAAGAACGACAAGGCGCCCGATCCGGACGAGCGGTTGCGGGCCATCGCGCGCACCATCCACGAGAAGCTGGGCAAGGACGCGCCCGCGGAGGCGGATCTGCTGGCGAAGTTGCGCGGCGACGAGCAGTTCGTGTACTTGGCGCGCAATGTCGATCCGCGTGTCGCGGGTGAGATCACCGAGCAGTTCTCCCAAGTCGGCTCGGAGCAGCAGAGCATCCGGGTGTATCCCGGCGGCTCGCTGGCGGCGAACATCGTCGGCGCCACCGGCTGGGACGGCCACGGACAGGTCGGGTTGGAATCGTCGCTGGACTCGGCGCTGGCCGGTACCGACGGATCGCACACCTACGATCGCGGCTCCGACGGCGCGGTCATCCCCGGCAGCTGGCGGGACGAACAGCCCGCGGTCAACGGGTCCGCCGTCGAGCTGACCCTGGATTCGGACCTGCAGTACTACGTGCAGCAACAGGTCCAGCAGGCGAAGGACGTCTCCGGTGCGGGCTCCGCGTCGGCTGTCGTCCTGGACGCCAAGACC
Organism: Nocardia amamiensis NBRC 102102; assembly: GCF_001612745.1. Lineage (GTDB taxonomy): Bacteria > Actinomycetota > Actinomycetes > Mycobacteriales > Mycobacteriaceae > Nocardia > Nocardia amamiensis. Next base: position 2,338 of record NZ_BDBA01000369.1, on the reverse strand, counting down.
GGACAGGTCCTGGCGATGGCCAACGACAACACCTTCAACCCGGCGCTGGGACCGCAGAAGTGGGCGGGTGCCGATCTGAGCAATCCGTCCGTCACGGATGTGTTCGAACCGGGTTCGGTGAACAAGATCGTCACGGCGGCCGCGGCCATAGAGTACGGCTTGACCGAGCCCGACGAGGTCGTGCCGGTGCCCAGTGCGATCCAAATGGCGGGGGTCACGGTGAACGACGCGTGGTCGCACGACGTCGAGCCGTACACCACCACGGGGATCTTCGGCCGCTCCTCGAACGTGGGCACGCTCCTGCTGGCCCAGCGGGTGGGGGAGAACCGCTTCGCCGACATGGCGCACCGGTTCGGGCTCGGCCAGCGCACGGGCATCGGCCTGCCGGGAGAGAGCGCGGGACTGATGCCCGACCGCGACCAATGGTCCGGCGGCACGTTCGCGAATCTGCCCATCGGGCAAGGTCTTTCGATGACCACCTTGCAGATGGCCAGCATGTACCAGGCAATCGCCAATGACGGCGTCCGCATCCCGCCCCGCATCGTCCGCGCCCAGATCGCGCCGGACAGCACCCGCACCGAGGAGACCCAGCCGGACGGAGTGCGGGTGGTGAGCCCGCAGACCGCGGCCACGTTGCGGACGATGTTCCAGGCGGTCGTGCAGCGCGACCCGATGAACGCCAACCAGAACGGCACCGGATGGCCCGCGGCCATTGCGGGCTACCAGGTGGCAGGCAAGACCGGTACCGCGCAGAAGGTGGACCCGAACTGCCGGTGCTATTCCACGTCGTCGTTCTGGATCACGTTCGCGGGCATGGTTCCCGCGGACAATCCGCGCTACGTGATCGGGCTCATGCTGGACGCGCCGGTCCGCAGCTCGGACGGCAGCGGCAGCGTGTCGGTGGCGCCGCTGTTCCACAACATCGCCTCCTGGGCGCTGCAGCGGGACCGCGTTCCGCCCTCGCCGCAACCGTCCCGGCGATTCGTGCTGCAGGCGGGGTGATCCGACCGCTCCCGCGGCGTGCGGCCTGCGTGATCGGTAGGAAGGCATCAGCACTGTGCACAGGAAAACGGCAGGTGAGCGGCGTGTTCGAGACGCGGCGGGCGGCGGTGATCGGCCATGCCCGTCGCGCTCCGGCTCGGCGGCGTCCGACCGGCGCGTGGCGTGCTCCGGACCGGGGGTGCGAACCCGTAGGGTGCGGTGGGCGAGGTACCCGACCTTGCGGTGGGGCGCATGGTCCCGCTGTGACACGTCGCCGGTAACCTGACACGTCGATCGATGCCCCCGAAAGGAGCCTGGTTTCTGTGCAGTCCGGTCAACCGCGCGCATTGCGGCCAGAGCATTCGCCGTCGACGCCGCTGGCATCGCTGGCCGCCGCCATCGGAGCGGCGACGAGCCCAGGAACGGCTGCGCGCGGCGTCTCGGTCACCGGCGTCGAGCAGCGTTCCGATGCCGTGCTGCCCGGTGATCTGTTCGCCGCGCTGCCCGGCGCCCGCTCGCACGGCGCGCGTTTCGCGCGGGACGCCGTAGCGCGGGGTGCGGTCGCGGTGCTGACCGACGCGGCGGGCGCGGAGCTGGCGGGTCCCCTCGACGTGCCGGTCTTGATCCGGGAGAACCCGAGGGCGGTCCTCGGCGAGCTGTCCGCGGCGATCTACGGCAACCCGTCCGAGCGGCTGCGCATCGTCGGGATCACCGGCACCTCCGGCAAGACGACAACGTCCTATCTGGTCGAGGCGGGACTGGCCGCCGCGGGGTTGTCCACCGCGCTGATCGGCACCATCGAGACCAGGATCGGCGGCAGGCGGGTGCCGAGCGCACTGACCACCCCGGAGGCGCCTCAGTTGCACGCGATGTTCGCGCTCATGGTCGAGCAGGGCGTGGACGCGGTCGTGATGGAAGTTTCCAGCCACGCGCTGGCGCTGGGCCGGGTGGACGGGGTGCGGTTCGCGGTCGGCGCGTTCACCAATCTCTCGCAAGACCATCTGGATTTCCACGCCGACTTCGAGGACTACTTCGCCGCGAAACGCAAACTGTTCGAGCCGGATTCGCCTGTGGCGGCGCGCACCGCCGTGATCTGCGTGGACGACGAGTGGGGACGACGGCTGGCCGCCGGGCTGACGCGCCCGGTCACCGTGTCGACCACCCGTTCCGCCGCGTGGAGCGTCACCGGCGCGGTGTCGGCGCACGGCGGCGAACAGGACTTCATCGCGTCCGGTCCGCAGGGGGATGTCGCTGCGCGCCTGCGACTTCCAGGCCACTACAACGTCGCCAACGGCTTGCTCGCCCTTGCCGTGTGCGCGGCCGCGGGTGTCGAGCCGTCGGTCGCCGCGCCCGCGCT
>NZ_BDBA01000368.1 GCF_001612745.1 Nocardia amamiensis NBRC 102102 | reverse complement strand
CCGTCGAGGTGACGGTGGAGGCCGAACGGGTCGTGACCGCCGAGACGAAGCCCGCGCAGGCCCGACCGGAGCCCCGGGCGCAGGAGGCGTCGTCCCGGCGTCGTGGACGTGCAGCGTCCGCCGGGCGGGGGACGTCCGGCGGACGGCGGGTCGAAGCGCCCGCACCGCAGCCGGTTCCGATCCCCACGCACGACCGGCTCGGCGCGCCGCCCGTCCTGCCGAAGAACGGCCTGCGTGTGTTCGCGCTCGGCGGTATCGGCGAGATCGGCCGCAACATGACCGTTTTCGAGTACGGCGGCAAGCTGCTGATCGTCGACTGCGGCGTGCTGTTCCCGGAGGACCAGCAGCCCGGCGTCGACTTGATCCTGCCCGACTTCCGTCCCATCGAGCACCGGATGGACGACGTGGCCGCCGTCGTGCTCACCCACGGCCACGAGGACCACATCGGCGCGGTGCCCTTCCTGCTGCGGCTGCGGCCGGATATCCCGGTGGTCGGCTCGAAGTTCACCCTCGCGCTGGTCGCCGCGAAATGCCGGGAGCATCGTCAGCATCCGAAGCTGGTCGAGGTCACCGAGGGACAGCACACCACGCACGGCCCGTTCGGCTGCGAGTACTTCGCGGTCAATCACTCCATTCCGGACGCGATCGCCGTTGCCATCCGCACGCCCGCGGGCGTCGTTCTGCACACCGGCGACATCAAGCTCGACCAGTTGCCGCTGGACGGACGGCTCACCGACCTGGCCGGATTCTCCCGGCTCGGCGACGAGGGCGTCGACCTGTTCCTGGTGGACTCCACGAACGCGGAGGTCCCCGGGTTCGTCACGCCGGAACGCGAGATCGGCGGGGTACTGGACACGGTGATCGGCAAGGCGCGCAGCCGGGTGATCGTCGCGTCGTTCGCCAGCCACGTGCATCGCATCCAGCAGGTGGTCGACGTGGCCCAGAAGTACGGGCGCCGCGTGTGTTTCATCGGGCGCTCGATGGTCCGCAACATGCAGATCGCGCAGGACCTGGGCTATCTGACGGTGCCGGACGGCGTGGTCGTCGACCTCGACGTCGCCGCCACCCTGCCGGGCCACCGCCTGGTGCTGATCTCGACCGGGTCGCAGGGCGAGCCGTTGTCGGCGCTGTCGCGGATGGCGCGCGGCGAGCACCGGCAGATCAACATTCGCGCCGACGATCTGGTGGTGCTGGCCTCCTCGCTCATCCCCGGCAACGAGAACTCCGTGTACGCCGTGGTGAACGGCCTGGCCCGGCTGGGTGCCACGGTGATCACCCAGCAGAACGCCAAGGTGCACGTTTCCGGGCACGCGTCCGCGGGTGAGCTGCTGTACCTGTACAACGCGGTGCGGCCGACCAACGCGATGCCGGTACACGGCGAGTGGCGCCACCTGCGGGCGAACGCCGCCTTGGCGGTGGCGACCGGTGTGCCCGAGGACCGGGTGGTGCTCGCCGAGGACGGTGTGGTGGTGGATCTGGTCGACGGCATCGCCTCGATCGTCGGCCGAGTGGCGGTCGGGCACGTGTATGTCGACGGGCTGTCGGTGGGCGATGTCGGCGAGTCCACGCTGTCGGACCGGCTGGTGCTCGGTGAGGGCGGTTTCATCGCGATCACCGTCGCCATCGATGAGACCACCGGCAAGGCGGTCAGCACACCCGAACTCAGCGGGCGTGGCTTCTCCGACGATCCGACCGCACTGCTGGGCGCGGCGGAACTGGTGGAGGCCGAGTTGCTGCGGCTGGCAGGCGAGGGCGTCACGGACACCCATCGGATCGCGCAGGGCGTGCGACGGGTGGTCGGGCGCTGGGTGGCCGAGACCTATCGGCGTCGCCCGATGATCGTGCCGACGGTTATCGGAGTCTGATTCCCGAATGCGCGAAAGGGCCGGATAGCGCAGCTATCCGGCCCTTTCACTCAGTCGTGCGCGGTCACTCCTGGCAGGCCGCGGACTCGATCTTCGCGCTCTTGACGATGTTGCAGGCGAAGGTGTGGTCGACCTTCCACTGGCCGCCCTCGGAGACGAACTGGATGAACGCGTCGTCCACCGGGGTGCCGTCGATGGTGACCTTGGCGTCGGCCTTGAGCTTGCCGTCCTTCGGGTCGCCCACATTGGTGACCTCGACGACGACCTTCTGCTTCTTCGCGGCGTCGACCAGGTTGGCGACCAGATAGGGATCCTGCTCGGCGGCTTGGATCCAGCTGATCTTCTCCGCGTTGGGCACGTTCGGATCGAACGCCTTCTGCAGCCGCTCGTTCAGCTGCGCAACCGTGGGCTTGGCCAGTGCGGGCGAGGACGGAGTGGTCGGCGCGGAGCCGGCCTCCTTGTCGCCCTTGTCCGAGCCGCCCTCCAACTCACCCGCCGCATGGCTCGGGTTGGCGCTGGTGCTCGGGGACGAGGAGTCGTCGCCGGAAGCGCAGGCGGACAGCGAGCAGGCCACTGCGGTGAGGACGACAGCCACGGCGGTCCGGAAAGTGCGGTGTTTCACGATGTTTCCTTCGACTCGAATACCGGGCATCAGCCGTGGTTGGACGTGCAGTTCCAGTGCACGATGTAGGCGTCGGAATCGTTGTGCCGCAGGGCTTGGCCCTGCGCGCTGCGCCGGGACGACGCGTACCCCCAGCTCCAGCTGCCGCTGCCGCTGGAGTACGCGACGGCGCCGCAGCCGTTGCGGAACCAGACCACCGACTGGCAGTCCGCCGCGCCGCAGGAGCTCACGGCGCGCCGCTGCGCGGAAGCCGAATCCGGATAGTCGTAGGAATATCCGATCAACCCGGTGGAGGTGGACAGCGCGATGGCGCCGTAGTTGTTGGTGTAGGCGTGCGCCGCGGGCGCGCTGACGGCCAGCGCGGTACCCGCCGCCGCCAACGCGGCCACACCGGTAGCAAACTTCTTCACGGAGGATTTGCCCCTTCTTGTCATTAGGCCCACGACCCGATGGACCGAGAGACAAGGTACAGAGCGGACTCTCGTTGCGCTAGCCGGAGATTTCCCGGCAGGGGGAGTAACAGACTCTGTGGTATGAAAAACCCTTGTCTCTTGTGCCTGATCTTCGAGTGGACGCCGGAGTCGTGTTGCTCGATGTTTCCTCCCGCGGCGACACGGAGACCGCCGGACCTCTCAGCGCCGTCCGCGCCGGGCTCGGCCTGAACCGCCCGGTGTGACGACTCGTACGGCCGGAAGACCCGGGAGAGGCGCAGCAGTGGGGGATTTGCGGCTAGCCTGGGGCCATGGCAGGTAAGTCCCGCAGCACCACGACGACTCGGGCGCGGGCGGGATCGGCGCGGGGGCGGACCACGACGGCACGGTCTCGCGCGGCCACGCCC
>NZ_BDBA01000367.1 GCF_001612745.1 Nocardia amamiensis NBRC 102102 | reverse complement strand
CGGTTTGGACGACGTCTTCGACTACACCCAGTCCCGATGATCAGGTGCCGAAAGCGCGGGTGACGCACCGATTCCATCCGTTGTTCGGGCGTGAGTTCGAGTTCGTCGAGCACCGCTTCAACTGGGGTGAGGACCGCGTCAGCCTGCGTGACGAACATGGCGTGGTGTTCTCGCTGCCTGCAGGCTGGACCGATGTCGTGGCGGTGGATCCGTTCGTGGTGATCGCCGAGGGGCGGTGCCCGTTCACCACGACCGGACTGCTGGAACTGGCCGAGCTGATCGACAGGATCCGCACGCATCCGAGCCTCGATCGGACTGTCAATCCGATTTCGCCGCGAGCGTCAGGATAATTACGCCGCACCACCACGGAGATCCGCGATCCAGATTCGATCGAAACATCTACTGCAAGAACAAAGTTCCTTGCAGTATGTTTCCCGGTTTCTGCCCAACGCCGCTCACATGTCGGCAAAATCTGTCTGACTGTTCGGCGATGGCGATGTTCGACGAGATGAGGGCGCATGGCGCGGCAGGGTTCGCGGGAGGATCCGAAAGTGGGCGAGTTGCGGGCGGCGCGGTGCCTGAACCCGCATCCGGAACAGGTGACCGACGAGGCGTTCACCGGGCACGAGTTCTTCGACGCCCGCGACGTGGTGCAGGTCAAATACGAGATGGTGCGCCGGGTGCGGGTCGATGAGATGTCGGTGACCGAGTCGGCGGCAGCGTTCGGGTATTCCCGGCAGTCGTATTACGAGGCCGCCGCCGCCCTCGACTCCGCCGGGCTCGAAGGGTTGGCCCCGGCCAAACCCGGGCCCCGCGGCGGCCACAAGCTCACCAGTGAGGTCTGCGCATTCGCCCAAGCTCTGCTCGATGGCGACCCTGCCGTGCGAGCCAAGGATCTGGTCGCGCCCATCGAGGAGCGATTCGGGGTGCGGGTGCACCCCCGCTCGATCGAACGGGCGCTGGCCCGATTTCGCGACAGCCGATATGAAAGCGGCTGAACCGCAACCGATCCCGCAGTCGATCGAGCCTGGCCCGGCTCGGGCCGCGGGCGGGCTGGACGAACACTACGAGCAGTTGCGCCATGCGGCGCTGACCGCGCGAGCCGACGCCCTGCGACTCGGGTTCGCGGTGCTTTCCCGTCGCGGCGTGCTGGCCTGGCGGGCGGCGGTGGCTCGGATCGCGGTCGCCGGGCCCACGCCGAGACGGTCCGCATCTGCCGCGCACGCGCTCTCGCTGCCAACAGCCCTCACGGCCGAACTGGTCGATGCGCTGGCTGGTCTGGCGCTCACCGGAACTTGAATTCTGTTTTCTTGCAATCACTCTCATGCCTTGACGTCAGTCCGTCCGGGGTGAGGAAGGAGCATGTGAAGTGTTCGTCGAGACCGCGGCGACCAAGGTGAGCGCCGCTCATCTGAGCAGGCCCGCGTTGCTCTATGTCCGCCAGTCCACCCTCAAGCAGGTCCTGCATCACACCGAATCCGCGCACCGCCAATACGACCTGCGCGGGCGGGCGATCGCGCTGGGCTGGCAGGCCGACCAGATCCAGGTCATCGACGTCGACCAGGGCCAATCCGGAGCCTCGGCCGCGGACCGCGAAGGGTTCCAGCACCTGGTCGCCGAGGTGTCCCTCGGCCGCGCCGGGATCGTGCTCGGCCTGGAATGCTCGCGGCTGGCCCGCAACTCCGCCGACTGGCACCAACTGCTCGAACTCTGCGCCATGACCGGCACCCTGATCTGCGACGAGGACGGCCTCTACGATCCCCGCGGCTTCAACGACCGGCTGCTGCTGGGCATGAAGGGCCAGATGTCGGAGGCCGAGCTGCATTTTATCAAGGCCCGCCTGCGCGGCGGGGTGCTGTCCAAGGCCCGCCGCGGCGAACTGATCACCCCGCTGCCGGTCGGACTCGTCTACGACGGCGCCGACCGGGTGGTGCTCGACCCCGACCAGGCCGTCCAGCAAGCCCTGCGGCACTTGTTCGACACCTTCGCCGCCACCGGCTCGGCGACTGCCTGCGTCAAATCCTTCCGGGCCGCGGGCCTGCAGTTCCCGTGGCGGCATCTCAAGGGCCCGCGCAAGGGTGAACTGGACTGGAAACCCCTCGCGCATCACACCGTGCTGCGGATCCTGCACAATCCCCGCTATGCCGGCGCTTTCACCTACGGCCGTCACGGCTCCGGTGCTGCGGGGATTGGGTCACGAGTGAAACTTCCTCGCGAGCAATGGATCTCGTTTATTCCCGACGTCCATCCCGGCTATATCAGCCTGGCCCAGTTCGACCTCAACCAAGCCCGCCTGGCCGACAACGCCGCCGCACACGGCCGTGACCGCGCCGCCGGCCCGCCCCGCGAAGGCGCGGCCCTGCTGCAAGGCATGATCGTCTGCGGGCGCTGCGGCAAACGCATGACCGTGCGCTATCACCACCGCCGCGGACAAGACTTCCCCACCTACGTGTGTCAACGCGACGGCATCGAAACCGCCCAACCCGTCTGCGCGGTCATCCCCGGCGCCGACCTCGACACCCGCATCGGGCAACTGCTCATCGACACCCTGACCCCGCTCACGGTCGAGGCCGCGCTCGCCGTCTCCGCCGAACTCGACCAGCGCGCCGCCGACGCCGACCGCATGCGCGCCGCGCACGTCGAACGCGCCCAATACCGCGCCGACCACGCCCGGCGCCGCTACCTCGCCGTCGACCCGGCCAACCGGCTCGTCGCCGACACCCTGGAAGCCGACTGGAACACCGCGCTGCGGGAACTGCAAGCCGCACAACGCGACTACGACACCGCCCGCACCCAGCAGACCGGGCAGCTCACCGACGCCCAACAGGCCCGCATTCGTCAGCTCGTCACCGACCTGCCCGCGATCTGGAACGACCCCAACACCCCTGCGCGCGAACGCAAACGCATCGCCCGGCTGCTGCTCACCGACGCCACCGTTGCGCGCGACCGCGACACCATCACCGCCCACATCCGATTTCCCGCCGGCCAGCACACCACCCTCACCATGCCCGTCCCCAAGACCGGGCCCGAAGCCCGCCGCACCCCCACCGAGATCGTCACCCTCATCGACGAACTGCTCGACCACCACGTCTCCGGCGAGATCGCCGACATCCTCAACCAGCGCGAACTGGTCACCGGCACCGGAGAACCCTTCCACCGCTTGATCATCGACAACATCATCCGCGCCTACCGGCTACGCAGCCGCCGCCAACGCCTGCGCGCCGCAGGCATGCTCACCGCCGCCGAAACCGCCACCCTGCTCGGCGTCCGCCCCAACACCATCAGCCGCTGGCACCGCACCGGAGTCCTCACCGGCATCCCCTACAACGACAAAGGCGAACGCCTCTACCACCGACCCGACCCCGACAACCCACCCGACCGACCCCACATCGGCCGACCACCGAAAACGCCCTGAACACCACAAATACAAACAACCAACGAATCACACGAAAGAGGTGCAGTATGCAACCACAGGTTTGTCC
>NZ_BDBA01000366.1 GCF_001612745.1 Nocardia amamiensis NBRC 102102 | reverse complement strand
CGCCTGCCGGAGGCGCCGCCGGGCTGGGCGCGGGCGCGTTGCCGCCTCCCCGGCTGACGGTGGCGAACGTGGTCAGCAGTTTGACCGTGTCGTTGTGACCGCTGGGGCAAGCGGCGGGCGCCGATGATTCCGCCATCGGGCGGGTCACCTCGAACGTGTCGCCGCAGCTGCGGCACCGATAGCTGTAACTCGGCATCCGCTCATCTTAGGGCCTGCGCCGCCGATGTGAGCGGACGCCACCACAGCTGCGATGGCTCGACGGAGCGAGCCTACTTGGCCGCCGTAGCCGACCAGCCGTAATGCGTCGCGAACCCACCCGGAGCCACTGTCGCGGTGGGTTCGCCTGTGCAGTCGTTGGACGCAAACACCAGGAAATGGCGCGTGCTGCGGTTCTCGAACCTGATGTCACGAGGGAAGCCACTAGCCCAGCACGAGTCCAGGTTGCTCAGTTCCAGCGTGTTGTCGATGATCACCACTTCTCGACCGTCGCCACTGCCGCCCGAGCCGGTGGGAATGGCCGAGACGGTGGGAGCCGCCGCTACCGCGGCGACGGTGAGAACACCTATGGCAGAGAGCATTCCGAATTTCACGGGTTGAGGCTACAAGTGGGTGCACATCGTCTCCCTGCCCAGCACCGAGAACGGGCTGCCGATCGAGGTCGGGCCGTCGTGCTGCTGCTCGGCTAGGCGTGGTCCGGATCACCCGGGTGGCGGACCGCCGGAGTGCCGGTCGCTGCCGGGCCGGTCGCAGGGCGGGTGTCGCATCTCGCCAGCTATTGAGTCGCATCTAGCCAGCTATCAAAGGGAACGCGGTCGAACCCCGCTACCGTGATCGATTCGGCACAGTGGCCCAATACGGCGCCTGAACAGCGGATGAACGCCACTTGACGCGGTAATGTCGCGGCATCGAAACCTGGGCGTACTGATCTTCGTCGTACTCTCGAAAAGGAAGTATGAGGAGGTCTGCGATGCGCGCCGAGTTCTCCGAGGCGGTGCCCGGTTCCGACGATCTACCCGAGCCGATCGCGCGGACGGTGTACGGCGATGTGCGTGGAGTTCGCCAGGGCTCCGTTTCGGTGTGGCGAAGCATCCCCTACGCGTCCGCACCCACCGGTCCGGCGCGGTTCGCCCCGCCGCAGCCACCACAGCCGTGGGACGGAACGCGCGACTGCATTCGATTCGGCCGGATCGCGCCGCAGTCCATGGGCACCATGGTGCCCGTCGACTCGGGTCTCACGATGGGTGAGGACTGCCTGTGGTTGAACGTCTGGTCGCCGCGGTATGCCGGCGGCGACTCGGTGCGGGAGCCGCGCCCGGTGCTGGTCTGGTTGCACGGCGGCGCGTACTGCCTCGGCACCGCCGCGCAGGAGATCTACGACGGACGCAAATTTGCCCTGACCGGTGACGTCGTGGTCGTCGCGGTGAACTATCGGCTCGGCGCGCTCGGGTTCCTCGACCTGTCTTCGCTCGGTGACGACTTCGCGCCGAACCTCGGGCTGCATGACCAGATCGCCGCGCTGGAATGGGTGCGGGAGAACATCGCCGCATTCGGCGGCGACCCCGGCAACATCACGCTGTTCGGCGAGTCCTCGGGCGCGGGCTGCGTCACCGCGTTGCTGACCTCGCCGCGCGCGGCGGGCCTGTTCCACCAGGCGATCGCCCAGAGCCCGCCCGCGACCACGGTATTCGGACCGGAGCGGGCGGCGACGGTGGCGCGGCGATTCCTGGAGTTGCTGGAGTTGCCCGCGTCCCGGGCCAAGGAACTGCTGGAGTGCCCGATCGATCGGATCGTGTCGGCGGCGGGCGTCCTGCTCGACGAGATCCCGGTGAAGGAGCCGGGCAGGCTGGCGGCCGCGCCCGTGGTCGACGGGGATCTGCTGCCGACCTACCCGATCGAGGAGTTCCAGCGCGGGAGATCGCACCGGGTGCCGTTGATGATCGGCACCAACAAGGACGAGGCGTCGCTGTTCCGGCTGCTGCGCTCGCCGATCATGCCGGTGACCCCGGACGCGGTGAACGCGATGCTGCGCGACGTCGCGGCGACCCATCCGGGAATGTCACCGGAGCGGCTGGCGGAGATCACATCCGCCTACCCGGATCTGAACAAGGCCCGCGGTGCGTTGGCCATGTCCACCGACGCTGCCTTCCGGATGCCGGCGCACTGGGTGGCCGACGGCCACGCCCAACACTCGCCGACCTGGACCTACCGCTTCGACTACGCCACCCCGATGCTGCGGGCGGCGCGCGTCGGCGCGGGCCACGCCACCGAATTGCCCTACGTCTTCGGCAATTTCGGCACGATCAACCACGACCCGACCTTCTGGCTCGGCGGCCGCAAGACAGCCACGGACATCTCCGGCCGCATCATGCGCCGCTGGCTGGCCTTCGCCACCTACGGCGTCCCCGCCGCCCTGGACGGTTCCAAACACTGGCCGCCCTACCGCCTCCCGGCCCGCACCACCCTGGTCATCGACACCGCCGACCGTGTCATCGACGACCCCGACCGCGACCTGCACACCGCCTGGGGCGGACAAGCCGTCGGCTTCAGCTAGCCCGCACGCCGCGCTCTTCGCGTGTCGCAAGCCGCCTGCGTACCGGTGGATTCGGAGAAAACCCCATCCGGCCGAACCAGGCGCCCTGCTTCCATGCGCCGACGTGGTGGGTTGTTCTACAATGTGACACATGGCTACTGAGTTGTGGTGGGACGACGAAGATGCCGCCCATATCCGCAGCCGCTCGATCCGTTACCCAGGGGCGACCGACATCGACCGGCCTGGACGCTGGAGGCCGCCGCCGACCCGTACCGGGTCGTTCGCGATCCCGATCCGAAAAGCCATGTCGGCTATACCCGGATCATTGGGTATTCGTTCGGTGCCGGGTGTGTCCTTACGGTCATCGTTGACCCAGGGGACAACTCCGGAGTGACCGCGTGGAAGACCCGTGGAGCGGACCTCCGCGACTACCTCGAAGCCAAGGAGGCGCAACCATGACCGATCCCGCCAAGGCCGCCCGCCGGGCCCGCCACGACGCCATCCGTGCTCAGGTCGCCGACGAGGAAACCGAAGCGGCTGAGGCCGAGGCCGCCGAAAACGCCGCCACGCTCGATGTGTCACTGCACCTGCGTATCAGCCACACCTTGGAAGCCGAGCTTCGCCGGCGGGCCGCCGCCGAGCACATCCCGACCTCCGCGCTCGTGCGAAAGCTGCTGACCCAGGCAGTGCGTCAGCAGGATCCCGGCGGGCTCACTGCCGCCGACGTCGAAGAGATCGCCCGGCGCGTCACTCGCGAGGAGCTCCACCGCAGCGCATGACAGCGCGGCCGACGTGCTCGGACGCGGTTTTCCGGTGTGCGGAATGGCGGCGAAGCGGTGTCAGACGTCGGTGGAGAAGCGGATGCCGCCGTCGGGGATCTCGACGCCCGGCCACACGCGGGCGCCGCGGAGGAGTTCGCAGCGGGCGCCGATGTTCGCGCCGTCGCCGATGACGCCGTCGCGGACGAGGGCGC
>NZ_BDBA01000365.1 GCF_001612745.1 Nocardia amamiensis NBRC 102102 | reverse complement strand
TCTGGACACCGATCGCGCCACCGTACATAGGTGATCGCATGACCGTAAATAGGTATATGCCCCATGTGGGCCCGGTACCTATTCGATGAGACTGGTTTTAGTGCGCTGCAGCAAGCACGAGCCCGGTGACGACGCTGTCACCCCGTCTCAAGCACCGCCCTCGACAATGCCGTCGGGTAGGCCGACAAGGGAGTCGGTCGCGCAGGCGGACTCCGCACACCACCCAGCCAGAAACTCATCCTGATGTCCATCAAACCGTCCAGCCCGCCCGGCTCGGTCGCCGCACCCGACGGCCGCAACGTCCGAGTTAACGTCACTGGCACTGTCGAAGGACTGCGCGGTTTGCGCTACCGTGTCCGGCCCCAGTACCCATCCCGCCCGCCCTGGTCTGGCGCAGGTGGGTGTCTTTGGAGCCGTCGATGCAGAACTGGTTTTCTCTGATGACTGCACTGCTACCTCTTGCCTATGGGTACTCGCGCGATGACTTGATCCATGACCGCGACCGCGACGCGGGTGAGGCCACATTGCGGGCCGCCGCCACGTCACTGGGCTACGACCTGGCCGCCGTGTTCCATGAACCATCACCGCAGAGCGGACTGCTCCCGCCGGCGTTCGTCGACTTGATCCAGGAGTGCCGCCGCGCCGGCGCGCACTTGGTGCTCACCTTGCAGGGGCATATGTCGAGCATGTCCATGTCACGGATGGTCCTGCACGAGGTCCTGCACGCGCGCGCTGAGGCCGTCGTCCACGAAATCGCGTGCTGCGTCCAACACAGCGCGGCGGGTCGGCAGCTCCCGTGACCGACCCGCACCATCCGGGCGTGCTGTCAAGCCCCGTCTACAGCACAGGGATGACCCGGATGTGGCCTGACTCCGAACAAGATTTCCTTGCGGCGCCCTCGAACGGGCCGCTGGGGAGACGTCGATGACCGCGGCGGCCGCGCGGTCACGGTCGGTGGTGTCGTCGCTGATCGTGGAGCGGCCGAACCGAGCGTGTATTACGACCAGAGTCGCCCACCCACTGCTGCAAGCCACGATCGGATTGGGGTTGGCCGCCTTGACTCACACAGGTGGCCGCCACCCCCTCGAGCACCTGTGCCGATTCGGTCGCCTGCTGGATCTCCCGGCCGCGCTGCTGGCGGCCCCGCACGGCACCAAACGCGCGAAGGTGCAGGCAGACAACTGGCGCGCGGAATGGTTATGGCACGGCGACATCCCCGACCCGCGGCACACACAGCAGGCAGCACTGCTGTATTTCCACGGCGGCGGATACATCTGCGGCGGTCTGAACACCCACCGTCGTCTGGTCGCCAAGATCGCGCACGCGAGCCGGATACCTGCGTTCAACGTGGACTACCGCCTCCTCGACCGGCAACGGCGCCAAAAGCGGCGCCTCGACCGCGAAGTCCTGGCCGATCGTGTTCACCCGCTCATCGATGCGCCGCTGCCCGTCGGCGGTCTCCCACTCCCGGATCAGGTCGTTGAGTTCATCGAGGGAATCGACCACTGGCATCGGGGTCAATCGGTTGCGCCGGAACCGGCCGACCTCGCCCTCGACGCCACCTTTCTCATGCGAACCGGCCAAACCCGGCTGGCAATAGAAAGGATCGATTCCGAAATGCGAACAGAACAACACCCAGCGCGGGTTCTCCGCCCGCCTCCGGTCACTGCCATGCAATACCAGACGCACCGCGCTGGTCAGATTGTCATAACGGATATGACGGGTCGGGACACCCCCGATCGCGTTGAACGCTTCGATATGTCCTTCCAGGAACGCTTCCTGCCCCGCGGTCGGATACACACGATGAACCGCCCGACCGGAATAGGCGAGCCAGAACACGAACATCTGACAGCGGGTTTTCACCCCGTTCAGCATCACCCAGACCTCACCGAAATCGACCTCGGCTTCCTGGCCGGGTAGTCGCTGCTGCGGAACGAATGCCTCGATGCGGCGCCCGGCCTCGAGGTCGATCTGCGCGCGCCGGATCCGCACATAGTCACGCACCGTCGAGTAGGACAACTGCCTGGCGCCGTGTTCCTCGACCAGTCTGGCCAGCACCCGCCGGGCGGTATGGCGCTGTTTACGCGGAGCGGTGGTATCCGCAACCAGCATCGCGTCTATCGCGGGTTTGAACGCATCCAGCTTCGGCGCCCGCCGCGCCGGCACCTTCCGGGCCGGTGGCTGCGCAGCCGCCAATGCTTGACGCACCGTCCGCCGATGCACTCCATGGCGGCGGGCCAGCTCACGAATAGAAAGACCCTCGACACGAGCATCACGCCGAATGGCAGCAAACAACTCCACCCGAGGCTCCATTCCCGGACCCCTTCCACCAGCTCGAAAACGACCATGTCGAAATCGAGACTGAGGTGGGGCCAGATCAAACCGTCACAACCCGCCCGGCGCGTCGCAAGTGGGGCCAACTCAAGCCGTCACACCGGGGCCAGATCAGGCTGTCACAGCCACTATGAAGGGTCCGACCTGGTGCCGCAAACGAGCCGAAGAGATCGGCGAGTCGACGGTCGCCGTGGTCGCCGAATTGCTCAGCGAGAACGCGTTGTTCCGGCTGCGCGCGGCCCAGGGCGTGCTCGGGCTGGCCGACCGCCATGGCGAAGCGCGGCTCGAATTGGCGTGCGCCAAAGCGATCGCCGTCGGCGACCCGTCCTATCGGACCATCAAGGGCATCCTCGCCGCCGGCCTGGAAGCCGATCCGCTGCCGCCCAGCAGCGGCGATGGAGGCCCCTCAGCGTTCCTGCACGGTCCTTCGCGGCTGTTCCGGAACGTGTTGGCGCTGCCCAACCCGGACAGCGTGGCCGCGATCCGCGCCACCACGAACGCTGCCATGGACACCACCGCCGCGGACCGCGCCCAGGACGACGGTGTGGACGGCGAGCGCGGTGAGGGGGTGTCGGCATGATCGTCGATGTCGCGCTCGAGCAGGCGCTGCGGACGCTGAAGCTGTCGGGGATGCTGCAGCCCTCGAATCCCGCCTGGCGCAGGCCCGCGCCGGTGACCTCGGGCATATCGAGTTCCTGCAGGTCCTCTGCCACGACGAAATCGCCCGCCGTGACGCGCAGTCGATCGCCCGCCGGATCCGCCGCGCCCACTTCGAACAGCAGGTCACTCTGGAGGAGTTCGACTTCGCCGCCAGCCCGAAACTGCCCGCCGCGCAGATCCGCGACCTCGCGGCGCTGCGCTGGCTGCCGGTTGGCGAGTCCGTGGTCCTGTATGGGCCCGTCGGCGTGGGCAAAACGCATGTGGCCCACGGTCTCGGGCACCTGGCGATCCGTCAAGGCGCCGAGGTCCGGTTCACCAAGACCAGTCGGCTGCTGGCGACATTGGCCGGTGGTCACGCCGATCGGACCTGGGACAAACGGTTGCGGGAGTTCGTCCGGCCCGCGGTGCTGATCCTCGACGACTTCGGCATGCGCGAGCTCACCGCCACTCAAGCCGACGACCTCTACGAACTGATCTCCGAACGCACCTCCTCCGGCGGCTCCATGATCCTGACCTCGAAC
>NZ_BDBA01000364.1 GCF_001612745.1 Nocardia amamiensis NBRC 102102 | reverse complement strand
ATCGCCCATGCGAGGGTTCGCAACGGGGTGTGCAGGGTGAGGTAGCCGCTGCCGCGCTCGCGTCCTCGTCGCTCCTGCGAGGGTTTGTAACGTGTAGCTGTAGATCTCCGCCTCCCGCCGCGGACCGGTGTCCCTCGTCGCCCGTGCCCGGGTTCGCAACATCTCAGTCGATCAAGTGATGTTGTGGGTGAGGCTGGTTCTCATCGACCCGAGGGTTCGCAACAGACTGGACACCTGCACGGCCCGGTGATCGGTGATCCCTGTCTTCATCGGCCCTGTGAGGGTTCGCAACATGATCACCACACGCACGTCCCGCATGAGCGAGGCCCAGTCCTCATCGCCCCTGCGAGGGTTCGCAACATGCATTGCTCCACTTGCAACAACGGCGTCTACCGAGTCCTCATCGCCCCTGCGAGGGTTCGCAACATGCCGCCACGTGCCGCGATGACGGTGTAATCCATCAATGTCCTCATCGGCCCTGCGAGGGTTCGCAACCCGCCGGGCACGCAGTCCCGCGCGGTCGGAATCGCCGGTCCTCATCGCCCCTGCGAGGGTTCGCAACTGGCTGCCGCCTCCGGCGGTGTGGTGGCACAGCACCCCCGTCCTCATCGCCCCTGCGAGGGTTCGCAACCTGCGCTGGGCACAGGCGACCGTGCGGAAGGTCAGGTCCTCATCGCCCTGCGAGGGTTCGCAACTTGTAGCCCAGCGCGGAGGTGTCGATAGTGCTCGGCAGGTCCTCATCGCCCCTGCGAGGGTTCGCAACTCGGCCTGCCACCCGGCCACCGCGCGGCGCGTCAGGGTCCTCATCGCCCCTGCGAGGGTTCGCAACTGGTATCGAGCACCGCGGTCGCGCAGGGCTGGCTGGACGTCCTCATCGCCCCTGCGAGGGTTCGCAACAGTCCTGGCAGCCTGCGGGTAGCCGGGTGTTGGTGACAGGTCCTCATCGCCTCTGCGAGGGTTCGCAACTGGGATGAAGCGTTGCGGAAGGATCGGGAGCACGGCGGGTCCTCATCGCCCCTGCGAGGGTTCGCAACGTCCACTCGTGCACGTCAGCCGGACACGCGGTCGGGGTCCTCATCGCCCCTGCGAGGGTTCGCAACGCGGACTTGTCCCGCCATCCGAACGGAGTCCTCACCGGTCCTCATCGCCCCTGCTAGGGTTCGCAACAAGGACTTGCCCTGTGCGGCCTGCCAACCGGCGAGGTCCTCATCGCCCCTGCGAGGGTTCGCAACACATCCTGTTCGGCACCAAGACCCTGGACGCGAACCGCGTCCTCATCGCCCCTGCGAGGGTTCGCAACAGACCCAACGCGGCGTTCAGTTCCGCTTCGGCACGAGCCGTCCTCATCGCCCCTGCGAGGATTCGCAACGCGAGCCCGGCCGCGACCGCCTCCTCAGCCGAGTGCCAGGTCCTCATCGCCCCTGCGAGGGTTCGCAACGGTTCATGGACGCGGCTTCTCTGGGTTGGGTACGGTCCTCATCGTCCCTGCGAGCGTTCGCAACGCGACCAGCGGGCGGAATCCGAGATAGTTGGCCGTCGACGCCTTCGAGGCGTTGAGTGGAATAACGTTACATCTGCACTGCAGCGGATCGCCGCCGATCACGCACGCCAGGGGATGGAGAGGCAGCGGAAGCTCGCGTCGAGCTAGAACAGTTGTTCGATTGGCGGTAGGGTCGGGCTATGCCCGAGTTAAGTCGACTCGATTTCGCCAAGATGCAGGTAGAGGACGTGCGCCGCCAACTGCTCGACGCCGCTGCATTCGGCAAGTTCGTCACGCCGGAACAGCTGGAGATCATGGCGCGAAAGCTTGCCGAGGGCCTGCGCATCTACAGCGACGCCACCCAGAGCAAGGAATGACTGCCGACGGCGAGCTGATGACCCGCCGACCAACAGGCACTTGTCCGCGCGGTGGTCGACGCGATCAACACGGCGACGCGGGAAGTCATGGCCGTTGAACTCGCCGGGTACCTGGCCGGGCGAATCGCACCGGCGCCAAGTCCCGAAGATGTGGCGGCAGTGATGCGGATTCTCGCGCTGCCCGCCGTCGCGTTCCGGCGCGGCGAGCCAGGGAATATCGTGCTCGCGCGGATGCTGGACGTGATGGAGGCCGCGGCGGGAGGTGAGGATTACTTCCCGTCGTCGGCGGAGACGGATTCGCGCTACTGATCGGGTGGAACCGATGTGCCGACGAGCGCGTCAGAGAATGTATGACACCTGAGTTGCGTCCTGCGCCGAATCCCGAACCGCCGCTGAACGGCGGCCCTCCCGCAGCAGAGTCTGCCCGGATCTGGGCTGATTTCCTCCGCCAACTGTCCAGCCCTCATCGAACCTCACCCGATGGTGGTGGTGACAATATGGCGCGGTGATTGCCCGATCCGCCGGCCAGTCGAGCACCCGGGGCGCTTTCATCCGAGTAGGAACCAGGGCCACCAGTGGTTGGTGCCGCAGTGGCTGCGCTGATAAAGGGGCGCGGGACGGGGTAGCCGGTGCCGTCGATGCCTCGGCTCCAGTAATAGAGGTGGCGGGGCTCGATGCCCCTGGGTTGGTTGATGACCTAGCGGGCGACGGTGGCGAGTTTGTAGCCGATGCCGATGTAGTTGCCGCGGAACTCGACGCCGTAGATGTCGCCTTGGCGGGCGTGGATGGTCGGGATGTTCAGTCCGAAAGTCTTGTTGGTGCAATGGTGTTGCCGTGGGCGCGGTGAGTGAGGAACCCTTATTCGTGTCGATCGAGGAGGCGGGGAACGGTTGTGGTGTGTTGCGGTCGGAGATCGCCGCGTTCTATGCGGGTTTCGGGCAACCGGACGTGCTGCATGCAGCGTTCCTGAATGCGGTCTTGGTGGTGGGTGTGAGCGACGGTGGCCGGTTGATCGTCAGTGAGTTCGGTGGTGTTGATTGGGTGTGCGCGTTCACCAGTGTCGAGGATTTCGCCCGTTACATGGCCGCGCGAGGTGTCGCCCAGGACCGCGAATACAGGTACCACACGCTGTCGGGTAGGCGGATCGTGGAGGAGTTCACGGCGCGGTGTGCGCGGCCGACGGGCGTGGCCATCGACATCGCCGGAGCGGCGCCGATGGCGTTCCCACCGGCTCTGCCTGGCGCAGGAGGTGGCTGATGAGTGACAACCTCGATGTTGATCCGCAGGTGCTGGTGCAAGCGGCTGAGGGGATCAACGGGATCATCGGTGAGCTGTCGGATCTGGGGGTGAAGGAGACCGGCGCGAGCGGGCGCGGTTTTTCGTTGGTGGCGTTGTCGCCGATGCAGGCTGGTCGGCAGAACGTGCAGGCGGCGCTGGAACGGTTCGCCGAGCGCTGGTCGTGGGGTGTGCGGCATCTGGTGCAGGCGGGTAACGAGATCGCCAAGGCCTTGGGTTTGGCCGCGGGCCGCTATCACATGATGGACCAGGCGGCGTCGGACACGATGAAGCAGATGTGGACGCATCTGGTCGGCAACCCGCACCTGTCCAGTGATGAAATCAAGGCCCGGTCCTGGCAGGACACTCTGGCCGACAACGGGATCAATCACATCCGCAACGC
>NZ_BDBA01000363.1 GCF_001612745.1 Nocardia amamiensis NBRC 102102 | reverse complement strand
GGTCGCCGCCGCCGCCGAGGCGGTGAAGCTGGCGGTGGTGCCGCCCGGCGATTCCGGACCGGTCGGCGCGATCGCGAAGGCTCTGGAGGCGGCTCGCGTCATCGACGCGCAGATGGCGCAGGAAGCACTGCGTCAGGAAGCCGTGCTCGCGATGAACATGGTCTACAAGCCTGCTTACTCCGCGGCGGGTACCTCCGTTCCCGCGCTGCCCGAACCACCCGCCATCCTCGCCACCCCGATGACACCGCGAGTGGGCTCGCCCAGCACGCCGAGATACGCTACGCCTGAGCAGGCACCGCAGAACGACCAATCACCGCAGGGTGCAACGCAATCCGCGCCTGCCGCACCGGAATCTGCCCCGCCGTCGCACAATCCGGTGCCACCGAAGCAGGACCCGGAGCCGACGCCTTCCGCGCCACCCACCCAGCAACCGCCCTCCACCCAGGCGCCGTCACCCCAGACAGCGCCGCCGACACCACAGGCGCCACCCACGACTCAGGCACCACCGTCGTCATCC
>NZ_BDBA01000362.1 GCF_001612745.1 Nocardia amamiensis NBRC 102102 | reverse complement strand
AGTCCCGCACCGCAGACCCCGGAGCCCACGCAGCCGCCGAGCTCGTCGGCGCCCCCGGCCCAGCCGCCGCTGCCGACTCCACCACCCCCGCAACAGATCCCGGAACCAGCACAACCACCAAGCCCATCCACATCCCCCGCGCCGCAGACCCCGGAATCCGCACAACCACCAAACCCACCCCAGGCACCACCACCCCCGCCACCCGCGCAGCCCCCGGTTCCCGGCCCAGCCAGGCCCCCGGCGGAGCTGCCGGACCCCGGCGGCCAGCCCGGCGTCACCGGCCCGGTGGAGGGCAACCAAGGACACATACCCACCACCAACCAACCCGGCGTCGTCCCGTCCTAACGGCCGACGACGCGCGTCCACGTCGCACCGACGCATGACGTTCAACCGGGCGTCGCACTCGCGATCGGCTCCGCCGCCCGGTCACCGCCGTCCATCCGTCGGCGGCGGTGCGGGCCGCATCCAACCGCTGCCCCGGCCGGGGGCTACACCGTCGCGACCGCAAGCGTAACCAAATAGGCTCTCGGATCGCCGGGCAGCGCACACCAGGTGTCGGGCCACTCGCAGTGCACAGAGAACGCGCACAAGGTATCGACCCCATCGTAGTCTCGCCCTTGATCCGCCATCAGCCAGGCATACCGCGACCGAACTCGACCTGCCGGGGCGTGCCCGGTTGCGGGGTACGCCGCTCGATATCGAGACCAGCCACCGGACCTACCGCAATCACCTGCGACTGATCGCGGTCGTGCGGATGGGGTGTCTTTTCATACGGTTCTCTGAGCCGGCGGTGCGGCGTATTTGGTAAAGGACCCGGGCTGGAGGATTCCGTCCTTGTCGGCCCAATTCCCCACTCCGACCATCGCTTCGTTCAGTTCGGGCCGGGGGAACAAGTGCCCCACACCCTTTTGGCGAATAGATATCTCTGTTCTCGTTGTGTGTGTGCATGTCATCGGCGAACGAAGAACCTGCATCTGCATCCGGATGCCCGGTCAGGCAGGACATCGAAAGTATCGGTCCATCCGATCGTTCGGACGCGGCCTCCCGATAGTGCACGTCGGCTCTGACCAATCCGCCGTACGTAGGCCCGTCGACGAGCACCTTGCTGTGAGTGCCGGTTGTGTCGTCCTGGATCTCGACGAAGTATCCTCGCTTATTGCCGTGCGAAATGACGTAGACCGGCTTCTTGGTACTCGCTCGTGGACCTACACGCCACGGCGCGTCGTCGGAGGCTACCGGCTCCCATACGTTGTTCGTCGGATCCGACCTTGTCGACCAGAATTCGCGGTCGCAACCTCGAATTCTCATGCGGGACCAGGCATCGACGGAACTGTGCATGGGGTCGCTCGGATCGGTGACGAACGATACCCCCATCGTCCCCTCGCGCTCGTTCCATACCCGCAAGCTTCTGACCTGATCTGCGCGAAACGACAGCGGGCGACCGGACACATCGGTACCGCTCAGCTGGAGCGGCGAGCTCTCGAACGATAGGCGGCCGATCTGATTTCCGAACTCGGCATCGGCACTCAGTGTGGACCGTATCCCACCGTCCAGCGTGGTATTGACTCCGCGGTAACGGCGACGATAGGCATGAGCGATGTTGTCGGCGGCGCCCGCGGCTCGCTCTGCCACATCCGCAAGGGCGCGGGCGACGGCGTTGCTGATCGCCGCGCCGCTCATTCCGCCCCGCCCGACAGTAGGTGCGCACCAACGTCAGAACGCGCATCTCGACACTGAATGTCCACGCCGCATCGGAATAGCCAAACGCCCGCATTCCACACATCGGCACCCTGACACAGGGATGTACCACGAGGCAATCCCCAGCAGCGGGAAGACAACCCAGTTATCGATCGCTGTCGTCGGCTCGGTCGAGCTTCTCGGTGATCAACCGGAAAGGTGCAGGACCAGCGGGATTGAGCAGGATGTCGAGTCCGTGCGGTACTACATCCGGCAGGACACGGCCCCGCACGCGCCGCCACCGGTCCACCGGTCCACCTCTGCGGTGCAGGGGCGACGTGGCAACCAGGACACACGCTACGCCATCGGGCGCGTCGCCGATCAGCGGCAGGTCTTCACCATCGCAAGCAATCTCGACCACGGCATGACGCAGCGTCGGGATCAGGTCGTCGCCAACAGGCTCGCCGCGGGCGATACGCCTCAGAATCGCATCGGTGGGATCGGTGGGCGTGGTGTCGCTGCTGGGTTCGAAATCAGAGTTCGGCTCGAACGGTCCGACCGTGCCGTCGTCGGCCACCCGCCATCCACCGGCGATGACATGCGGTGGAGGAGGCTCATCCGGCGTTTCGGCCTGCCATGCTGGATCCAACAGCACGAACCAATTACCCATCTGGATAGCCTCGGGCGCCGGCTGTGTCACGTCTGTCTCCTCGCTCGTCCATGCGATTCTCTCATGGTCGCCGGCCGGTCGAGTCGCCGACGCCGAGGCCGACGTGTGAATCTCCCGTTCTCGGGCAGTCCGTCGGCAAGCAAGCGAACCCGCGACCCGAACAAAGCGGATCACCGTTCCGGCGGCACCATCGAGACGAGTCTCTTCGCCCATCCGCAGTTGCGGTGACCGGCAACACCGACCGCAATCGAGGTCGTCCGGTTTTCGCGGAGCGCGGTCGGCACGTTGGTGCTTGCGGACTAAACCTTGACCAGGTCGTCGGCGTGGATGACGGGGCGCTGCATGGTCTCGGGGAGTTCGTCGGTCGAGCGGCCGAGCATGCCGGCCAGTTCGGTGCTGTCGTATTCGACGACGCCGCGGGCAACGACGCGGTTGTCGGGGGCCACCAGGTCGACCACGTCGCCGCCGTAGAAGCGGCCGCGGACGCCGACGATGCCGGCGGCGAGCAGAGATCGACGCCGGAACGCCACCGCTTGTACCGCGCCTTCGTCGAGCAGCAGGGCGCCGCGGCTGTCGGCCGCGTGCCGGACCCAGAACTTGCGCGCGGACAACCGCACCGGGCGGGCGGCGAACGCGGTGCCGACGGTGCCGCTGGTGAGTGCGGTCGCGGCCGAGGACGCGGCGGCCAGCAAGACGGGCACGCCCGCGTC
>NZ_BDBA01000361.1 GCF_001612745.1 Nocardia amamiensis NBRC 102102 | reverse complement strand
CCAGGTCGCCGATCGGGGTCTCCCGGTCGGTGGCGATCGCGGACAGCAGCCTGGTGAACCGCTGCGCGAACACCCGAACGGTCGGTTCGTCGAACAGGTCGCGTGCGAAGGAGAACTCCGCGTACATGCCCGCGTCGTCGGGGTTCTCGCCCGCCTCCCGGATGGTCAGCGACAGGTCGAACTTGGCGGTGTCGACGTCGAAATCGACCGCGCCCACATGGAGTCCGGGCAGCTCGAAGCTGCTCTCGGGCAGGTTCTCGAACGACAGCGCCACCTGGAACAGCGGGTGCCGCGCGGTCGAGCGCTCCGGGTTGAGCAGTTCCACCAGCCGCTCGAACGGCAGGTCCGCGTGCGCGTACGCCTGCAGGTCGGCGTCCTTGGTCCGGGCCAGGAACTGGCCGAAGGTCAGGTCGCCGTCCACGTGCGAGCGCAGCACCAGGGTGTTGACGAACATGCCGATCACGTCGTCGAGTTCGGCCTCGCCGCGGCCCGCGATGGGGGTGCCGATGGCGATGTCGTCGGTGCCGGACATGCGCGCGAGGAACAGCGCGAGCGCGGCGTGCACCACCATGAACAGCGTCGCGTTCTGCTCCCTGGCGATCTCGGTGAGCATGCGGTGCAGCTCGCCTTCGATCGGGAACACCACGCGCCCACCGGCGAACGACTGCGTGGTCGGACGCGGGCGGTCGGCGGGCAGGTTGAGCTCGTCGGGCAGACCGGCCAGCGCGGCACGCCAGTATTCGGCCTGCTGCGAGATCAGGCTGTCGGAGTCGGTCTCGGAGCCGAGCACGTCGCGCTGCCAGAGGCTGAAGTCGGCGTACTGGATCGGCAGTGGCGCCCAGCCCGGTTCCACCCCGGCCGAGCGGGCGGCGTAGGCCAGCATCACGTCGCGGGTCAGCGGGCTCATCGACCAGCCGTCGGCGCTGATGTGGTGCGCCACGAACACCAGGACGTACTCGGTGCCGGCACCGCTGCCCTCGGCCGCCACACGGAACAGCTTGGCCCGCAACGGAATCTCGGTGGTCACGTCGAATCCGGCGGAGACCACCTCGATGATCCGATGCCGGATGTCCTCGGGCGCGACGGCTTCCGGCGTCAGGTCCGGCACGGCCTGCTCGGCGGGCACGATCACCTGATGCGCCGCGCCACCCTGCTCGGGGTAGACCGTGCGCAGGGTCTCGTGCCTGGCGATCACGTCCGCGACGGCGAGTTGCAGTGCGGTGACGTCCAGTTCGCCGGTCAGCCGCACGGCCACCGGGATGTTGTTCACCGCGGAGGCGGTGTCGAACTGGTTGAGGAACCACATCCGCTGCTGCGCCAACGACAGCGGGATCTGCTCGGGTCGCGGCTCGGCCACCAGAGCGCGGCGGCCACCGGCACCGGCATGCTGCTCAACCTTCGCGGCCAGACCAGCGACGGTGGAGGCCTCGAACAGCACACGTACCGGGACGCGCGCATCCAGGGCCGCGCCGATACGCGCGGCGACCTGCGTCGCCAACAGCGAGTTACCACCCAGGGCGAAGAAGTCGTCGTCGGCGCCCACACGCTCGGCACCGAGCACCTCGGCGTACACCGACGCGACGATCTCTTCGATCGGGGTCGACGGCGCGCGGAAGGCTTGGACCTCGAACTCCGGTTCCGGCAATGCCTTCCGGTCCAGCTTGCCGTTGACGTTCAACGGCAGAGCGTCCAGCACCACGAAGGCGGACGGCACCATGTACGACGGCAGGCCCGCAGTGAGCGCGGACTTCACCTCAACGACATCGACACCGGCCTCGGCCGCAACCAGATAAGCGACCAAACGGTCACCCGTCTTCGGGTCGGACTTGGCGATCACCGCCGTCTGCGCGACCTGCGGCAGCGCCAGCAGTGCGGCTTCGATCTCCCCCAGCTCGATACGGAAACCACGAATCTTCACCTGGAAGTCGGTACGTCCCCGGTATTCGAGTTCACCCGCGCTGGTCCAGGCGACCAGGTCGCCTGTGCGGTACATCCGCGCACCCGGATGGAACGGGTTGGCGACGAACCGATCCGCGGTCAGATCGGCGCGACCGAAGTAGCCGCGCGCCAACTGCGCACCCGCCAGATACAGCTCACCCGAGACACCGTCCGGGACCGGCCGCAGGCGGCTGTCGAGCACGTAGACCTGGCTGTTCCACTCGGGCACACCGATCGGCACCGACGTCTCATCGGCAAGCGTGACGCGGTGGCTGGTGATCGACACGGCCGCCTCGGTCGGACCGTACAGGTTGAACAGCTCGGTACGCGGATGCTCCCGCAGCAACCTTTGCGCGACCGCGCCAGGCAGGGCTTCACCGATCGCCAAGACCCGCCACAGCGAGTTCGGCATCCCGGCGGTCAACAAAGCATCCAACATCGACGGCACCACATGCAGGGTGGTGACCCACTCCCGAGCGATCAGCTCGTTGAGGTACGCCGGATCCCGATGCCCGTCGGGCGAGGCAATGACCAAACGGCCACCGCAGACGGCCGCGGACCAGAATTCCCACACCGACAAGTCGAACGTCGCCGCGGTCTTCAACAGAATCGCGTCCGCGGCATCGAGACCGAATTCGATGCTCTTCCACTGCAGCTGGTTCGCGATCGCACCATGCGGCACCGCCACGCCCTTCGGGCGACCGGTCGAACCGGAGGTGAAGATCACGTACGCCGTGTTCTCCGGACGCAACGGCGCGATTCGATCAGTGTCGGTAACCGGCGAGGTATCGACACTTTCGAGGTCGAGTTGGTCGATCCGCACCACCGGCGCGATATCGGTCTCGAACTCGGCGTCGGCGTTGGTCAGTACGCATACGGGTGCCGCGGTCTCGAGGATGTAGCTCGTGCGTTCGGCAGCCTGATCCGGATCGACCGGCACGTAGGCACCGCCGGACTTGGCCACGGCGTACATGGCGACGATCAGATCGACCGACCGGCGCAACGCAAGCGCGACCCGCGACTCCGGCCCGACACCGATCGAAATCAAGTGCCGTGCAAGACGATTCACCCGATGATCGAGTACACCGTAGGTGATCGACTCGCCGTCGTCGGTGACGAGCGCGACTTCCTTCGGCCCGGCCGCGACGCTCGCGTCCAGCAGCGACACCAGCGTCGCGGAGCTGTCCACCGTCTGCTCGGTCGCATTGCGTCCGGAGATCAGCTCCGTGCGTTCGGCGGCGTCGAGCAGTTCGAGGTCGCCCACCGGAGTACGCGGCGCGGCGATGATCTCACCGAGCAAACGCGCGAACCGATCCACGAAGCCCTGCACCGTCTCGCGATCGAACAGATCGGTCGCGTAGGTGAAGAACCCGGTGATGCCCTCGGGCTCGCCCGCGTCGTCGTAGCGGTCGGTTGCGATCAGGTGCAGATCGAACTGCGACAACTCGGTATCGATATCCAACCCGGACGCACTCAGACCGGGCAGCTCCAACGCAGCCTGGGCCAGGTTCTGGAACGACAAGCCGACCTGGAACAGCGGATGCCGCGCGGTCGAACGAACCGGGTTGAGCACCTCCACCAGACGCTCGAACGGAACATCCGCGTTGGCGAACGCTTGGATGTCGATCTCACGCTGACGGGCC
>NZ_BDBA01000360.1 GCF_001612745.1 Nocardia amamiensis NBRC 102102 | reverse complement strand
CCGCCGTGCGCGCCGCCTTCGCGGACAGGAGATGATCGCCGATACCGTCGGCGACCACGAACGCCGTCGCCCCGGTCACCGGGTCCGTCTCGACGGCCACCGCATCCGCGTTGATCGATCGAGCTCCGCGGCGACTCAGCGAACCGCCGCGCGCCGTGCCGGGCCCGAGCATCCGGATCCGCGGCATGCTCGGGGTGGTGGCGGAATGCATGGCTCTCCTCGGGCTGTGGATGTGCCGCCGATCGGCGCGCCCCTTCAGGACACCGGCCCAATCCGTGCGCTTCGCGAGAGGTCCCCGTGTAACTGCTGAGAATCAGTCATCAATCGTGTCACGGCCCATTGATGGTCATCTGGACCAATCTGTCACCCGGCGGAGCCGTGAGACCGGCGCGACACCACGGCCGAGACGCCGGTTTCGTAGGCCCCAGCGCGGGAATGCGCTGTGCGAAGGAGCCTGTATCGCATCGGTCGCCGCTGGCTCCATACCTCGTCGGCGGCGAGATGAAGCGGCCATCCTGGAAGGAGAACAAGCATGTCGCCTGCAACGATCAATTCGACCTCGGACGCCGTCGACTTCCTCGTCGAGCAGCACGGACGGATCCGGCAACTGTTCGTCGAAACCGCCCAGGCATCCGATGTCAAGGAACGCGAGAAGAAGTTCTTCGAGCTGCGACGGCTCCTGGCGGTGCACGAGACCGCCGAGGAAGAGATCATCCACCCGCGCGCACGCCGGGAGATCGGTGACGGCGCTGGCATCGTCGAGGCGCGCCTCGACGAGGAGAACAAGGCGAAGAAGCAGCTGGCGGATCTCGAAGAGCTCGACATCGGTTCGGTCGAGTTCGAGGTCAAGCTGGACGGCTTGCGCAGGGCCGTGCTGGCGCACGCGGAACACGAGGAGAACGAGGAGTTCAACCGTCTGCGCCAAGAAATGGACCCCGACTCCCTGAAGCGGATGCGCAGCACGGTCGAACTCGCCGAAGCCATGGCGCCCACCCGCCCCCATCCCGGCGTCGAGTCGGCCGCGGCCAACGCTCTCGTCGGCCCATTCGCGGCGATGATGGATCGCGCCAAGGACATGATCAGCAAGCCACGCTGAGCCAGATCCCCTTCGACACCGCGGCGCCGGCATCGCCTGCTCGAGGCGATGCCCGGCGCCGCGCTCTCGTACTCGGTCAGACGCTCCTGGCGCGATTCTCAGGCATTCCCGCAGACGGTCCGCCTGCCTTGGGTCAGAGCATCCGTGCTCACAGCAGAACCAGAACGACACTCAGCACGCACACCATCAACACCCATGCCGCGACGGTCAGACGAATAGAACCCTCCGCATCGGAATCGCCGCGATCACGACGTCGACCAGCGCGGTACGGCGGGCGCGAGGCCGAAACGGACATGACATCCTCCTTCGGTCGGCTTGCGTCGGGGAGTCGCATACCCGCTTTCGGCGCCGATCGTCGCGGTGTCTTTGTGGCGAATCCCACCCGCCGGGCGCGGCGACCAGATCACGGCAGCTCAGCTGCGGTGTTTGGCGTCGGCGGTGAGGGGAAGTCGCTCGATGCAGGAGAGGAGTCGGCAATGACCGAACCGAAAGACACCTACGACCCGCCACACGACACGGGCGCGCCCGACTCTGCTGAATCCGATCCGGCCGCCCTCAGCAGCGCCGAGGACCTGGACGAGGACCGGCTGCGTTCCGATCCGCTCGAGGCCGGGATGGACCCGCCCGAACACTGGTCGGGAGCCACCCGGTACGGCATGACGCACTGGGAGGAAGCCCATCCACGACCGATCGGAGAACGGCTGGCCGAGGAGGAGCCCGATATCGACCCGGACCGGGAGCCGCGAGCCGGCCAGACGGGGAAACTCAGGGACATCACATGCGACAGCGACGAGGTGCGCGTCGATCGCACCTACGAGGAGGAACTCGGCGTCGCGGCCGATGTCGCGGGTGGCTCGGTGGCGGAGGAGATCCGCCACGCCGCACCACTCGAGTGATCGGACGGGCAATTCGGAGTCAGGCCCGTGCCGGGCCGGAGTCCACCTTCACACAAAGAACCGGCCCGACGAAACCCGTCGAGCCGGTGGTCACGAGTCAGGGCCGCGGTTCAGCCGATGATGGCGTTCATGATCGTGCCCGCGCTCGTCGCGACCGCACCACCCGCCATCGCGCTGGCGATCATCTTGGGCGACTGGAGGGTGCCGCCGTTCCACTTCTCCCACGCGAACCTGCCACCGCCGTACGTGATCGCCGTGATGCCGGAGAGCTGGACCAGCCAGGTGAAGTAGCGGCCCAGCTGCATCAGTTTGTCCGCCATCGGCGGCTCTTCCGGAGTCGGATTTTCGAACTGCGCCAGCACGGTGTCGTGTAGCGCGGCGAGAATCATGCTCACGTTCGCACTCCTTTTTCGCATGCCGAAGGTGATGCCGGAGACAAATTCGAGGGGAAAGAGCGGAGCTGCTGAGCGGCAAACTCGTGACAAGATCGATTAGAACGCATGACGGTGGTGTATTCCCCGCGACACACCGCGGGCGCGCGGACCCCTCGCCGCATTGACCGGACCGGAATTCGCCGCATGATTGCCCTGGCGACGACGGGCAACAGAGCATCCGCGGCGACGTTTGAGGCGTCACCGCTCGGCAATCACGACGAGGGGAGCCCGATGCCCAGAGGTCCCAGAGGTCCCAGAGGTGCTGATGGTCGACGATGTCGAGAAACGGTGGCGCGATCCGCGGATGTTCCGCCGCGCCGCGAGCTATGTCGTCTCGGTCCTCGCCACGGCCACGCTGGTCTTGCTGCTCATCCTGCTGTGGGCCGCGCAGAGCGAGTGCGCGGACGCGGACACGCTGCTGTGCGACACCACCGCGGAGGCCGCCGTGGTGATCGGGCCGTCGGCCGTCTTGCTGATCGGCGGGATCGGTGCCTTCGTCGAAACCTACCTCCAATGGCGCCGCGGCCGGGCCTGGCCGATCTGGCAGGGCGCGGGCTGGTTCCTGTTCGTGCTGATGGTGGTCTACCTCGGGATCGGCGGCGGCGCGGCGGCGAGCTGATCAGTCGGCGACTGCGGCCATCGGTAACGAAACCTATTGCCGAACAGCACGATCGACGTGAGCGTCCGCGACATCGAGATGAGCGAAGGGAACATTGGCGTGGCCACCGCCGCTTCGTAGCGTCGAGACCATGACCTTGGAAATCGGCACCATCCTGCCCACCTCGACGCCCGACCCCGCCCGTCCCATCCTGGGCGACGTGCGGGCGAGCGCCCGTTTCGCCGAACAGATCGGCCTCGACTCGGTGTGGTCCACCGACCATCTCGTGGCAAGCGCGCCGATTCTGGACAGCACCGTGGTGCTGGCGACCGCCGCAGCCGTGACCGACCGCATCCGCATCGGCTACAGCGTCTTGCTGCTGGCGTTGCGCCCGGCCGCCTGGGCCGCCAAGCAGATCGCCACTTTGCAGTACGTTTCCGGCAACCGGCTGATCCTCGGCGTCGGCACCGGCAACCCGGCGCACGGTGACGTCGGATGGCGTGCGGCCGGGGCGCCGTTCGCCGAGCGCGGCCGTCGCACGGACGAGGCGCTGCGCGTGCTG
>NZ_BDBA01000359.1 GCF_001612745.1 Nocardia amamiensis NBRC 102102 | reverse complement strand
AACCGGAGCTGGCTCCGCGCGAGTTCCGAGCGCCGGCCAACGAGATCGAGGCGGTCATCGCCGAGGTGTTCGCCGAAGTGCTCGGCGTCGAGCAGATCGGTTTGGACGACTCGTTCTTCGCGCTCGGCGGTGACAGCATCCTGTCCATCCAGCTGGTGTCCCGGGCCAAGGCGCGCGGTGTGCTGTTCACTCCGCGTGAGGTGTTCGAGCGGCGCAGTGTTGCCTCGCTGGCGGAGATCGCCACATTCGGCGCAGGCGCCGAGCAGGCGCGGCTGGAGGAGCTGCCCGGTGGCGGTGTCGGCGAGATCCCGCTGACCCCGATCATGCGGCAGATTCTCGCGAGCGGCTCGTCCTACCAGCGGTTCTCGCAGACCATGGCGCTGCGGCTGCCCGACGGCATCGACCGGGAGACCCTGGTCGGCACCATCGCGGCGGTCTTCGATCACCACGACGTGCTCCGGTCGCGGTTGCGCCGCACCGGCACGGACTGGACGTTCGAGGCGCTGCCGCAGGGTGCGGTCGACGTCGGCGCCTTGGTGCGTCGGGTGGACCTGGCCGCCGACGCCGACGACGCGGAGCTGGCGCGGGTCGCCACCGAGGCGCTGGACACGGCGATGGGCGGGCTCGATCCGGCGAATGCCGCTATGGCGCAGTTCGTTTGGTTCGCTTTCTCGGCGGGAGCGACGGGCCCGGAGGCGGCAGCGCGCGTAACCACGGAGGGACCCGCGGACGCCGGCAGTGGACACCGGGAGCGGCGCGATGTGCTGTTGATCGTCGCGCACCACTTCGTGGTCGACGGCGTGTCCTGGCGCATCCTGATCCCGGACTTCGCGGTCGCCTGGTCGCAGCTGGTCGCGGGTCAGCCCGTGGCGCTGCCTGCCAACGGCACCTCGATGCGGCGCTGGGCGCACAGCCTGGTCGAGGCGGCGCGTGCGCCGGAACGGGTCGCGGAACTGCCCTTCTGGCAGCAGGTTTCGGCCACGCCGGACCCGTTGCTCGGCTCCCGCGCGTTCGACCCGGCGATCGACACGTTCGCGACCGTCGAGCGGGTCGAGGTCACCGTGCCCACCGAGGTCACCGACGCGGTGCTGACCGCGATCCCCGGCCTCTACCGCGGCGGCGTGAACGACGGCCTGCTGTCGGCGCTGGCCATGGCGGTGGCCCGCTGGCGCGACGACGGGTCGGACGCGACGCTGATCAAGCTGGAAGGCCACGGCCGCGAAGAGGACGTGGTGCCCGGCGCGGATCTGTCCCGCACAGTCGGCTGGTTCACCTCCGCCTACCCGGTCCGGCTCGACCTGGCCGGTGCCGATCTCGGCGACGCC
>NZ_BDBA01000358.1 GCF_001612745.1 Nocardia amamiensis NBRC 102102 | reverse complement strand
CCAGATCAGCTTCAACTACCTGGGCCGGATGTCGGCCGGGGAGATCCCCGAGCAGCTCGCCGAGATCGGCTGGGTGCCGGTGGCCGACCTGGGTCAGCTGGATGTCGACATGGACCTCGACATGCCCGCCAACGCGACGATCGATATCAACGCGATCGTCACCGAGGGGGCCGACGGCCCGCAGCTCGGCGCGTCGTTCGCCTTCCCGGCCGGTCTGCTGACCGCCGAGCGGGTCCAGGAGTTCGCCGACCTCTGGGTCGAGGCGCTCACCGCGCTGGCCACGCATGCGCGGCGGCCGGACGCCGGCGGCTTCACGCCGTCGGACATGCCGCTGGTGCGAGTGGGGCAGCACGACATCGAGCTGTGGGAACAGACCTACCCGGCGTTGTCGGAAGTGTGGCCGCTCTCGCCGCTGCAGTCGGGTCTGCTGTTCCACGCCTTGATGACCCAGTCCACCGTGGACGTGTACACCATGCAGGCCGTGGTGGACCTGGGCGGCACGCTGGACGCGGCGCGCCTGCATGCGGCGGCCCAAGGCATCATCGACCGGTACCCGAACCTGCGCACCGCGTTCGTCACCGACTCCGACGGCCAGGCCGTGCAGGTGGTGCTGGATCGGGTCGAAGCACCGTGGCGCGAGGTTGATCTCACCGAGCTGCCCGCCGAGCAGCGGACGGCGGAACTGAAGCGTCAGGTCGCGGTGGAACGGGCCACGCACTTCGACATGGCCACCCCGCCGCTGCTGCGGTTCACGCTGTTCCGCAGCGACGCCGAGCAGTGGCACCTGGCCATCACCACCCATCACATCCTGCTGGACGGCTGGTCCATGCCGCTGCTCATGCGGGACCTGCTGGTGCTGTACGCGGTGCACGGCGATCAGACCGCGCTGCCGCGGGTTGCCTCCTACCGCAACTTCCTCGGCTGGCTGGCTGGGCGCGACCGGGACGCTTCGCTGCGCGCCTGGGCGACGGCGCTGGACGGCGTCACCGAGCCCACTCAGCTCGCGCCGCAGGCCAGGGGCGCGGAGGACTACGAGATCGGCACACTGACCACCGAGATCGACGCCGACCGCACCCGCAGGATCAGCAAGCACGCCGCCGAACTCGGCGTCACGGTGAACACGCTGGTGCAGGCGGCGTGGGGCATCCTGCTCGGACGTCTCACCGGCCGCGGCGACGTGGTGTTCGGCGCGACGGTGTCCGGCCGTCCCGCCGAGCTGCCCGGTGTCGAGTCGATGGTGGGTCTGTTCATCAACACGCTGCCGGTGCGGCTGCGGATCGATGACCGCCAGAGGATCGGCGAGCTGCTGGAGCGGTTGCAGCGCGAACAGGCCGACCTGCTCGAGCACCACTACGTGGGGCTCACCGAGATCCAGCAGGTGGCGGGCACCGGGTCGCTGTTCGACACGCTGATGGTGTTCGAGTCGTATCCGATGGACAAGGAAGCGATTGCGGCCGCCAGCTCGATCGACGGCATGTCGGTGAACGGTGTCGGCGTCAACGACGCCACGCACTACCCGATGACGCTGCTGGTGATGGCGGAGTCCAGCATCGAGCTGACCCTGCGGTACCTGGGCAGCCGGTTCACCGCCGACGAGGTCCAGATCCTGGCCCAGCGCCTGGTCCGGGTGCTGGAAGCCCTGCTCGGCGACTCGGACGTCCTGGTCGGCGACATCGA
>NZ_BDBA01000357.1 GCF_001612745.1 Nocardia amamiensis NBRC 102102 | reverse complement strand
TCGGCCGGGTCGGCGCGCACACGGTGGCCAAGGTGCTCGCCGAGGTCGTCGAGGAGGACCCGGAGGCGCCCGCCCTGCTGGCCGGGGACGACGAGGTCGCCTACCACGTGCTGGATCGGCGTTCCTCACAGCTGGCCAGGTTGCTCATCGATCGCGGTGCCGGACCGGGCGACGTCGTCGCGGTGGCCCTGCCGCGCTCGGTGGACGCCGTCGTCGCGGTGTGGGCGGTGCAGAAGGCCGGTGCGGCCTGCCTGTTCGCAGGCGACCTCACGACCGACGAGCTGACCGGCGCGGGCGCCGGATTCGGAATCACCCGAGAGCCGCTGTCCGACAGCGACATCCGCTGGCTGGCACTCGACGACCCACAGGTCCGCCAAGACCTCGCCGCAGCCCCGCCGCACCCGGTGTCCTACGCCGACCGAGTACGCCCGCTCGGCGAAGAACACCCGGCGTTCGTCGTCACCACGGCAACCGGCGTCGTCACGCTCTCCCAGTCCGAGGCGCTGTCCCGGGCCGAACAGGCGCGCGAGCAGTACGAGATCACCTACGAGTCGACCACGTACACCACCGCCACCTCCGGCCACCCGGCCGT
>NZ_BDBA01000356.1 GCF_001612745.1 Nocardia amamiensis NBRC 102102 | reverse complement strand
GGCACATCGCTATCGACGACCTCGAACGCGCCTACCAAGCAGCAACAGCGGGGCAGGTCGTTGCTGTGCCCCCGGAGGCCACCTCGTTCGCCCGATGGGCCCGCTCGCTGCACGAGAGCGTCGACAGCGCACAACAGCACGCCGAACGGGCACACTGGGACACCGTCACCGAACACGCACCCTTCACCATCAGGCCAGCAGCCCAGCCTCGCGTCGAGGACTCCGCTCAGGTCGTCGTTGCGGTTGAGATCGACCGGATCGCCAACCTCGTTCGGACTCGTTCGATCGAACCCGCTCTTGCCGCCGCACTGGCTTTGGCGCTTCAGCGATGGCGTCCCCAACCCGCCAGCGGTACACCGCATCTCAACTCAGTTCTGGTGGATGTGGAGGGTCATGGGCGTGACGTTTCGGCGGGGATGGATTTGTCCCGGTCGGTGGGGTGGTTCACCGCGATCTATCCCGTTCGGCTGGATCTGACTGCTGATACGACTCCCGTCGAGGCGTTGGCGATCGCGCGCGAGGCGATCGCGTCGACCCCGCGCGGTGGTGTCGGATTCGGTGTCGGCGCCTACCTGGCCGGGTGGCGGCTGCCGACTAAGACCTCCGATGTCTGCCTCAATTACCTCGGGCAATTCAACACCCCCGACCGGGAAGACGCGATGTTCGCGCACGCCACCGAACCCCTTGCCCCGCCGGCGTCGGCGGGTGACCGGCACTATCTGCTGCAAGTCGACGCCGCGATCGAGAACGGTCGACTCACCGTCTGGCTGCGGCATGACACCGGAACCCACACCGAAGCCGAGGTCACCGCCCTGGCCGATAACACACTGGCGATCCTAACCGTCCTGTCCAGCGAACTCGGGAACTCGGAGCGAGAATGAGCAGCAGCACCCACCAGTCGAGCCATATCCTGACCGCGGCACAGCGCGGCATAATCTACGAATCGCTCGGCGCTGGCACAGACGCGGCGACCTACCACTGCCAGCTGGTCGTCACCGTCGCTGCGCCACCGGACTTCATGCGATTCCGCGCAACCTGGACTGCACTGACAGAGGCCCATCCGATGCTGCGCAACGCCTTCGGTTGGGACGGCGGACACCTGCGTCAGCGGCCGGGTGAGGGAGCGCATCCGCAGCTGATCAACGCAGGCTCGGTCACCGACACCCCGGTCGACTGCCTGCTCGCCGACGACCGGGCACGACCATTCTCGATCGACGACGGCGGCGAACTGGCCCGTGTCTACATGCTCGCCGACGCCGACGCGTTCCACTTGATACTGGCCAACCACCACGCAATCCTCGATGGTTGGAGCACAACGCGACTCGTCGAGGAATTCCTGCACCTCTACGCGTCGCCCGACCCCATTGGCCC
Source organism: Nocardia amamiensis NBRC 102102 (assembly GCF_001612745.1). Classification (GTDB taxonomy): domain Bacteria; phylum Actinomycetota; class Actinomycetes; order Mycobacteriales; family Mycobacteriaceae; genus Nocardia; species Nocardia amamiensis. The sequence goes on along the minus strand of NZ_BDBA01000356.1, from coordinate 2,370 downwards.
GGCCCGAGACAGCGACGGCGCCGCACTGGCCTATTACTTCGACTGGCTAGCCGCACTGCCCCGAGACAAGGCCGCCGCGTTCTGGCAGGCGCACCTGCACGGCATCACCGACCTGGCGCCGCTGAGTCGAACACTGGCCTGCGGGACCCTGGCGGCAGGACCGGGGTGGCGACACCATCGCCACATCCTGGACGCCGCGGAATCCGACGGACTTCGCCGCACAGCGCGGCATCTGGGGGCGACGCTCAACAGCGTCATTCAAGCCACCTGGGCTGCGATCCTGGTCAAGAACACCGGCAACACCACCGCTCTGTTTGCCGCGACCTCGTCAGGACGCGCGGCGGCCACCCCCGGCCTGGACACCGCTATCGGAGCATTCATTCAGACCTACCCGATCCGCATCGACCCAGACCCGAATGCCCGCTTCGTCGACCTCGTCAAAGATGTGCACGGTCTGGCCGCCGCACGTATGGATCACGAGTTCGTCGGGGTCGGCGAAGCACTGCGCAGCGCCGGCATCGACAACCCCGACGCGGTATTGGACTGCGCGCTGGTGTTCCAGAACTATCCGAGCACCGACAGCGGCGAACTGCCCGCAGCAGAGGTAACGATCTCCAGGGTACCGACCAACTACGCGCTGACCATGGTCGTCGAGCCCGACGAGCTGATGACCCTGCAATTCGAATACGACCCCTCCCGAGTCGCCGACCCGGCGGTGCAACGTGTGGCAGAGCACTTCGTCACCGCATTACGGCGAATCGTCGCCGACCCCGCGATGGATGTTCGTGCGGTGCAGGCGCTTCCGGACGCGGAGCACGAGTTGGTGACGCGCACATGGAATCGCACCGAAGTCGGGGGCTCCGACCGGACAGTGGTGGACCTGTTCCGGGCACAGGTCGCGGCGACGCCGCAGGCCTGCGCGGTAAGCACCGATGGCGGCGGGTCATGGACCTACGCCGAACTCGATGAGCGCTCGGAGATCCTGGCCCGATATCTGCGCTCTCGGAACGTTGGCACCAGGGCCATCGTGGGCATCTGCCTCGACCGGGGCAGCGACCTGGTGATCGCGCTGGTAGCGGTGTTGAAGGCGGGCGCAGCCTACCTGCCGTTGGACCCGGCCCACCCAGTTGACCGGTTGGCGTTCCTATTGGAGGACTCCGCGGCGGCGCTGGTGGTTACCCGGTCCGGCCTGCGGTCCCGGTTGCCGTCGCCATGGAACACGGACGCGGTCGCCGTCGACACCGACTGGCCCGCCATCATCGAGACCGACGCTCGATCCGAACACGCACGGCCCGGACCCGACCCCGAGGATCCGGTGTACGTCCTCTACACCTCCGGTTCCACCGGTCAACCCAAAGGCGTCGTCAACCAACATCGCCAACTCAGCCACTACCTGCAGTGGAGCGCCGGGCAGTACCTCCCGGACCGAGAGCACGTCGTGTCGAGGGTGACCTCCTCGATTACGTTCGATCTCACGATCACGACATTGTGGACTCCCTTGACCGTCGGCGGTCGGGTACATTTCCCGTCCGAAGACGACGGCCATGCCCTCCCGAACACCCAAGACCTCGACCGTGCACTGGTGAAGACGACACCAGCGCACCTGCGAACTCTGAACATCGACAGCGATGCGGCGAGCACGTCCCCGTTCATCGGAACCATTGTCGTTGGCGGCGAAGCACTCCGCCGCGACGACGTCCGCCGCATCCGCAGCGTCGCCGGATCAGCGCGGCTGATCAACGAGTACGGCCCCACCGAGGCCACCGTCGGCAGCATCGCCCACGTCTGCGGTGACGATGAGAAGGATCCGGTACCGATCGGCCGACCGATCGCGAACACCACGGCCTACGTGCTGGACGCGTCGATGGAGCCGGTCGGAATAGGTGTGGCAGGCGAGCTGTTCCTGGGCGGAGCCGGAGTCGCCCGCGGCTACCTCGGCCGCCCGGAGTTGACTGCGGAGAAATTCGTTCCCGACCCATTCGCCGCAACTCCCGGCGCCCGCCTCTACCGCACAGGAGACCGGGCACGGTTCCTACCCGACGGCACCCTGGAGTTCCTCGGACGGGACGATGAGCAGGTCAAGATCCGTGGCTACCGAGTCGAGTTGGGGGAGGTCGAAGCGCAGCTGGCGACTGTGTACGGTGTCGGTGAGTGCGCGGTCGCCGTACATGATGACGGGCACGGAGCAGGACGTCTGGTCGGCTATTACGTGGTCGACGATCGAGCCGACACGACCGTGGACGCGGGCGACATCCGCGCCCAACTCGCGGCACGGCTCCCCGATTACATGGTGCCGTCGGTGTCCATCGAGCTCGCTGCTATGCCTCTGACTGCGAACGGCAAGCTCGACCGTGCGGCCCTGCCTGCACC
>NZ_BDBA01000355.1 GCF_001612745.1 Nocardia amamiensis NBRC 102102 | reverse complement strand
CCGCGGCGGGCGACACGCGCGAGCGATCGGTCGCGTTGAGCGAGGAAGTGGCCGAGCAGTGTCGTGCGCACGACCTGCTCCCGCTGCGGTGGGCCTGCGCCATGCTGCGTGCCGGACTGGGGGTCGAAGGCGCGGCGGCGGAAGCGGACGAGTGCGCCGCGATCGTCGGTCGCCGCGGCGGGGCGCTGCGGCCGCTCGGTGGCTGGTAGACGATCACGGAGAAGACCGTGTTGCCAAGTTCCCGCCGACGGGTCGCTATTGTTAGATCCGTTCCGCCCCTTCGGTGGAAGCACAGGTCGTCACCGGACCGTGCCACTTGTAACGCCAGGAATATCTCTGACGATGACGCACACGGGCGAAGAGTTGGACCTCGCCGTCGCTGCCGCTGCGCAGGGCGACAGATCCGCTTTAGCTCAGGTACTCGGTTTGATCCGTCCGCTGGTAGTGCGCTACTGCCGCGCCCGGATCGGAGCCGCGGAGCGTGGGCAGCTCTCCGCGGACGACGTTGCGCAGGAGGTTTGCCTGGCTGTGATGACCGCCTTGCCCAGGTATCAAGACCAGGGCAGGCCCTTCATGGCCTTCGTGTACGGAATCGCTTCGCACAAGGTCGCCGACGCGCATCGCAATGCCGCCCGTAACAAGGCGGAGGCGATGGCCGAAGTACCAGATGTCATATCCACCGACCAGGGACCGGAACAGAGAGCTCTCGAATCCGAGACGAGCAGGCAGATGAACCGTCTGCTCGCGACGCTTCCTGAGAAGCATCGGGAGATCTTGATCCTGCGCTTGGTGATGGGTTTGTCAGCGGAAGAAACCGCAGTCGCCGTGGGCAGTACGGCGGGTGCGATACGGGTCGCCCAACACAGGGCACTCGCGAAACTCAAGTCACAAGTGGCGAGGGCAGGTGAAATGTATGGCTAGGGATGGCGAGCGCGGTCGGGGTGACTGGAAGGCGCGGCTTGGATCGCGGAACAGCGGTCCCTACGCCGAGGCGTCCGGTGACACCGGCCCGGTCGACATCGCCGCGGTACGCCGCGACGATGCTCTGATCGACGCCATCGCCAGCGATGGTCCGGTGCACACCGACAGCGCCGAGGAGTATCAGCTCGCGACGCTGCTCGCGGATTGGCGCGCGGAGCTGACCGCCGCGCCGATGCCCGCGGAGCCGGATCTGGATGCGATCGTGGCCGCGGTCAACCAGGAGATCGGCGCGCGGCAGGCTCGCATCGGGGCGCACGCGGGTGGGCGGTTACGGCTGCTTCGCCCGATCATGGGCACCGCGGCGGCGCTCGCCCTGGTCATCGGGGGCATGACGGCATTCTCGTACAACGCTGAACCGGGCGATCCGCTGTGGCGGGTCAAGGAGGTCGTGTTCAGTGAACAGGCCCAGACCACCGTGGTGCAGCGGGCCGACAACGACCTGAGTCAGGCGTCGGCGCTGGTCGCGCAGAACCCGACGCAGGCCAAGGAGCGTCTGGAGCGGGCCAGGGAGACTGCCGAGCAGGTCAGCGATCCGCAGAAGCGCGGCGAGTTGATGACCGAGTGGCAGCGCCTGCTCGAGGAGCTGCGCAAGGTGAACGGCGATCTGGCCGATCAGCTCGAGTCGACGGCGCCGAAGACCACCGACCCGCGCGCGACCCTGGGCAACACCGCGACCACGCGGCCCAATCCCACGACCGGCGATCCTGGCACGATCCTGCAGCAGCCGGCGGAGCAGTCCGGCAGGCCGACGCAATCGCCGGACGCGACCGCACCGAACGGCGGCGGCGCACCGACTACCGTCCCGCCGGTGACCACCCCGCCGCCTGCGGCGACCACGCCGCCGCAGGCCCCCGTGGAACCCACCACGCCGGCCCAGCAGCCGCCGACCGCGCCGACCACGGACGTGCGGCCGCCTACCGCGGAACCCACGGGTGATACCGGGGGGTCTCCGACGGCGCCGCAGCAGCCTCCCACGCGGGTCCAGACCCAGACTCCGGGCAACTACACGCCGCCGACTGTCATCGTGCCCGGCACCCCCATCAGCCCGGGTGGGTTCACCCCCGGTCGCTGAACAGAAGAATCCTCGAGAAAGACATGAACCGATCGCCATCCGGCGGTCGGCTTTCTGTCTGTCCGGCGGTCGGCGCGTCGGTCTGCCGACAACGCGCCGTAGGCCTGACACCGTGACCGTGTGCGTCGAAAATCACAGTGGCAAGCGTCGAGTACGCGAGCCTGCTACGGGCCGCGTCCCTCTGCGGGAGTGCGTTCTCAGCTGTCGAATCCGTCGAACCCGTCGCCGTGGAAGGCCTCGTTCATCGAGGCGTCCGCGTAGCCACGGCAGTAGTCCCACGTGACATACGCCTCCGGCGTCGGGTCGTAGGCGGGCTCGTGCGGGCGGACCGTGCCGTCGACCAGCAGCTGCAGCAGGTTGGCGCGCAACATGTCCCAGTCGTGGTAGTGGTCCTGCCTGCAGTCTTCGCAGCTGACCACGAGTCCGCGGATACCGCGGTGGGCCAGCAGTGCCTCGTACACCGCGAGGTCGGCGAGATCCTCCTCGACCGCAAGGCGCTCGTGGGGATCCAGTGGTTCGCCGGGCTCGATGGCATCGAGCGCGGCGGACGGGTCGGAGGGGTCTCCGGCGAATGGATCCGGCGGCAAGCCAGGTGGTAGATGGTCGCGCACATCCCCACGGTACGCAGAACAGGCCCGTCTGCGCCAGCGATGCGGCCCGCCAGTTTCGGTGGTGGCCTCACTTCGTCGGCGAGTTCACCGGACCGATACCATGGAGCAAGGCTACGGCGGGTCCGACAGCACCGCCGCCGAACGCCACCGTCCATCCCATCAGCCGTCCCGACGCCGGTTCGTCCGGTGCCGGTCGCTATCGACGTCCAGGAGGGGTCGATCCGAATGAGTAATCCCGTATCGGGCGAACGAATCGCAGTCCGCCCTCCTACGGGTGGCGACGATCCGAACAAGATCGCCATGCTCGGCCTCACGTTCGACGATGTGCTGCTGCTGCCCGCCGCGTCGGATCTCATCCCCAGTTCCGTGGCGACTTCCAGCCTGTTGACCAGGGAGATCCGGCTGCGCACCCCGCTGGTCAGCTCGGCCATGGACACGGTGACCGAGGCGCGGATGGCCATCGCCATGGCCCGCGCCGGCGGCATGGGCGTGTTGCACCGCAACCTTTCGACGGCCGACCAGGCAGCCCAGGTGGAGACGGTCAAGCGGTCCGAGGCCGGCATGGTCACCGACCCGGTCACCTGCCGTCCGACCGACACCCTGGCCGAGGTCGACGCGATGTGCGCCAGGTTCCGCATCTCCGGGCTTCCCGTGGTGGACGAGACCGGCGCGCTTGTGGGCATCATCACCAATCGCGACATGCGTTTCGAGGTGGACCAGGACCGCCGGGTCGCCGACGTGATGACCAAGGCCCCGCTGATCACCGCGCAGGAGGGCGTGACCGCCGAGGCCGCGCTGGGCCTGCTGCGCAGGCACAAGGTGGAGAAGCTCCCGATCGTCGACGGCAACGGACGGCTGCGCGGGCTCATCACCGTCAAGGACTTCGTCAAGACCGATCAGTACCCGAATGCCACCAAGGACCGCGACGGCCGCCTGCTGGTCGGCGCCGCGGTCGGCGTCGGCGAGGACGCCTGGTCGCGTGCCATGACGCTCGCCGACGCGGGTGTCGACGTGCTCGTGGTGGACACCGCGCACGGCCACCAGGCGCAGGTGCTGCAGATGGTGACCAAGGTCAAGGCCGAGGTCGGCGACCGGATCCAGGTGGTC
>NZ_BDBA01000354.1 GCF_001612745.1 Nocardia amamiensis NBRC 102102 | reverse complement strand
GCGGAGCAGGCGGCGCGGGCCTCGGCATACCCGTCGGGAGCGGACCGGACTGGCCAGGTCCCGGACGTGCGGGACCAGGCGGCACCGGGCGCCGTTGCTCGGCGGGACCGGCCGACTGTCCGGGGCCGGGCCGTTGTGCGAAACCGGACACTTGTGCGGAACCGGGCGGCTGTCCGGGACCCGGAGGCGGCGCGGGATACTGCCGTTGGCCCGGGTGCGGCCCGGGGTCGGAGCGCGGCGGCGGCGGAACGGGCGGGCGTTGCGGTCGCGGTGGTGCGGGCGGCGGTGGCATGCGCTGACCCGGCTGGGGTTGCGGCGCCGCCGAAGGATGACTGATCTGCGGCACCTCCGGCTGGCCGCCGTTCATGTCGGGACCGGCCTCGGGATGCGGCGGACGGCGTTCCCACGGTGCGACCGGCGCTCGGCGGGCGGGTGGCCCGTCGTGCCGGTCACCTGGTCCAGGGCGATGAGCCGATATGTCATCGTCGCTCATCATGCCTCCTGTACCCGCCGAGATATCCGCACCCCCATTGGTGTGGTGCGCCGCCGGTTCACCGTGATCGGTGAACATGCTGCCCATCGTGCCCCACCGGCCGGGACCGGCACGGGAACACTCCGATTGTCCCCCACCGTGCCACACGACATCGTGGGATACCACATTGGTGCAGGTAGAAGCGGTTTGTGAGGGTCCGTCGCGGCAGAGTCCCTCACCTGGTCTCCTGGAGCTGCTCCTGCTCCCGCAGCATCCGGCTGCGTGCGCGCCGGTACCGGTTGACCCGGCGCCTGGTGCCGGGATCGAAGCCCTCGTCCGCCGGATCGGGCTGCCCGCGGAACCGGCGCCACAAACGGCGGCCGGCCAACAAGAGCAGCAGGAGTCCAGCGCATCCGGTAATTATCGCCAAGGCCTGACCGTAAGCGTTCGAACGCACCGAGACTTGGGTGGGATTGCCGAGTGCGATCCCCTCCGCTGTGGTGAGTGAGATGGGAATGACCAGGTTGCGGCTGTCGCTGACCTCGGTGGGAATCTGGAACGATCGGGACCCGTTCGCCGGAAGCTGTTGCTCGCCGGGGTCGGTGATCTCTGTCTCCGCCGGCGCCTCGATCCGGAACCTGACCCGGATGGCCACGGGCAGATCGTTGCGCGCGACCAGCAGCAACGGACTCTGCTCGGACGCCAGTGTGTAGACCCCGCCCGGCGGCAGCACAGTGACCGAGCGGTAGAGCCGGTCCATCGTCCGGATGGTCTGGTCCAGCCTGCGCTGGGCGAAGGTGTCTGGTTGCGCGGCGTCGCCCGCCCGCCGGTCCGACAGGCTCAGTGTGCGGATCAGGTCGTCGCGCAGCGGCGTCAGGAAGGCGTGCGGCGTCGGCTCGGCCTCCGGCACATCCACCAACGCGCGCATCATCTCGCTGATCCGGCGACCCTGGTCGCGCACCGGCAGCACGAACCGGTCCGGCACCGCGTCCTGCGCGGCTTGGGGCAGATAGTCCAGCTCGTAGGGCTGTGGATCCGGCGGCAGCGCCACCAGGTCATGGAACGGACGCGCGGTGGCGAGGTTGCCACGCAGCAGCGTGTCCACTTGGCGCAACAGCGCGCTCGCTTCGTCCCGGTTCGGGCCCCACTGCTGCGGCGGCACGAGCAGCAGTGAGCGTGGCCGGTTCGCCTCCGGATGCAGCGCGGTCCAGGAGATCGCGCCGAGCGCGTCCTGCAATCGCGCCGCACGCGAATCGTTGGTGACGTCGTAGCGGACCCGGGACGGAGTGAACGGCGGCGTGGGTGGATTGGAGCCGACCGCGGCCAGGGCGGTCGCGGACCAGATGTCGAACGTCACCGCGTGCAGCGCTGGGTCGACGGCCGGAGCGGGCGCGGCCGATTGAGTTCCGTTGGCTGTTGGCGCCGGCGGCGCGGCGGCCGGTGGCAACGCGGTGATCGCGGGCAGCCGGACCACTTCCGGGTTTGCCGAGTCCGCGATCGAGGAAACCGGGTTCGCATCGGCCGTTGTCCTACCGCTTTCGCTGGTCGACTGCGCCCAATCCGCGGTGCCGTGCGCGATGGTGGCGGTCGAGGCGAGCACAGCGGTCCCGAAACCGTGGTTGCGCAACAGGAGTCCCGCACCGGCATCGATGCTTCCGGAATCCGGCAGGCTGACACCACGCACCGAGCGGGTGGACAGGATCGAGTCGACGATGTCGGCGGGTTCGGTGATCGCGCGCGCGGACAGCGCCGGGTCGTTGACCGCGGCCAGTGTGGCGAGATCGACCTGTGCGAACGGCAGCGCCACGGTGCACATCGACCCGGCCAGCGCGCGCAACCGGTCCAGCCAGATCTGCGCGTTCTCGGCGCCGGCGCCCGCCCTGGTCGCGCCATCGGGGTCGGACGGGCTCGCCAGGACGCGATAGCCCTTGGTCATCGACCGCACCGTGAGCAGCAGATCGGGATCGACGGCGACGCATACCGCCGCGGCCAGGTTGCTGTCCCGGCCTGCGCCCCCGCCGAGCACTCCCTCCAGCGCGGCCAGCAGTTGGTCGAGACGTCCACCCTTCCCGAGCGAAGCGGCCAGTTCATCGTCGGTGAGTTGGACAAGGCCGTCGACGCTGCCCGGATGGCCCGCGACCTGCCGCGGCCGGTCGGCCAGCGGCCAGAGCAAGGTCGTCGCCACGGGCGCGTCGGTGGGCGAGGGTATCGCCGGGGCCGCGGTACCGGTGCCGTTCTCGCTCGGAGCGGGCGGCACTCCGAGTACCGGTAGCAGGAACCTGGCATCGTCGAGCCTGGCCTGGGTGCCGTAAGCGGGTTCGCCGTTCACGTTGAGAAGGAGCGGATACACCCCCGGCTCGGTGATGCGTAAAGACGACGCCGTGCCGCTCTCCGAGCGCAACGGGATGCTCAAGGTGAACTGCTTGCGTTGCCCCGGATCGAGCCGCAGCGCGACGTCCTCGAACTCGCCGTTCACGTCGTAACTGACCTCGTCGAGGCGCAAGGTGGTGCGCAACCCGCTCGGCGCGGTGATCGCCGCCGCTCGCTGGATGCGGATGCTGACGTCGTCCACCCAGCGGTCGCCGATGTTGGTGACCGTGCCCGAGACGGTGAGCACCGAGTCGCTGGCCGTGGTCACCGTTGTCGGCGACACCGAATCCAGCGAGAGCTTCAGGAACTTCGGGTTCGACGAGGTACCGGATCCGGTGGGCTGCGCCACCGCCATCACATCCAGCAGCGGCAGTGCAGTCACGGGGCCGAGGATGGTCAGGACCGCCACGAAGATCCGGAACAGTCCACGCGTCATCGCTTGCCGGTCTCCATCCGGTCGATCAGCTTGTTCGCCATCTCGGCCAGTCGCCGTTCATCGGCGTAGGCCAGCCGAGAATCCAGTTCGGTCAATGGAACCCACGCGACCTGGGTGACTTCCACGTCGGCGTCGGACAGCTCACCACCGACCGAACGCAGCAGATAATGATGCACTGTTTTGTGTACCCGCCGACCGTCGGTCACGAACCAGTAATCGATACTGCCGAGTTCGGCGACCACCACACCATTGATGCCGGTCTCCTCGGCGACTTCCCGGATCGCGGTTTGCTCCGCGGTCTCCCCTTCTTCGATATGTCCTTTAGGCAGCGACCACAGTAGCCGCCCGCGGCGGTCGGTGCGGCCGATGAGGGCCGCGCTGCGGTTCTCCCGCGGGCCGTCCAGTCCGTCGACGACGAGCCCGCCCGCCGAGGTCTCCCGTACCGTGCGCATCCGCGGCTTGGCGGCATTGGCGGCCGAACCGCGGCGCCGAGACTGGCGGCGTCGACTGTTCGCACGATCGGCCGGAGACACCTGGCAATCCTACTGTGTTTGTTTTGCAGCGCCTGCGGCGCTGC
>NZ_BDBA01000353.1 GCF_001612745.1 Nocardia amamiensis NBRC 102102 | reverse complement strand
AAGTGAGGAGCACCCTTCTGGTGCGGAAGTCTATCTCGCCGTATCCGGTGTTGGTCGTGGACGGTGATGGATCCGGGGTCGTGTCGCAGGCCGGGGCGGTGTTGTTGCTGCGCACCGCGCAGCGGGTCGGCCTGGTGGAGGGCTTGTCGACGGTGCTGGCACCGTGGCGCAAACCGATGGCCACACACGATCCGGGAAAGATCGTGCTTGATCTGGCTATGTCGCTCGCGGTCGGCGGTGACTGTGTTTCGGACCTGGCACTGCTGCGGGCCGAACCGGGTGTGTTCGGTCTGGTGGCGTCGGATCCGACGGTGTCGCGGCTGGTGACCGTTCTGGCGGCTGATACGCCGAAAGCGTTGGCGGCCATTGCTTCCGCGCGTGCTGATGCACGAGCGCGGGCGTGGACGCGGGGGCATGCTCCCGATCACGGGATCGACGCCGGGCATCCGCTGCTGATCGACCTCGACGCCACCTTGACCGCCGCATACTCGGAGAAGGAAAAGGCGGCACCGACGTTCAAACGCGGTTTCGGTTTCCACCCGTTGTGGGCGTTCATCGACCACGGTGAGACCGGCACCGGCGAACCCGCCGCGGTGATGCTGCGGCCGGGTAACGCCGGGAGCAATACCGCCGCCGACCACAAACAGGTGTTGCACGAAGCCCTCGCCCAGCTGCCGTGGAACCCGTCGTGGCGGATCGGGCGGAAAGTGCTGGTGCGCACCGATTCCGGTGGCGGCACCCACGAATTCCTCGATTACTGCCACCGCCGCCGGATGCAGTACTCGATCGGATTCACCCTCACCGACGAGATCGTCGAAGCCATGGACTCCTACCTGACCGCCGCAGATTGGACACCGGCCTACGACGCCGACGGCGAAGTCCGCGACGGCGCCTGGCTCGTCGAAGCCACCGGCATCGCCGAGTTGTCAGGGTGGCCGCCGGGGATGCGGTTGATCGTCAGGAAGGAAAGGCCGCATCCCGGCGCGCAACTGCGGTTCACCGACCGCGACGGGATGCGGTTGACCGCGTTTGTCACCAACACCACCACAGGGCAGCTGCCTGACCTGGAACTACGGCACCGTCAGAGGGCTCGCTGCGAGGACCGCATCCGCGCGGCGAAGGACACCGGCTTGCGGAACCTGCCGTTCCACAGCTTCGACGCCAACCGCATTTGGCTCGCCCTGGTCGCGCTCGCGCTCGACCTGACCGCCTGGATGCAAACCCTCGCCCTCCACGACCACGAAGCACGCCGCTGGGAGCCGAAAACCCTCCGGCTACGACTGTTCTCGATCCCCGCCCGCCTGGCCCGCCACGCCCGCCGCGTCCACCTACGCCTGTCGGCCCACAACCCCTGGACCGGCCTCGCCGTCACCGCCCTCACCCGGCTGACAAGAACCTGACCAGCACAAACATCCCCTACAACCATCGAAAGGACCACCACCGGGCCCGTGGAACCCGGCAGCCAGCCCGCTGACACGGGCCGGTCAACCACACCCGCCAGCCCGGATACGATCCGAAAACCCCAATCCGAACCCGATTACGCCGGGCCACAGGCCCGGCGAAAGATCGAGGTTAGCGCCGTAAGTTGTTGTTACTGTTTGTAAGTGGTGCGGATTGGACGACCGAAGGTTGATTTGACTCTGTCCGATGTGGAGCGTGATCGGCTTGTTCGGTGGGCGCGGGGGATTCCCGGCTGGCAGAACGGGCGCGGATTGTGTTGGCGTGTGCAGAGCCTGGGGCGGTGAACAAGCAGGTTGCCGCGGATCTAGCAGTGACTGCGGTGACTGTTGGCAAATGGCGGCGGCGTTTCGTCGAGTCGCGGCTGGATGGAGTGACCGATAACCCTCGGTCGGGGCGGTCGAAGGCCGAGTTGGTGTTGACCGAGGAGGAACACCCGACGTTGCAGCGCTGGGCGCGGCGGCCGAAAACCGCACAGGCGCTGGCTTTTCGGGTGCGGATCGTGCTCGCCTGTGCGGGTGGTGCGGCGAACAAGGAGGTGGCCACCGTGTTGAGGACACGGGAGCAGACGGTGGCCCGGTGGCGTGGCCGGTTGGTAAGCGACAGGCTGGCCGACGAGCCGCGGCCGGGCGCCCCACGCACGATCACCGATGACGAGGTCGAACAGGTCATCGTGAAGACGCTCGAATAGGTTCCGGCGGGCGGGGATACGCATTGGTCGACGCGGGGCATGGTCAGGGCGACCGGCCTGTCGCAGTCAGCGATTTGGCGGATCTGGCGTGCGTTCGGCTCAAGCCGCATCTGGTGGACACCTGGAAGCTGTCAACGGATCCGCAGTTCATCGAGAAGGTCCGTGACGTGGTCGGCCTGTACCTGGATCCACCTGCAGCCGCACTGGCGTATGCGATGCTGCGTCGAGTGGGCTCTGTGTGAGCCGTTGTCGATTGCGCGGCCCTGTCCATGCCGAATTATTTGCAAAAAGTCTGGCTGGCTAAAGAATCCGCAATCTCGAAATTGTGGTGAGGCGGGTACGAGTGAGGTGGCGGTTCTGGCGGCTTCAGCGGGCCAGGAGGTGAGCGCGTTGCTCTTCGAAGCAGATCACGTCGCGGCCGAGTTTGTCGAGGTATTCGGCGAGTTCGTCGCGGCTTTGGTTGCCGCGGCCAGTGAAGTCGGTGCGGCCGAAGACGTTCCAGGTTCGCAGCACGGGCGTCAGGACCTCGTCGAGGTGTTGGCGTAGGTCGTAGATGCCGTGTTTGACCATCAGCACGCCGTTTCGTCGCCAGTTCGGCATACCGTATCCGGGCATGGTGAAGTTCTTGACGACGTTGGTGACCGCCTCGATGGTCTGGTCGGGTGTCAGATCGAACGCGGCAGCGGTGAGCGTGCGATAGAAGATCATGTGCAGGTTCTCGTCGGCCGCGATTCGCGCGAGCATATGGTCGGCAATGGGGTCGCCACACACTCGGCCGGTGGAACGGTGACGGATGCGGGTGGCCAGCTCCTGGACGGTGACGTAGGCGACCTGATCGAGCACTCCGCCGAAGTGGTCGGGGGCGTGGCCACTGCGGGTCATGTGCACCATTCGATCGCGCTCCAACGCCCCCGCGTCGACCGCACGGGCGACGATCAGATAGTCGCGCATGGCGATGGCGTGGCGGTTTTCTTCTGCGGTCCAGCGGCGGACCCACGTTCTCCATGCGCTGTCGAGGGGGAAGTGCTCGGCGATGGGCTGGTGATAGGAGGGCAGGTTGTCCTCGGTGAGGAGGTTGGTGATCATGGCGATCTTGGCTACTTCGGTCAACCGAGACTGTTCGGGATCCCAATCGACGCTGGCAGAGGCGGCGAAGGTGCGGCGGCTGTCCGCGGGCACGTAGTTGTGCGGATTCCAGTCCTTGGCTGTGGAAAGGTGTCGATCGAGATTCTTCGCTACTACCGGTTCCAGCTCGGTGAGCAACTCCAACTGCGTCAAATCTCTTGGCATGGCATACCTTTCGAAAACGGTACTCGCTGAGCCTCGCGAGGGTGAGTTGCTGTAGTAGCGGTGTTGCGCGTCGGCACTCGGGACAAGCCAGACGGCGTGCATCACCGCTGGTGCCTGCTGCGCCCGGCGAGTGTGGGGTTGGCCTTGTTCGTTCCCCACATGTAGACACATTGACGTGCCACACCACGATGCCGGTCGATGGCGTTTGACGTTTCCACACGTGCGACTCAACGCCTATGGGGGAAACGCCTACGGTTCACCCGCGCCGTGAGCGAAAGTGCTCATGTGTTCTTTCGTGTTTCGCGCAACGCGGTGATTCTGGAGCTGCGAGCAGTATGAGTGTGCTGGTCAGGGCTTGCGGGCTGATAAGCCGAACGCCTGATCATGCTTATACAAATGTGATTCATCTCGCTCTGTGCCTTAG
>NZ_BDBA01000352.1 GCF_001612745.1 Nocardia amamiensis NBRC 102102 | reverse complement strand
CCAATGCCGCGCAGTTAGCGGGTGGGGCGGCTTGTCAAGGTGATCGTGGTGTTGGGTTGGGTGGTGATGTGGGACAGCGGGACTGCTGGTAGAGAGGTGTTGTCCGCCAAGACAATCCGCTCGATCGAGGAGTCCCGCTGTCGGTTCAGTCTGTCATTGATCGCTCGCCGCTGGTAGCGCAGGGGGTGTTCGCGCCGGGGCATCTGGGGGAGCTGACCGGGATCGTGGGGTTCGACCTGGTCGATGCGGCGTTGGAACAGGCGGGTGCGGTGCAGTCGCGGGTGCGGGTGCTGCCGTCGCGGGTGGTGGTGTATCTGCTGCTGGCGGGTGCGTTGTTCACCGGCATCGGGTATCGGCAGGTGTGGGCGCGGTTGTGTGCCGGATTGTCCGGGGTCGTGGTGGCCGCCCCGGGTTCTTCGGCGCTGGCCCAGGCGTTGCGGCGGGTGGGAGTGAAACCGTTGCGGGTGTTGTTCGATCTGGTGCGTGGTCCGGCGGCCGGGGCGGCGCGGTGGCGGGGGCTTCTGGTGTGCGCGATCGACGGCACCACGATGTTCGTGCCCGACAGTGCGGCGAACGTGGCCGGATACGGTCGTCACGGCGGGGGTCACGCCGTCGCGGGCTATCCGATGCTGCGGCTGCTGGCGGTGGTGGCCTGCGGTACCCGCACCGTCGTCGACGCTGTCTTCGGGACGGACAAGATCGCTGAAATAACCTATGCGCCAAGGCTTCTCGGTTGCCTGATGCCGGGCATGCTGCTTCTGGCCGACCGCAACTTCGCGGTCACCGCCTTGATCGAGCAGATCAGCGGTACCGGCGCCGATCTGCTCATCCGCGCCAAACTGAACCGGAAAGTCCCCACGATCGCCCGGCTGGACGACGGGTCGTGGCTGACCCGCATCGGCACGGTGACCGTGCGCGTAATCGATGCCGAGATCGTCGTGCGCTGCGCCGACGGTCCTCGCCGCACCGGCCGTTACCGGCTGCTCACCAGCCTGGCCGACCCACACCGCTGGCCCGCGGCCGAGCTGGTCGCGCTCTACCACCAGCGATGGGAGATCGAAGCGTGCGGTTCATGATGCACCTGTAGCCGGAACAGGCTGGAGGGGTTGATGATTGGACGTGAGGGCTTGCTGCAGTTGGCTGCGGTGGCCGAGCGGTTGAAGCGGCAGGTCGAGGCTACTGCGTGTGTGGAGGCCGGCGGTGAAGCCGCAGCGGATCGAGTGGGTGGATCTGCCCATGTCGAGCCGGGTCGCGGCGGTCCGGGTGCTCACCGGGATGATCCGCCGACGCCTGACGTGGCCGGATGATGGAGACGCGGCCGATGAGCGGGAAGACGCCGGATTGGCCGGGCAAAGTGAGCGCCGAGCACACCGACCGGCTGGCGGTGATCTATGTGCGCCAGTCGACGATGCGTCAGGTGGTTGAGCACACCGAGTCGCTGCGGGTGCAGTACGCGCTGGTCGACCGGGCGATCGCGCTGGGGTGGGCGCGGGATCGGGTGAAGATCATCGATGCCGATGTGGGGATGTCGGGAGCGAGCACGGCAGGGCGGGCCGGTTTCGCGGAGCTGGTCAGCGAGGTCGGGTTAGGTCATGTGGGAATCATTGTGGGAGTGGAGGTTTCACGGCTTGCCCGGTCGGGCCGGGACTGGTATCAGCTGATGGAATTGTGCGCGCTGGCCGCAACGCTGCTGGCCGACAGCGACGGCGTCTACGATCCGAACTGTCACAACGACCGCTTGCTGCTGGGGTTGAAGGGCACCATGAGCGAGGTCGAACTGCATTTGATCAAGCAGCGGATGGCCTCAGGTCGCCTCGCCAAGGCCAAACGCGGCGAGCTGTTCTTCGCGGTCCCGACCGGATACGTGCTGCGCCCGTCCGGTGAGGTCGTCAAGGACCCTGACGAGCAGGTTCGCACGGTCATCGAGCTGATCTTCGAGGTGTTCGACGAGCTGGGCACGGTCAACGCGGTGCTGGCGTATCTGGTCGGGCACGGCATCCGGATCGGGGTGCGGTTGCGGGAGGGCCCGGACGCCGGTGAGCTGGAGTGGCGGCGCCCCAGCCGGATGACCGGTCAACAACATCCTGCACCACCCGATCTACGCCGGGATCTACGCGCACGGGCGCCGATCGGTCGATCCGCGGCGGCGGATCGCCGGGCGGGGATCGACGGGGAAGGTGAGCGTGCCGATGGAGCAGTGGACGGTGGTGCTGCCGGACCGGTTGCCCGCCTACATCACCGCTGAGCGCTGGCGGGCGAATCTGGCACGGCTGCAAGCCAATCGGGCCACTGCGGACACCCCGGGTGCCGTGCGGGAGGGTCCGGCGCTGCTGACCGGGCTGCTGCGCTGCGGCCGATGCGGGGCCAAGATGACCGTGCACTACACCCACCGTGACGGTGTCGTCAACGGTTATACCTACGTCTGCTGCCGCGCCCGGGCCGACTACGGCCTGCCCTGTTGCCAGCGCCTGTCCGGCCGATGCGTGGACGCCTACCTCAGCGCGGCGCTGCTGGAGATGCTGGCTCCGGCAGCACTGGAGGTGTCACTGGCCGCCGCGGCCGAGATCGAGGCCGAACGCGGCAGGCTCGAAACCTTGTGGGTCCAGCGCCTGGAACGCGCCGCCTACGCCGCCGACCGGGCCGCCCGCTGCTATCGGCTGGCTGAACCGGAAAACCGTTTGGTGTCAAGAACTTTAGAACGCGACTGGGAACAAGCGCTGACTGAGCTGGAACGGTTACGCGAAGACCACGACCGGTTCCTGGCCGCCACCCCGCCAGTGCTCTCAGCCGCCGACCGCGACCGCATCCGCGGTCTCGCCGCCGATATCCCCGCCCTCTGGCGCGCCGCCACCACAACCAACACCGACCGCAAACAACTGCTGCGCGCGGTCATCGACGTCGTCACCGTGACCGTGATCGGCGACAGCGAACAGGTCACCACCGAGATCGGCTGGGCCGGCGGGGACCGCACCAGCGGACAGCTGGCCCGCCCAGTCGCTCGCCTGGAACAACTTTCCTACTACCCGCGGCTGGTCGCCCGCGTGCTGGAACTCGACGACGCCGGCCTGTCCGACACCCGGATCGCCGACACCCTCAACAACGAGGGGCTGCGGCCGCCAAAAACGGTTCGAAACCTTTGGCCCCCAAGCAATCCGGGACCTGGTGAACCGGCTACGCGCCACCACCGGCCGATCCGGCCACCGCACCCAGCGGCCGACCCCGCCACCCGGACAACACACCTGGTGGATGCCCGAGCTGGCCGCCGAACTGGCCATGCCACCGGTCACCGTCTACAACTGGATCCGCCGCGGCTGGGTCACCGCCCGCCAGGACCCCGACACCCGGCGCTGGATCATCACCGCCGACCCCACCGAACTCGAACGCCTGCGCCAACTACGCCGCCTGCCCCGCGGCTACCACGTCCGCCGCCGCTGGCACAACGACCCCGCACCCACCCAACCCACAGATCACACAGCCGAACCACAGTTATGAATGCATTGTGGTTGACACGCTGAAACCAGCTACCTGGAATTGAAATCGGGCCTGCTCGGCGGGCGGGTGCTGCGTGCCCGCACGCCCGCAGGCGTCGCCCAGGAGGTCTACGCCCTGCTGGTCACCTACCAGGCGCTGCGCACCGCTATCGCCGACGCCTCCCTGGCCGCACCCGGATTCAGCCCCGACCGCGGCAGCTTCACCATCGCACTGCACACCGCCCGCGACCAGCTCGTCCACGCAGCCAACATCCTCACCGGCACCACCGTCGATCTGATCGGCGGCGTCGGCCGAGCGGTGCTGACCGCACCCCTACCGGCCCGACGCCAGCGCACCAGCCCCCGCGTGGTCAAACGCGCAATCTCCAAACACCGCGCCAAGGGCGACGTCGACCGCAACACCTACCGCACCACGATCACCGTCGAGATCCTCGACGGTTGACACCTGCCCGAAACCGCTAACTGCGCGGCATTGG
>NZ_BDBA01000351.1 GCF_001612745.1 Nocardia amamiensis NBRC 102102 | reverse complement strand
CTGTTGATCAGGCGCGAGTTGGTAGTTGTTGGGGTGTATTCGCTGGTGTTCTTGGGTGAGGTGGTGGTTCCAGTAGGCGGGGAAGTCTCCGATTCCGATCAGGGCGCGTAGGCGCAGGATGGCTTCGGCGCCGTCGAGTCCCCATCTGCTGCCGGTGATTTCGAGGCGGTCGGCAACGAGGTGGCGGGCGGCTCCTTCGATCAGCCCGGTGGCGATGTGCCAGCCCTCGGCCAAAGCCGTGTGGTAGCACAGGTATTCGGCGTGCCCGTGAAGGTATCGGGTGGTGGTCAGCGCGGCCTCGGCGCGGGCCGGGCCCAGCGCTCGGCGTCGGTTTCGAGGGTGCCGGCGACCTGGAGGGCGTGGCCGGCGAGGGCGGCCAGGGCGCGGGTGGCGGCCCAGTCCTCGGCAGCGGGGTCGTCGTGGTCGTGGAAGCACCACGCCGCTGCCCAAAGATATTGCAGGACATGGACGATGTCGCAGACGATGCGGACGGTGACGCCGCGGCGGGCGGCTTCGGATTCGATGAGCTCGATCTGATGCCAGGCGCCGTGATCTCGCAGAGGGCTTGGACACAGGACTACCTCATCTCGCTGGTGGAGCATCTCTCGTCGAGCCGGCCTGCGGTCGGAGAGCCTCGGTGACATCACGGCATGCCTATGGGCACTGCGCCGGCTTGTCGTGACTTCAAAGGCGGGCGGTGAAGACACTCAACGGCGGGTCGGCCAACTGGGTGACGGCGAGTGGCGTGTAGCCGGCTTCGGCGGTCCACCTTGTGATAGTCCTCCCCGCTGTGAGCGTCGCCGCCGTCAGAGCGGATCGGCATTTGCAGACCGAAAGCGGCGGCGACTCCGGCCCAGCGCCGGATCAGTACCGCGTGATGAGCGAGTGCGGTCGCCTCGTCGCCCCGGGGTGCGTCCGGGCCGAGCCGGTAGCGGCCGCCGTCGATGACCACGATCTGCCATGCGGCCAGTTGCGTCAGGATTGCTCGCAGTGCCGTGGGGGCGACGCCACGTCGGCGAGCGAGTTCGGCGACGGTGCCGGGCAGTGCCTCGAGGATGCCGGTGTCATGGGCGACGCCGTAGGCGAGGGTCAGGCGCCAGTCGGCAAGATTTTCGGGCCGTGCCAGGAACGAGAGATTGGATCCGAGGCTGCGATCGGACACGTTGTGCTCACACTCCGTTTTGTCGTGTGTGGCGGAGGGCGCAACCGTCCTCCCCGTTATTGAAAATAATATTCATCAATGATTGACTCTTACCATGACATACCGGGGTGCGCGATGAGCACCGATACCCTCGATCCTATTTTCAGCACGTACCTCTTGGCCAACAGGAAGTTCATGGAACCGCTGGTGTCGGCCGCGATCGCAGGTATGGCGATCCCGCCCGGCAGCCGCGTCCTGGATGTCGGCACCGGAGCGGGCGGTTCGCTGCCGGCTTTGGCCGCAACCGGTGCCCAGGTGGAGGCGATCGATCTCAACCCGGGAGTGGTCGCTCTCGCGGGCGAATACGCCGAAGCGTGTGGCATAGCCGACCGGGTTTCGGTGCGGCAGGCCGACCTGTATCAGGTGCTGGCAGCCGAGCCCGGTGGATTCGACGCCGTCTGGGCGGGCGAGGTGATCTGGCCGGGTAACTTCGACGACCCCGCCGCGGTGACCGCCGGATTGGCGGGATCGCTGAAACCCGGCGGTGTGCTCGGCCTGTTCTACTCGGGCTATTACCGGGCCACTCTACTGCCCGGGCATTCGCGGTGGGAGCGACTGATCGGCGCGGCTTCGTTGCGGCGCTGGGGTCTGCCCGAGGACGGTCCCCATCACCACGACCGGCATATCGGCTGGCTGCGGGCCGCCGGTCTGTCCGATATCGCCCTCACCGTGCTGCCGCGAGTCGGTTTCGGCGACGCCCCCGCGGTACGGGCTTATCTGGAAGCGGTGGTGTGGCCGGAACATCTGACCTCCCTGCGGGAATGCGGCCGGGAGGTCGGCGCGACGGCAGCAGACCTCGCCGATATCGAAGCCGCACTGACACCGGGTAGCAACCGCTACGTTCTGGATGAACCCGGTTACCACCTGATCCACCCGGGGATTCTGGCCACCGGACGGCGTCCCCGGTGACCGGCTACGCGGAGTACGCGCCGGCGGCCGAGTATCTGCACCTGCTCTCTATGCCGATGTGGCCGGCGCTGGTCGAACGGCTCGGCGCTGTCCTGGATACCGCCGATGCGAAACCGGGTGTGGCGGTGGAATTCGGTGCCGGCAGCGGGCTCGGTACCGAGGTACTGCTGAACCGTATCGGCTCCGTTCCTGTCCTGGTGGCCGAACCCTCCGCGCATCTACGTGCGATCCTGCTGGCTCGTCTGCAAGCCGTGCCAGGCGGTGACCGCGTGACGGTATTCCCCTGCGGGGCAGCGGAACTAGATCTGCCGCAACGAATCGTGGCGGTCATGGGCATCCATATGATCGGGCATCTCGCGCCGGCAACACGGCGGGCGTTGTTCGCCGATCTGGTACCGAGGCTGGTGCCGGGCGCCCCGATGATATTCAACGTGCAGCCCCCGGACACCGCGAAGACTGTCGAGGTGCCGCCGTACTCGGTGGCGCAGGGGCAGTTGCGGTACGAGGGGTCTGGCCGGGCGGTGCCCGCCGGTCCCGATCGGCTGCGTTGGACGATGACCTACCGCACGCTGGACGGTGAGCGGGAAATCGACAGGGCAGTCGCCGAATACGACTGGTGGATCACAACGGCGGACGAACTGGCGGGTGAAATCGAGGCAGCGGGAGCGCCGGCCGAGGTGAACGGCGACCTTGTCGTCGCCCGCGGGCCCCACCGCTGAGGCGCGCCGAACCGATTTGGCCCGAAGAACTGCGGCGTAGTCCGCGCACGCCCGCTGGAGCGGATGCCCGTAGCGTGTCCGTGGAAGGAGTCACACCGCTACGGATCGGCCAATCGTCAGCAACTCACAACTTCATCGCGGTCGGGCAATACCGGCCGCTGCTCCATTGCTCGACCAAGGACAGCACACAGTGGCAGGACCCAGCACCAGAACTCCCTTCGCACGCGCTCTCCGGAAGGTGGTGTCCAGGGACCTGGCCGCATCCCGATCCGAACGAAACTTCGCCCGATGCTTTTCGATCGCGCTGATCATCGCGTTCTCCGCGCCGCCCCTGGTACCCGCCTCGGCGCGCGCGGTACCGGAGCTCACCGAACCGGGGACCTGCCACGAACTGTCGCTTCTGGTTGCGGCCGCGGAATCCGCTCCCGCGGACCAGATCATCGCCGCCACCTTGTGCACGCCCGAGCGGCGGGCGCCGGGAACGCGGCAGGTCGACGTGGTCGTCCCAGGCGCCACCTACAACCGGACGTACTGGGACTGGCCGCACCGCCCCAAGACCTACTCGTATACCGAGGACACCCTCGAATCGGGCCGTGCGACCTTCGCTTTCGACAGACTCGGCTCAGGAGCGAGCAGCCACCCCGCCAGCGGCTCGGTCACCGTCGAGGCTCATGGATACCTCCTGCACCAACTGGTCACCTGGCTTCGTGACCACGGCTTCGCCCAGGTGAATGCGATAGTACTGCAACGGCACCTGGGTGTCAGGTGAGTGGGTGGCCGCGGCGCCGGTAGTGCGATAACCGGGCTTGGTGCTGGCGGCGCCGCCGCCAGGTCGACCAGCCCCAGATGTGATCGGCGGCATGTAGTGGTGTGAGTATGAACGCGACCGGCAGGCGGCGGATTTCCGGTAGCGTGAGGGCGATCATGCCCTCGTCGAGATCGCTGGTTCCCCTTTTGCAGCAAGGGTTTTAGACACGGCGAGCCACGCCAGCGCGAGCATGGACAAGGTGATGTGGGCATACCAGGCCCGCCAGCTGCGGACCTGGTAGTGATCCAGCCCGGCCTCGCCCTTGGCCTGCTGAGTAGGGTGGGCCGCGCAGCGAGGTGCCCGCGATGGCGGGTCCTTTTCCGCGCGGCCTCCCACCGAACCGGACATGCCCGCTTTCCAGGCATCACGGCTCTCCAGTGATTACGTCGTGGACGCGGTGGCGGGGGTGTGGGGG
>NZ_BDBA01000350.1 GCF_001612745.1 Nocardia amamiensis NBRC 102102 | reverse complement strand
GGTCGGGCAGATCGGCCAGCGCCTGCTTCCAGTAGGCGACCTGCTTGGCGGCCAGCGACTCCGGATCGTCCTCGCTGCCGAGCAGTTCACGCTGCCAGATGCTGTAATCCGCGTACTGCACCGCCAGCGGCGCCCAGTTCGGCGCCTCGCCCGCCGACCGCGCGGCGTAGGCGATCATCAGGTCCCTGGTCAGCGGGCCGACCGAGGAGCCGTCACCGGAGATGTGGTGCACGACCATGGCCAGCACGTAGTCCACCGAGCCGTCCGACCCGGTCTGCGCGCCGCCGGCGATCTGGAACAGCGCGACCCGCATCGGCACCTCGGCGGTCACGTCGAAGATCGTCGACGTCAACGCCACCACGGCGGATTCGATCGCCTCGGGTGCGACCATCCGCACCTCGAGCCGCGGCACCGCTTGCGCCGGCGGCAGGATGACCTGCACCGGGCCGTTCTCGGTCTGCGGGTAGACGGTGCGCAGGATCTCGTGCCTGCTCACCAGGTCGGCGATGGCGGCACGCAGCGCGGCCACGTCCAGCGCGCCGGACAACCGCACCGCGATCGGCACGTTGTAGGCCGCCGACTGGGTGTCGAACCGGTTGAGGAACCACATGCGCTGCTGCGCCAGCGACAGCGGAATGTGCTCCGGCCGCGGCCCGGCGGTCAGCGCCTTGCGACCGCCCAGGTCGGCGTGCTGTTCCACCCGCACCGCCAGCGCGGCGACGGTGGAGGCCTCGAACAGCAGGCGCACCGGCACCCGGGTGTCCAGCGCCTCGCCGAGGCGGGCGGCGACCTGCGTGGCCAGCAGCGAGTTACCGCCCCAGGCGAAGAAGTCGTCGTCCAGACCCAGGCGCTTCGCTGTGCCAGTCCCCCGGTCGCTGCGCTCCTGCCCGCCGGATGCCCCTTCACGATCGGAGATGCGCAGCACCTCGGCGAAGGTGTTCGCCACGATCTGCTCGATCGGGGTGACCGGCGCGCGGAAGACCGCCTTCTCGAAGCTGGGCAGCGGCAGCGCCTTGCGGTCCAGCTTGCCGTTCGCGTTGAGCGGCAACGCCTCCAGCTCGATCAGTACCGACGGCACCATGTACGACGGCAGCTCGGCCGACAGCGCCGATTGCAGTGCGCGCTTGTCGAGCGCCTCCGCGGTGCTGGTCACCACGTAGGCGACGAGGCGGTCGCCGATGTTCGGATCGTGGTGCGCCACGACGGCGGCCGCGCTCACCGTGGCCTGCCGCAGCAGCGCGGCCTCGATCTCGCCGAGCTCGATGCGGAAGCCGCGGATCTTCACCTGGAAGTCGGTGCGGCCCCGGTAATCCAGCTCGCCGCCCGCGTTCCACGCCACCAGGTCGCCGGTGCGGTACATCCGCGTGCCGGGCGCGCCGAACGGATCGGCGACGAACCGGTCGGCGGTCAGCTCGGGACGACCGAAGTAGCCGCGCGCCAGCTGCGCGCCCGCCAGGTACAGCTCACCCGAAACACCGACCGGCACCGGCCGCAGGCGGGAGTCGAGCACGTAGACCCGGCTGTTCCACTCAGGCGCGCCGATCGACACCGCCGCCTGGTCGGCGTCGGTGACCAGGTGGCTGGTGATCGACACTGCCGCCTCGGTCGGACCGTAGAGGTTGTACAACTCGGCGGCATTGTCGCGGCGCAACCGCTGCGCGGTCGCGGCGGGCAACGCCTCACCGATGGCCAGCACCCGCCGCAGCGAGGCGGCCAGGCGGCCACCGGATTCGGTGAGCAACGAGTCCAGCATGGACGGCACCACGTGCAGGGTCGTGACGCCGGTGGCGCGCATCAGCTCGTTCAGGTACGCCGGGTCGCGGTGCCCGTCGGCGGAGGAGATCACCAGGCGGCCACCGGATACCGCGGCCGACCAGAACTCCCACACCGAGAGGTCGAACGTCGCCGCGGTCTTCAACAGCACCGCGTCGCGGGTGCCGAGCCCGAAAGCGCTCGTCTTCCACTGCAACTGGTTGACGATCGCCGCGTGCGGCACCGCCACACCCTTCGGCTGACCGGTCGAACCGGACGTGAAGATCACGTAGGCGGTGTTCGCCGGGGTCAGCGCGCCGCGCCGCTCGCCCGCGGGCACCGGGGTGCCGGCGTAGTCGGCGAGGTCGATGGCATCGATCTGCACGATGTCGGCCGCGGACGTGCGGAAGCCGTCGCGTCCGGTGGTCAGCACGCACACCGGTGCGGCGGTGGCGAGGATGTAGTCGGTCCGCTCGGCAGGCTGATCGGGATCGATCGGCACATACGCCGCACCGGATTTCGCGACCGCGTACATGGCGACCACGAGATCGCTGCTGCGGCGGATCGCCAGCGCGACCCGGTCCTCCGGGCCGACGCCGCGGCCGATCAGGTACCGCGCCAGGCGGTTCACCTGTGTGTCCAGCTCGGCGTAGGTCAGCTCGCGTTGACCGGTGGGCTCGTCGGCGACCAGCGCCACCGCCTCCGGCGTCGCGGCCACCGTGGCATCCAGCAACGACACCAGCGTCGCGGTACGCGTGGAGCCTGCCGAACGCGCGGCAAGCAGAGCGTCGACGTCGTATTCCGTCTCGTTCCACGTGGTGAGGATGCGCTCGGTCTCCTGCGGCGCGAGCAGATTGATCTCGCCCACGCGCACCGTGGCGTCGGCCAGCACGGCGTCGAGCACCCGCAGGAACCGGTCGGCGAAGCCCTGCACCGTGTCCTCGTCGAACAGGTCGATGGCGTAGCCGAATTCGGTGATGATCTCCGCCGGTGTGCCGTCCTCGGCGTACCGGTCGTACAGCGTGACGTGCAGATCGGTCTTGGCCAGCTGCGAATCGAAGTTCACCGGGCTGACCGTGAGCCCGGGCAGCTCGAAGGTGGTCTCGGCCAGGTTCTGGAACGACAGACCCACCTGGAACAGTGGGTTGCGCGCGGTCGAGCGCACCGGGTTGAGCACCTCGACCAGGCGCTCGAACGGCACGTCGGCGTTCGCGAACGCCTCCAGGTCGCGTTCCTTGACGTCGCCGAGCAGATCGGCGAATGAGTCACCAGCGTTTACTTCGGTTCGGAACACCAAGGTGTTGACGAACATGCCGATCAGGTTGTCGAGTTCACGTTCACCGCGACCCGCGATCGGCGTGCCGACCGCGATGTCGTCGGTGCCGGACAAACGAGCCAGCAGGACCGCGAGCACCGCGTGCACCACCATGAACGGCGACGCGTTGTGCGCGCGCGCCAGTTCGTGCAGGCGGGCGTGCCGCTGCGGGTCGATCTCGAAGCGGATCGCCTTGCCATGGAACGACTGCGCGGGCGGCCGCGGCCGGTCGGCGGGCAGCTCCAGCTGATCCGGCAGGTCGGCCAGCGCCGTCTTCCAGTACGCCACCTGCTGCGCGGCCAGCGATTCCGGGTCCTCCTCGGACCCGAGCACGGCGCGCTGCCACAGCGCGTAGTCGGCATACTGCACCGGCAGCGGCTGCCACTGCGGCGCCTCGCCCTGCACCCGGGCCATGTACGCGGCCATCACGTCGCGCGCCAGCGGACCCATCGACGAACCGTCGGCGGCGACGTGGTGCACCGTGAACGCCAGCACATG
>NZ_BDBA01000349.1 GCF_001612745.1 Nocardia amamiensis NBRC 102102 | reverse complement strand
ATACGGAACAGCGCGACCGCCAACGGCACCTCGACGGTGACGTCGAAGGTGGTCAGCGCGAAGGCGATAACGGTGCCGAGCAGATCCTCCTCGGCGACCTCGACCGGGGTGAGCGCCACCACGGACGGCGCTGCGGGGTGGATCACCTGATGCGGCCCGTCCGCCGAGCGCGGATAGGTGGTGCGCAGCACCTCGTGGCGGGCGAACACGTCGCTGATCGCCTGCTCCAGCGCGGTCACGTCGAGCGTGCCGGACAAACGGACGGCCAGCGGGATGTTGTCCACCGCCGAGGTGGCCGTGTCGAACTGATTGAGGAACCAGTACCGCTGCTGCGCGGGCGAGAGCGGGATACGCTCCGGGCGCTGCGCCGCCTCCAAGCTCGGCCGATTGCGGCCGGACCCGGCGTTGCGCTCGACCCGAGCGGCCAGCGCCACCACCGTGGACGTCTCGAACAGGTCACGCACCGCCAGGCGGGTGTCCAGCGCGGCGCCCAGCCGCGCGGTCACCTGAGTGGCCAG
>NZ_BDBA01000348.1 GCF_001612745.1 Nocardia amamiensis NBRC 102102 | reverse complement strand
GGCTAACGGGGACAAGAGCATGCCAGAGAATCCGGTGACCGGGCCCAGTGGTCGGGGACGGGGTGCCGGAGGGACCCGCGTGATAGGGCGAAAGCTGGATTGCCTGAATCCCGATCTCCAGTCGATGCAAGTTCCCATCCGCCGGAAACGACCGCTGAAACCGGTGCCGTGCTCTGCGTCGGAGTCGATGGTGGCCGACGCAACCTCCAGAGCGCGGGGCGATGCCCAGCGAGGGCATTGAAGGAGATGAGTGGGACGCCTACGTCACGCTGCCACGTACGACACGCATGAACGCGGGATCGCCTACGGGACGCGAGTCCTACGGCGACGGAGGCCTCGTAGTAGTCGCCGGAGTCACGCCCGGCCAGGGAGGACGGGAAAGCCGTCCACAGGGCGAAGGGGGCCAGGTGAATCGGACACTCGATGATCGGGAGGTATGCGAAATGCAGAGCGCCGCAACGATGCTGGGTGTCCTGCGTGAACGCGGCAAGCGGAAACTGCCGCTGACAGAGTTGTATCGGCAACTGTTCAACCCGCAGTTATATCTGCTGGCCTACGGGCGCATCTACGCCAACCATGGCGCGATGACGGCCGGGGTCACGCCGGAGACCGTGGACGGAATGTCGCGGGCGAAGATCGATCGCATCATCGATGCGATGCGCCACGAGCGTTACCGATTTCGCCCGGTGCGACGGGTCCACATCCCGAAGAAGAACGGCAAGACCCGCCCGTTGGGCTTGCCGACCTGGTCGGACAAGCTCGTCGGTGAGGTGATGCGCCTGTTGTTGGAGGCGTATTACGAACCGACGTTCTCCGACCGGTCCCACGGATTCCGTCCGGGCAGAGGCTGTCACACCGCGTTGCGGGAAATAGACAACACCTGGACCGGGACCGCGTGGTTCATCGAGGGCGATATCGCCGACTGCTTCGGCTCGCTCGATCACGACGTGCTGATCGAGATCGTGTCCGAGGGCATCCGCGACAACCGTTTCCTGCGGCTGCTGCGCAACATGCTGACGACCGGATATCTCGAGGATTGGAAATGGGGTGCCACCCTGTCGGGGGCTCCCCAAGGCGGCGTGACATCTCCGATCCTGTCCAACCTCTACCTGCACAAGCTGGACAGATTCGTTGAAACACAACTCATTCCGGAATACACCCGAGGGGACCGCAGGGCACGCAACCCTGCCTACCTGAAACTGCAGACGCAACTGGCGACGGCTCGACGGCGTGGTGACCGGGCTGCTGCCCGGACACTGCGTCAGCAGATGGTGAGCCTGCCCAGTGCCGACCCGGACGACCCGGGATATCGACGGCTGCGTTACTGCAGATACGCAGACGATCATCTGCTCGGGTTCACCGGACCCAAGGCCGAAGCCGAAGAAATCAAACAGCGCCTGGCACAGTTCCTGCGTGATGACCTCAAACTGGAACTGTCCCAGGACAAAACGCTGATCACCCACGCTCGCACAGGCGCGGCACGATTCCTCGGCTACGAAATCACCGTCCAGCACAACGACACGAAGAAGACCGGCCGTTACCGACGCGTCAACGGCCAGATCGCACTTCGCGTCCCGCGAGAGGTGATCAAGGCCAAGTCCGCCCCCTTTCTGCGCCGCGGAAAACCCGCCAAGCAGGCGGCCCTGACCAACGGCAACGATCACACCATCGTCGCCACCTACGGGGCCATCTACCGGGGCATCGTCCAGTATTACCTGCTCGCCGGTGATGTCTATCGACTGCACCGGCTGCGCTGGGTCATGGAGACCTCCATGCTCAAGACCCTGGCAGGCAAGCACCGCTCGTCGGTGTCGAAGATGGCGGCCAAGCACAAAACCAAAATCACGACACCGCACGGACCGCGCACTTGCTTCGAAGCACGCATCGAACGCAGCGGCAGGAAACCACTGGTCGCACGGTTCGGCGAGACCCCGCTGCACCGGCAGAAAACGGCGAGAGCCACCGACTCTGCGCCGATCCGGGTCGACTACCCACACAAGGAGATCCTCACCCGGCTCCTGGCCGACACCTGCGAGCTCTGCGGCACAGTGGGTCGCGTCGAAGTCCACCACATCCGCAAGCTCGCAGACCTCGGAATACCGGGACCGCTTCAGCCCCAATGGATTACGGCCATGGCCAACCGGCGACGCAAGACCCTCGTGGTCTGCGAAGCCTGCCACGGCCACATCCACACCGGGCACCCTGTCGCACCACTCACGCAGTAGTTCACCGGAGAGCCGGATGATCGGGAAACCATCAAGTCCGGTTCGGCGGGAGGCCGAGCGGAAAAGGACCAGCACGCTGGCACCTCGCCGCTCGGCCGACCCATCCGCCGCCTGGATCACCAGACGCCGACGATGCGTCCGCGACTACGAACGCCTACCCGAACACCACGAAGCCATGGTCACCTGGTCGATGATCATCCTCATGTCTCGGAGGCTGGCCCGCACCCAGAAATGAGCAGTTTGTTCACAGGCACTAAGCCTCGATCCACCGACGGGCTTGCGCCCGTCGGTGTGCCGTGAATGAGAAAGTGCCCTTCGAGCTGGGATGATCACTGTTGTCTAGGCAATGATCGGTCCAGTTCAGAAGGACACTTCGGGTGCAAGTTTCGCACAGGTTCGCCGCGGAGTCTGCGGTGTTCGACGATGACAATCTCGTGTCGCTGGCCGGTTTGGTGCCGGTGATGCGGCTGGCCGAGCAGACCGGCCTGGTCGGGGTGCTGGCGGAGAAGGTGTCGATCACCGCGCCGCGGATCAAGTCGGGGTCGGCGAATCCGGCGCCAAAGCTGGCCACATTGATCGCGGGGATGGCTGCTGGTGCGGACAGCATCGACGATGCCGATGTGCTGCGCAGCGGCGGGATGGCCACCGTGTTCGACCGCGTGTATGCGCCATCGACGATCGGGACCTTGTTGCGGGAGTTCACCTTCGGGCATGCTCGCCAGCTCGAGGCGGTGCTGCGCGCGCATCTGGCGCGGCTGTGTCAGCGGGTGGAGCTGCTGCCGGGTGCCGGTGTGCGGGCGTTCATCGATATCGACTCGCTGCTGCGGCCGGTGTATGGGTATGCCAAGCAGGGCGCCTCCTACGGTCACACCAAGATCGCAGGCAAACGGATTCTGCGGAAAGGACTTTCGCCGCTGGCAGCGACCATCAGCACCGATCTTGCGGCGCCGGTGATCGCGGGGATGCGCCTGCGGGCCGGCAAGACCGGCTCGGGCAAGGGCGCCGGCCGGATGGTTGCCCAGGCCAT
This sequence comes from Nocardia amamiensis NBRC 102102, assembly GCF_001612745.1. Taxonomy (GTDB): domain Bacteria; phylum Actinomycetota; class Actinomycetes; order Mycobacteriales; family Mycobacteriaceae; genus Nocardia; species Nocardia amamiensis. The sequence continues at coordinate 873 of NZ_BDBA01000348.1, read as the reverse complement.
CGCCTGCGCCCGCGCGGCCGGAGTCACCGGTGAGATCCTGGTCCGCGGCGATTCGGCCTACGGCACCCGGTCGGTGATCGGTGCATGCCGCCGCGCGGGAGCCCGGTTCTCGTTGGTGCTGACGAAGAACCCTGCCGTGGCCCGGGCGATCGCGTCGATCGGCGATGATGCGTGGAGGCCGGTGAAGTATCCGGGTGCGGTCCGCGATCCCGACACCGGTGAGTGGATCTCCGACGCCGAGGTCGCCGAAATCCCTTATACCGCTTTCGCTTCCAAGCCCGATGCGGTCACCGCCCGGTTGATCGTGCGCCGCGTCCGCGATGCGGCCCGCCAGGACGAGCTGTTCCCGGTCTGGCGATACCACCCGTTCTTCACCGATTCGGCCGAACCCGTGGTCGACGCCGACATCACCCACCGCCGCCACGCCGTCATCGAGACCGTGTTCGCCGACCTCATCGACGGCCCGCTGGCCCACATGCCGTCGGGGCGGTTCGGCGCGAACTCCGCGTGGGTGCTCTGCGCTGCGATCGCGCACAATCTGCTGCGCGCCGCAGGCGCACTCGCCGACCCCGTCCTGGGCAAGGCCCGCGGATCCACCCTGCGCCGAAAGATCATCGTCGTTCCCGCCCGCCTGGCCCGCCCGCAGCGCAAACCCGTGCTGCACCTACCCACGCACTGGCCCTGGGCGGCTGCCTGGCGACGACTCTGGCAGGCCACCACCACGACGACCTGAACCATCTCACCCGTCCCTACGTCCAGGAACAACAGTGGAGAAGCTGGGTAGACCAGCAGCTACCCCACGCCTGAAATCGGTGCTCCGCCCACCGGCAGCCGCGCGGACCACGCACAACTCCCGTCGGTGAATCGAGGCTA
>NZ_BDBA01000347.1 GCF_001612745.1 Nocardia amamiensis NBRC 102102 | reverse complement strand
CCGCACCTGCTCCCGCCCCGGCGTCGCCCGCACCTGCTCCGGCCCCGGCGCCGGAGCAGGGTGACGCACGCGGCACCGAGATCAAGACACCGACGAAGTCGGAGGCTCCGGCCACGTCGCCGACCCCCCAATCCACGGGGGAGAACTGTCGGGTGACGGACTGATGTCCGCACCGTCACCGCCGTCGGCTGGAGCCTTTCCCAGTCCCCCGGGCGGCTTCGCTCCCGCGCCACCGCCGAGCACCAAGCGAAATGTCGAACTGCTGCTGCTCGCCGCGGCGGCGGTGATCACGACTGTGTCCCTCTTCCTGGTCGAAGCCAGTCGTCAGGAACAGTCGATCACCGTGGATATCGCCAAGTACGGTCTGGCGTACCTGGGGTTGTTCGGGGTCGCGCACCTGGCGGTACGGCGGTTCGCTCCGTTCGCCGATCCGCTGCTGCTGCCGATCGTCGCGCTGCTCAACGGACTCGGGCTCGTGTTGATCCATCGGCTCGACCTGGCCGACCAGCAGACCGCCGCCTACAACTCGTGGGCGCTTCCCTCCCCCGACGCCAATCAGCAGATTCTGTGGACCGCGCTGGGCACGCTGGTGTTCATCACCCTGCTGATCGCCCTGCGTGACTACCGCACGCTCGCCCGCTACAGCTACACCCTCGGCCTGATCGGCCTTGTCGCACTGGCCATTCCGGCCATTCTGCCGAGCAAGTTCTCCGAGACCAATGGCGCCAAGATCTGGATCCGGCTGCCCGGGTTCAGCGTCCAGCCGGGTGAGTTCGCGAAGATCCTGCTGATCATCTTCTTCGCCTCGGTGCTGGTCGCCAAGCGCGAGCTGTTCACCGCCGCCGGGCGGCACGTGCTCGGTATGGAGTTCCCGCGCGGCCGCGATCTCGGTCCCATCCTGGCGGTCTGGATCGTGTGCATCGGCGTGCTGGTGTTCGAGAAGGATCTCGGTACCTCGCTGCTGATCTTCAGCACCGTGCTGGTGATGCTGTACATCGCCACCGAGCGGGTCGGCTGGCTGGTCATCGGCGGCGGTCTGCTCGCGCTGGGCTTCTTCTTCGCCTACCAGCTGTTCGGCCACGTCCGGGTCCGGGTGGAGACCTGGCTGCACCCGTTCGACGACTACAACAACACCGGCTATCAAATCTCCCAGTCGCTATTCGGTCTGGCCACGGGTGGTCTCGCGGGCACCGGCCTCGGCAGCGGCCGGCCCAACCAGGTGCCCTTCGCCAAGACCGACTTCATCGTCACCACGATCGGCGAGGAGCTCGGGCTGATCGGCCTCACCGCGGTTCTGGTGCTGTTCCTGGTGTTCGTGGTGCGCGGGCTGCGCACGGCCCTGGCGGTGCGGGACAGCTTCGGCAAGCTGCTCGCGGCGGGCCTGTCGTTCACCATCGCGATCCAGTTGTTCGTCGTCGTCGGCGGGGTCACCAAACTGATTCCGCTGACCGGTCTCACCACACCGTTCATGTCCTATGGCGGCTCTTCGCTGCTGGCCAACTACGCGCTGCTGGCTTTGCTGATCAAGATCTCCGACGCCGCCCGCGCGCCCGCGCCGGTGCGCAAGAAGGAACCGGCGCCGATCGCCGACGCGCAGACCGAGTTCCTGCGCCGCGACGCAGGACGACCGGAAGCGGGGGCGGTGATATGAACACTCCACTACGCCGGGTCGCGGTCGCGGTGATGGTGATGGTCGTCGCACTGCTGGCGAACGCCACCTACGTTCAGGTGATCAAGGCCGACGATCTGCGCTCCGATCCACGTAACTCGCGGGTGCTGCTGGACGAATACTCCCGTCAGCGCGGGCAGATCTCGGCCAGCGGCACAGTGCTGGCCAGCTCGGTCGCGACCGACGACCGGTACAAGTACCTGCGCACCTATCCGACCGAACCCGAGGCGTACGCGCCTGCCACCGGTTTCTACTCGATGCAGTACGGCAGCACCGGGTTGGAGCGCGCCGAGGACTCGGTGCTGAACGGCTCCGACAACAAGCTTTTCGGCAGCCGCCTGGTCGACCTGGTCTCCGGCCGGGATCCGCGCGGCGGCAATGTGCTCACCACGCTCAACCCGGTGATGCAGCAGGTCGCCTACGAACAGATGACCAGTAAGAACTACACGGGCTCGGTGGTGGCCATCGAGCCGAGCACGGGCAAGATTCTCACCATGGTGTCCACGCCGAGCTATGACCCGAACCTGCTGTCCGGGCACGACGGCGCGCGCGGCACCCAGGCGTGGGAAAACCTGAGTGCGGATCCGCGCCATCCGATGTTGAATCGCGCTATCTCACAGACATACCCGCCCGGATCCACGTTCAAAGTGGTTGTCACCGCCGCCGCGCTGGCCAACGGCGCCGCGACCCCCGACGACCAGTTCACCGCGGCACCGAACATCACGCTGCCCGGCACAACGACCACCCTGGAGAACTACAACGGCTCCACCTGCGGTCCCAACCCGACCGCTTCGCTCTTCGAGGCGTTTCGGCGGTCGTGCAACACGGCATTCGCCGAACTCGGCGTCAAGGTCGGCGCGGCGAACCTGAAGGACGAGGCCGCCGCGTTCGGCGTCGGACCGCACCGCGGTATCCCGATGCCGGTGGCGGAGAGCACCGTCGGGACGATCCCCGACGACGCCGCCTTGGCCCAGAGCAGCATCGGGCAGCGGGATGTGGCGCTGACTCCGCTGCAGAACGCGGTCGTCGCGGCTACCATCGCCAACGGCGGCGTCCGGATGGAGCCCTACCTGGTCGATCAGCTGCAAGGCCCCGATCTGAGCGAGCTGTCCAAGACCAAGCCGGTCTCGGTCGGACAAGCGGTCAGCGCAGAGGTAGCGTCGACCCTGACCAACCTGATGATCGCGTCGGAGAGCAACACCGCCGGAGGTGGCCAGTCCCGCTATCAGATCGCGTCCAAGACCGGCACCGCGGAGCACGGAACCAACCCGCGCAGCACGCCGCCGCACGCTTGGTACATCGCGTTCGCCCCCGCGCAGAACCCGAAGATCGCCATCGCGGTGATCGTGGAGAACGGCGGGGACCGGGCGCTGGCCGCGACCGGCGGCTCGGTGGCCGCGCCGGTGGCTCGCGCGGTCCTGGACGCGGGTCTTCGAGGGGGCTGAACGATATGGATGTGCGAGTGAAGGTACGGGGACTTCGATGCTGAACAACGGTGCGATGATCGCCGACCGGTACCGGCTGCAGAGACTGATCGCGACCGGCGGCATGGGTCAGGTCTGGGAAGCCCTGGACACCAGGCTCGACCGCCGAGTCGCGGTCAAGGTGCTCAAGTCGGAGTTCTCGGCCGACCCGACCTTCCGGCATCGGTTCCGCACCGAGGCGAAGACGACCGCCCAGTTGAATCACCCTGGTATCGCCGGGATCTTCGACTACGGCGAGACCATCGACCCGCAGGGCGGCGAGACCGCCTACCTGGTCATGGAGTTGGTCCAGGGCGAGCCACTGAATACCGTGCTGAACCGGCTGGGCAGGCTGTCGGTGGCCCAGGGCTTGGACATGCTGGAGCAGACCGGGCGTGCGCTGGACGTGGCGCATCGCGCAGGCGTGGTGCACCGCGACGTGAAACCGGGCAACATCCTGGTCACGCCGACCGGTCAGGTGAAGATCACCGACTTCGGCATCGCCAAGGCGGTGGACGCGTCGCCGGTGACGAAGACCGGCATGGTGATGGGCACCGCCCAGTACATCGCGCCGGAGCAGGCGGTGGGTGAGGACGCCACCGCGGCCAGCGACGTGTACGCACTCGGCGTGGTCGGCTACGAGGCGCTCGCCGGGCAGCGGCCGTTCACCGGCGACGGCGCGATCACCGTGGCGATGAAGCACGTCCGCGAAGCCCCGCCGCCGATGCCCGCCGATCTGCCCGGCAACGTGCGCGAACTGATCGAGATCACGATGGAGAAGGACCCCGGGCGTCGCTACGCTCGCGGCGGCGAGTTCGCCGACGCGGTCGCCGCGGTGCGCGCAGGCCGACGTCCACCGCTGCCGGGCGGCGCCCATCCCGGCGCACCGCTGACCGGGGCCACCCGGGTGCTGCCACCCGGCCCGACATCCGTGATCCCCTCCGCACCAAGTGATTTCGACGGCGCGACGGTGCGCTACTCGGCGCCTGCGGCCGGG
>NZ_BDBA01000346.1 GCF_001612745.1 Nocardia amamiensis NBRC 102102 | reverse complement strand
AACCATTTCAGTGAGCGCCGTCAACGTACGTGAAATCGGCTACCCACACCAGATCCGGTGCCGCCGCGGTGAAGTCGCGGTTGAGCCCGTCCCCGGCCCGTATCCCGTCCTTGCCGGGGATCGTGGTGCGGTGTCTGCGTCCCCGCACGACCCCGTTCATGCCGACCTCGCGCATGATCCGGTCGACCGTGCAGAACGCCACGATGTGGCCTTGCCGGCGCAGATAGCGCGTCATCTTGCGGCGCCCATACATCGCCTCGGGTTTCTCGTGCAGGTCACGCAGGGCGTTCTCTACGTGGGCGTCGGCAATGTCACGCGCCGAGGGTGGCCGGCGGCGGGCTTTGCGGTAGGTCCTGGGCGCGATCTGCACCCCGTGCGCGCCCAGCGCACGGCAGATCGACTCGACGCCGTAGACCTTTCGGTATTCGTCGATGAATCCGACGATCAGCGGTGTCGCGGGTCGAGTTCCCGCGCGAAAAAACTGGACTTAGATTCAGACTGTCAACGCAACACACTCGGCGGGAGTTCGGTAGCCGAGGCATTTGCGAGGCCGGTTGTTGAGTCGGTCGGCGATCGCGTCGAGCTGGTCCTGACTGTATGCGCCGATGTTGGTGCCCTTCGGTAGGTATTGGCGCAGGAGTTTGTTGGTGTTCTCGTTCGTTCCGCGCTGCCACGGACTACGAGGCGCGGCGAAGTAGACGTCGACTCCTGTTGCCGCACTGAATATTTGGTGATTCGCCAGTTCCATCCCGCGGTCCCAGGTCAACGTGCGGCGCAGGGTGGCCGGCAATGTGGCATAACGATCGATCAGGGCTTCGACGACGGTTTCGGTGCGGCGGTCGGCGAGTTTCGTCACGATCAAGTACCGGGACTTGCGGTCGACGAGCGTGGCGACCTGGGTGGTGGCGGGACCGACGACCATGTCCCCTTCGAGGTGCCCGATCACGCTGCGGTCCTCGGCGTCGGTGGGGCGGTCGCTGATCGGTCGAGCGTTGATGATCTGCGAGCGCCATTGTCCTTTTACGCTGTGCCGCTTGTTTTTTCGGATCGGTCGACCCGTTCGCAGCTTCTTGCTCATCGGCTTGGGAATCAGCTTCCAGCGGCTGGTATAGATAGCCCGGTAGATCGTCTCGTGACTGACCGTCATCTCCGGGTCGCCGGGGTGGTCCAGACGCAGCCGCCCGACGATCTGCTCGGGTGACCACTCCTGATCGAGCAACTCGATCACCCGCCAGCGAAGTCGGCCGTTTCGCTCCAGCAGGCTGGGCTTGGGCCGCCGACGCTGGTCATCGGCACGCTCCTGAGCTGCAACAGCGCGATAGGCGTCACGACCGCCGTTGCGCCCGACCTCTCGGCTCACAGTCGAAGGTGCGCGACCGAGCGTTTCGGCAATCGCGCGAAACGACCATCCGGCACTCAGCCCTCGGGAGATGGCCTCCCGATCCTGGATGGTGAGCTGCTCGGCGCAGGGAGCGCGTTCCGCGGGCGGGATTCCGCCGTGGTGCTTCAACACTGTGAACACCGATCCCGGCGGCTTGCCCAATGCCCTCGAAATGACACTGATCGACTCCCCGCCGCGCCACCGCCGCCACAATTCGGCCTTCATCGCCTCCGACATCCCCGGCCGCCCAACCCTCGCCACAAACCCTCGCTCCACCAGCACCGTTGCATTGGACCCGTTGAATCTAAGGACGCGAGTTTCAGAATCGCGTTGGCCTGCTTGAGAGCTCGGTTCTCTTTCCGCAACCGAGTCAACTCGTCACGTTCGGCCGAGGACAGGCCCGAGGCTGCCTGCTTGCCCGGCCGAGCACCCTCGTCCAGGGCCTTCTTGATCCAGATCCGCAAGGTCTCGTAGTGCACATCGACCATCGGGGCGATGGCCTGTGCTGCGGCATACGGGGATCCGTACTCATCCAGACGCTCCAGGGCCAGACGCACAGCCTTCTCACGAACCTCGGGCGGATAACGCTTCGACATGATGGGAACCATCTTCCACTAGGAAGAAGCGGCCCCCAACCCGTGACGATTCAGTCACCTCCCGTGAGCTGCGCGCGAGAAACATCGAGGCTAACGGCATTGAGGCACAACCTGATCTGGATCGGTTGTGGGCGATCGAGGACTGCCGGAACATGACATGCAGACTCGAACGCGACCTGATCGGCGCTGGAGATCGTGGGCTGCGGCGCGCTGACGGCCGCGAAGATCATCGGCGAAACCGCAGGCGCCGACCGACTCCGATCCAAAGACGCCTTCGCCCGCCACAACGGCACCGCACCGCTGCCGGTCTGGTCGTCCAGCCGCGCCCGACACCGACTCTCGCGCACCGGGAATCGTCAGCTCAACGCTGCCCTCCACCGCATTACACTCACCCAAGCTCGCTGCCACCCGGACGCGCGAGCACTACTGAAACGGCGCAAAGCTGGCGGAGATGGGGAATGGAAGCCCTCCGAATCCTCAAGTGACGGCTCTCCGACGTCGTCTTTTGCACCGCCATAACCTGCCCGCGAGCCTGCTTGAACAGATTGCCGGTGCAGCTGGCTCGGAATATTTACGAAGGCACTCAGCGAACGTGGCAAGCGCCGGTACACGGTTGCCCAGATCGCGGCCGAATTCGGTGTCACCCTACCAACTATCTACCGCCACCTTGGCAAGCGAACCCGTAGCCTCGGGCGCCATCACCAGCGGCTCGTCATATCCGTTTTGTTTCTTGCGCGATGGCTACCGGAACCCGGAGCAGCACGAGTGGTTCCGTTCCTCGTCGCGGGTGGTTCGGGTGATCGATGCTGGCGTTCCGCAGTGATGTCCGCCAGGATGGTCGCAAGATCTGGATAGGACAAATCAGGCCAGCCCAATATAATATTTTCCATCCCATTCTCCATATATACAGAACGTGCAATTAGTGATCGCGAAATCGCAATTGACGGCAAGGTCGTGGCAACTAGTAAGATTTCCGCCTCTCTGCGCTCGTGATAAAAGGCGCGGAGGCGATCTGACGCGCCGGGGCGATGGACCAGTCGAACGCTCCAGGAATGGCGCCCAGAACCCGCTCCGTGATGATCGGCGCCGGTATCATATTCTGAATTTAGAGTTTAAGCGAATGGCGCCATTTTCTGAAGCATACTTCGTCCTATTTGACGCTGCGTTCAGGTTGCTCAGCGGTTCTCATTCCTATCTAGCAACGGGACTTCTGCGACGGCAAGATAGGGCTCGATGTGCGACGGTCGCCACGACCTTCGGGTAGACTAATGCCTGCGGGCCGACGGCACCGAAGTGAAGTCGGAGTCGAGATATAGAAATTCCCCGCTATTGATGCCAGAGCTTTGAAGGCATACGTGCGACCGCGGGGGTCCCCGACCGGAAAGGTAGTTGTCTAGCGCCGGATTTGAGCGGTGCGAGATGATAACCCCGGACTCGGTGTTGCGAGCCGACACGTGACCGCAATCTTTGTCGAGGAAATGAGCGGGTTATCGGGAGGGGCGATGGCGGAAGTCGGCGGCGATTCACAGGTATGTCCTGTCCTGGGAAGAGCGGTAGTGTTGGCGTTCGCATGATCCTTCCATGCCTCTGACCTGCCCAGCATGGGGGAAATGCCGACGCTTTTTGTTTACCGTGTCTCGGTTCGCTGGTTTCGCGCTTCCCTTGCGGGCGATCAGCATGGCAGTAGGGCGGGAACGGGTCTGCGGGGGCTTGGAGATGTGCGCGACCGACATGCCGATGAGCAACCCCGGTGAGTTGCCTCGTCTGGTATGGCCGCCAGGCAGCCTGCGTACCTGTGTCGGGCAGGGCTTTATAAATGGCGCTACCAGGCGGAGGGTGCGACATCGCCGGTGTGGAGGCGGTCGGGAGCCCATCGGTTGTGTAACGGGCTCTACGACGAAGGCGTAAGCCAGGGTGGGGCAGTCCGTGCACGGGTGTTGAAGCGATGTTGGGGGGTACGCCACCTGGTTGAGTCGACATGCTTCCGAACCGATCTGGGGTCTGCTTGTGTCAACGGCACGCCAGTTGTCACCTGTCGCCTACAACTGCAGTTCTCGGATCCCTCTCGGGACATGCCCGCCGTCCCGGCTGCAGCTTCGGGCTCCAGGATCACATTCCCGGATGCTGACCGAAACCTAGCCTCGGCCATTCATGCTTTTCCCGGCACTTCGTGTCGGGAATAGCGAAAAGGTGCTCTGACCTGACTCGGGACACCTTCGCCGCGAAGTCGGGCATATGATCGTTTGACCTGGTGTTTTGTTGTTTCGGGAGGGGTGTTTGGGGTACTAACCGCAAGGCT
>NZ_BDBA01000345.1 GCF_001612745.1 Nocardia amamiensis NBRC 102102 | reverse complement strand
GGCTAGATGTTCAATGCGCACAACCTGCCTTCTCCGGCTCGACCAGATTCTCGTACCACTACCGAGTCAAATTGTAGGCATTTCCCCCATGCCGCTCACGATGAACATGTGTGACTGTGATGCCCGTAAAACGGGCCGTTCTCCTGGAGGAAGCGAACGTCACATGCCTATTAGGCCGACTTTTTGTCTCTCATGGAGCGCTCCGAGGTGGGGTCACATCGGCGGCGGTGGATGCATTCCACAGCTTTGTGGATGTGGCGGTTTCCTGCGGGGCTCGCGCAGGCAGTTAATGGAAGGAGGGGCCCGCGGAGCGTCTGCAGAGGAGCATTGGCTGATTGGTCTGTCGATGCGGCTGGCGACGCGGAGAATCTTCCGGACTATGTCGGTGCAATTGCTCGCAGCGAGATGGCGCGGCTGTCGGTGCGCCGGTTGTACCGAGGCGCAAAGGATGCGCTGGGAACATTGCCATATCGCCGCTCTAGTCGATGCAAAGTTACGGTATTGCGCCGCGCGCGGGAGGCTCGGGGTGCGGTGGCGATCAAAGCCATTCCCCCCTCGCTAGGGTAACCACTGTCGTGAAAGTTGTTGCGGTGAAGGGCACTGGGTCAGGGAACGAGCAAGTGCACCGCGAAAGATGTCTACGCATGTGTTCTGCGACTGTGAGCCGTAGCTGATGAGTTGGTCGCGCAAATGCGAATTGGGCGGGATGTCCAATATTCCTATGGCAGCGGGAGTGTTCTGATGCCCATAGAGATACCTCATGAGGTTGTGGTGTTCCTCAATTTCGTTGGTGTTCCCTATCCGGATATCAACGAAGATGACGTACGCAGTCTCGGTGAGCATGTGCGTTGCTTCGCCGCGAACGTTCAAGATACGCACGAATCCGCGACCGGTGTAATCAAAGACATGGGCTCAATCTATTCCGGATACTCGTACGAGGAGCTGGTCGCGACCTGGGCGCGGATGAGCGCAACGAACATGACGGAGCTCGACGAGGGATGTAAAGTCGTGGCACGCGCGCTGGACATTGCTGCGGATGTGATCACCGCGGTAAAGGTGGCGGTATTGGCCGAACTCGCTGCGCTGGCAGTGAGTTACGCAGCGATCCTGGCAACTCCGGCAGGCCCGGCGGCTGGCCCCGCTATTGCTACGGCAGCACGTCGAATATGCGATCAGATGCAGCAGAACCTTGTCGGATACCTGCTGGCCGAGGTGATCGGAAAGGCCATAGAGCCGTTCGAAGACGCCATCGAAAAAATGATCCATGGTTTCGTCTACGGGGCGGCGAGTAATGCCTTGGGGGTGCCACCATCCGATAGTTCATCGGCGCTGCCCTTGTATATTGAACCTGATGAGGTCATGCGTTATGCCAGGATACTCGATGACCACGCGGACGAGATGATGCGGCATGCTGAGAATTTTGCCACTAACGTGGGGAAGCTAGATTTCACCACCCGCAGCCTCGACAGCCTGAGCGCCCAGGAGACCGGACGCGCCCCGATCGACCTGATCCGCAGTGCTAACGATTCCCAGGTGCAGTCTGCGCCGCATAGCAGGCTCGAGTTGCCACCGACGTCGCGTGAATTTCCGCACGTCCACTCTGGGGCAAGCTTTTTTGACCCTCCGTCACCCCACGCAGGAGGTCACACCACAGATGTACCCGCAGACCATTTTGGCCGCAATGTAGCTACTGCGGAGTTCGGTGGCAGGCATTCCGCTGGTATGGAAGCGAAAATATATGCACCGATGAGTGACTCGCCGGCTCGGCAGGAAGCTCATGCTCGCGAAATGACGCCTGTGGCCGATGGTATATCGAGCACGAACACGCCCGACAGAGCTGCACGCGGCGGGGTCGGACATGAGGTCGACAATCTCCCTGCCCACCCCTCCAACATCGCAGCCAGCCATGTCCCGCCGCTGTCAGATGACGTGCAGACGCACAGAACCGCCTTGGACACCGCGGTTGCCGAGACACGGCTACACGGGCGCTCCAGTATGGATATCGACAGTCACAAATCCGAATCGGCAGCTGAACCGTACACAGTCGGCGCCCGAGCGCAATCCAACTATGCTGACACAACAGACCAGACCCGGCCCCAGGCCCAGCGGGCTATTGGGCCAAGCGATCAGTCCACCAAAGCTACACCATGGTCACGATCGGCGCGTGCAGCTACGCAACGCAAGTCTGCCTCGAAATTCGGTCCGTCGGAGGCTTCCCGGACGCCGGGCACCTCTTCACCCGCCCAAAGGCCGATGGCCACCCCGTGGTCGAGAACTGAACGCACTCCTAGCACACCGAAGGTGTTCGCGCCGAGCGCGACAGGTCCCCGCCGCCGTCAGCATGTTACGGATCGCGGCTCGGTCAACCCTGAAACTCGATCCCCCACAGTGGAATCCGACGCGGATACACAACCTCCTGCGAGGCCTGTAGTCTATTCGCGGGAAACAGAGAGGCATGACCAGCCGCCGGCCAACAGCTAGCGTGTCGGTCAAGCGTCGACATCTCAGGTAGCCTTTTTTACCCGTAGGTTGGCGGCCCCAAGGCTGGCGATGCATAAAGAAGATGAGGCCGGCCCTTCGATATTTCGGCTGCACCTTGCGCGGGTGTGGTCGGCGGTGTTCTGAACCGTCCTGGATCCGGTAGAGACTCGGATTCAGGCCACCTCGGCTGAGATGGTCTGTTGATGGTAGAGGTGTTCGTATTCGGTCGGCGGTAGGTATCCGATCGCCGAGTGGAGGCGTTGGGTGTTGTACCAGTGCACCCACGATGCCGTTTCCCGTTCGAGTTCTGCCCGGCCGGGGAAAGGCGGGTGCCGGTCGATCAGCTCGGTTTTGTAAAGCCCGATCGCCGATTCCATGAGGGCATTATCGAGGGCATCGCCGACGCTGCCGATGGACCCGGCGATACCCGAGCCTCGCAGCGTTTCGGTGAAAGCCAGCGACGTATATTGACTTCCGGCGTCGGAGTGATGAACCAAACCTGTTGCGGTGAAACGGAAATCGGTCCTCCGGCGGGTGAACAACGCTTGCTCGAGCACCGAGGTCACCAACGGGGTCGTCTTACTGGTCATCACCCGCCAGCCGAGGATGCGGAGTGAGTACACGTCGATGCAGAACGCGGTGTAGCAGAACCCGGCCAGTGTCCAACAGTAGGTGAAATCGGCGACCCACCACTGATCCGGCCGAACCGGTTGCGACCAGGCCCGCCCGATCAGGTCCGGGTGCCGCGCGGGCTGGTCGCGGTCGCGTTCTGTGGTGATCGTGGTGCGCCGCCCGCGCACGACCCCGTCGATCCCGGCCAGCCGCATCAGCCGCGCGACCTGGTCGCGGCCGAGGTTGTGGCCGGCGCGGCAGGCGGCGCGCCAGAGTTTGCGTATCCCGTAGACGCGCCGGTTGGCCGTCCACAGGTCGAACAACTCGGCCGCGTGTGCATCAGCCCAGACCGCAGCGCTGATGCCGCGCTTCTTCGCGGCGTAGTAGGTGGACGGGGCGATCTGCAGCCCGTGCCCGGTGAGCACACGGCAGATCGGGTCGACCCCGAACCGGTGGCGGTGAGCGTCGATGTAGTCGACGATCACCGCAGTCGGCGGTCGACCTCCGCCGCCGCGAAAAACGCGCTCGCCGTCCGCAAAATATCGTTGGCCCTCCGCAATTCGGCCACCTCGCGGCGCAGCGCCTTCAGTTCCTCGGACTCCGACACCGACGCCGGCACCGGATCGTCGGCCGGTTGTTCGGTCTTCTCGACCCAGTTCCGCAGCGTCGCCGGCTTGATATCCAGCAACGCGCCCACATGCCTGCGCGCCGCGGCCATCGACTCGCCGTGCTCGCGGATCCGGTCCTGGTACATCCGCACTGCTCGAGCACGAGTCTCCTCGTCGAACTTCCGTGGTGCACCCATGACTGACAGTCTCCCTTGCTAAAACGGGAGCCTCCAACCAGTCCAGGACGGTTCAGTTCAGCCATGCCGCCAACGGAATCGCCGGTCATCAGAGGTCTCGCACACCATGTGTTTGCTGGTTCTTGCTGTTGCCGGTCGCTCCAGCTGGGCTGCAGAACGCGCTGAGAGTCACCGGGGTCGCAGGTGGGGATGTGGAGACGTGGGCGATACGGGAGCTGTGGTGGCAACTGTCGGTACTCCGAGTGGTTGTGGGGGCGTCGGTACCAAGGTGGCGGTCGGTGGCGATACAACCACGAGGGTGGAGGGGTGCGAATGTGGTTTTCGACGCCGTACTGAAGCCATGCTGGTGAGGGGCCGGGCTGCGTAGATGTTGTTTTTGCGCATCTAGCTCGAGTTTTAACGTCTGAGCTGGTGTTTTGCGCCCCGGATGATCATGAATGAAGCCCCTGGTTCATCATGTCTTCTTGCGACAGAAAGACTTTCTGC
>NZ_BDBA01000344.1 GCF_001612745.1 Nocardia amamiensis NBRC 102102 | reverse complement strand
CGCCCGAAGGCCGCTCGGCAGGAGACGTCGCGCCGCCCGAAGCGTGTCCAGCCGGAAAGTCGCACCCGATCGCGGCGCGGCAGGCGTTCCCGCGCTGCCTCGCGCAAGGCCGTCCAGCGCAAGCGACGGCGCAGGAACCTATGGATGGTCGCCGGCGTCTTCGTGCTCCTGTTCGCCGGCGCCGCGATTTTCGCGGGAATGAAGCTCGTCGACAGCCTCGGCGCCCCGGACGACTACGCCGGTCCGGCCGGACCTCTGGTGGTGGTGCAGGTGCATCCCGGCGACACCTCGCAGCAGATCGCGGCGACCATGGTCGAGCGTGGTGTGGTGGCGAGCACGGGCGCGTTCTATGAAGCGGCCGTGCGCAATTCGAGCATGAACACGGTGCAGCCCGGCTTCTACGCCATCCCCAGCCGCAGCCCCGCCGCGGAGGCGGTGTCCGCCCTGGTCGGCAAGCAGTCGAGGGTCGGGAACCTGGTTGTCTCCGAGGGACGGCTGCTGCACGACCAACACGACATGAGCACCGGTGGGCGGTATGACGGCATCTACCGCAAGATCGCGGAGGCCAGCTGCATCGGCACCGGCGCCGACCAGAAGTGCATGACCTACGAACAGCTCGATGCCGCGGGCGCGAGTCTGGACCTGTCTGCGCTCGGGGTGCCCGCGTGGGCAGTGCAGGGTGTCAAGGACTGCCCGGACCGGACACGGCAGCTGGAAGGCCTCATCGCCGCAGGCACTTGGGATTTCGATCCGAGCGGGACGCCGGAGCAGATCCTGCGGCAACTGGTGTCCGCGAGCGCCGCGAGCTATGAATCCACCGGACTGCTGCAGTCCGGCGCCGACACGAAACTGACGCCGTATGAGACGCTGGTCGCCGCCTCGCTGGTGGAACGAGAGGCGAAACCCCAGGACATGGGCAAGGTGGCCCGGGTGATCGTGAACCGGCTGCGGGTCGATCAGATGCTGCAGTTCGACTCGACGGTGAACTACACCCTGGATCGCACCGAGGTGGCGACCACCGACGCCGACCGCGCCCAGGAAACCGCCTGGAACACCTATGCGATGCGTGGCCTGCCCCAGACCCCGATCGCCGCGCCGTCGTTGAACGCGTTGCGTGCCATGGAGAATCCGGAGCCGGGGCCGTGGCTGTACTTCGTGACCGTCGACAAGCAGGGCACCACCATGTTCACCGACGACTATCAGGAGCATCTGCGCCTGATCGCCCGGGCGCAGCGCAGCGGCATTCTCGACAGTTCCAGGGACAACGGTGGGCGATAGTCGCAAGGCGGCGGTGCTCGGCAAGCCGATCGCGCACTCGCGATCGCCACAGCTGCACCTGGCCGCGTACCGGGCGCTCGGGCTCAATTGGAGCTACGAGCGCATCGAATGCTCGGCCGAGCAGCTGCCCGGGTTGGTCGACGGGCTCGGGCCGGAATGGGTCGGGCTCTCGGTGACCATGCCCGGTAAGGAAGCGGCGCTGGCCTACGCGGATGAGCGCACCGACCGGGCCGTGCTGGTCGGATCGGCCAATACCTTGGTCCGCAGCGGCGCAGGCTGGCTGGCCGACTGCACCGACGTGGACGGTGTGCTCGGCGCGCTCCGCGGCGGTGGTGTCACCAGCGTGACCGAGGGCGTGGTGCTGGGCGCGGGCGGCACCGCGCGGCCCGCCCTGCTGGCATTGGCGGAGCTGGGCGCGAAGTCGGTGACCGTGGTCGCGCGGGACGCCGGACGGGCACGCGGTGCGCTGGACCTCGCCGAGCGGCTGGGAATGACCGCGTCGTCGGCCGGATTCGATGCCGGGCCGCTCGCTGCGGTATGCGCGGCGGCAGGGGCCGTGGTGAGCACAATTCCCGCGACGGCGGCTGCGGCCGTCGCGGCTCCGGTGGCAGCGGCCCCGGTTGTCCTCGACGCGATCTACAACCCGTGGCCGACACCGCTGGCCGAGGCGGTGGCGCGGGCCGGGCACACGGTGGTCAGCGGTCTGCAGATGCTGCTGAATCAGGCCTACGGGCAGGTCGAGCTGTTCACCGGGCAGCCTGCACCACGCGCTGAGATGGCGGCCGTACTGGACGAGGCGCATCGACCCGAGAACTGATCCGGGGCCGGCCACGCTCTTCCGCTGCCGTGACCGCCGTATTATGCTGCTGTCCAATGCATTTCAACGGGAGGGGAGTGTTGTGTTCATTCGCATAGGGGTCACCGCCGCGATGGCGATCGCCGCGTCCGCGTTCGTGTTCGGCGGACAGTCGGCGGCAAAAGCCGAAGGCTGCGCGTCGGCGCAGCCGACCTGGGGGTTCCACTGCGTGCCTTCGGCGTCGAACGTCTCGCTGGCGAGCTGCCTGAAGGACGCTCCGCTCTGGAATGATCGGGCGCAGTGCGTTCCGCGGGACGACGGTAGCGGCAGGTACGACCTTTGGGTTCCGTCGAACTGAGACACCCAGCTCCATAGGCGCTACCACGAAACACAGCTATGGTGTTTCGCATGAATTCTTGGTTGCTGCGGGCCGTCGTGCTCGGCGCGCTGGTAGTCGCGATGCGGACCGTGCTCGGCTTCGCGATGGTGTACTGGCCGACACACGGCGCAGTGATGCGCATTCTGTGCCTGATTGTGCTGCTCGCGGCCATCGTGGCCTGGGGTGTGCTCGACGGCCGCAGGGACCGTGCCACCACCCCCGACCCGGAACGAGGAGCCGATCTGACCCTGTTCTGGCTGAAAGCGGCGGTCGCGGGTGGTGTCGGCAGCGGTCTGGTCGCCTGGATGCTGGACTGGCTGCCCCGGTTCGATCTCGGCGACAACGGCCTGCTCTTCGAAGTGACGGCGGGCGCGTCGTTCATCATCCTGCTGATCTTCGTGCCCGCGCTGATCGGCGTCGGCATCGGGCGCATGCTGGCCGAGCGGCAGGGCGGCAAGGGCCGGTCCACGCCGCCGTCGATATTGTCCGCCGCGGGCAGCGCGGTCTGAGCCGACGACGAACGGCGCCCTGAGTGGGGCCGCCGTTCGCATATCCGGAGCAGTGCGCAGGGCCCGCCCCCGCGACCGGAACCGGCCTAGAGCAGAACCGCGCCGCCGCTGGGGCTGTCCTCGCGAGCGATCGCCGAGTACGCGGCCGCCAGCAGGGTCGGATCCGGCCCTTCCAGGCGACCGGGCTTTGCCAGGCCGTCGAGCACAACGAAGCGCAGCACGCCGGAGCGGGTCTTCTTGTCGGTCTGCATCGCGTCCAGCAACTGGGGCAGCGCGTCGGCGTCGTAGCTGGTCGGCAACCCGACGGCGGACAGAATAGTGCGGTGCCGGTCGGCGGTGGCGTCGTCGAGGCGTCCCGCGAGACGGCCGAGCTCGGCGGCGAAGACCAGACCGACGGAGACCGCCGCGCCGTGCCGCCAGCGGTAGCGCTCCCGCCGTTCGATCGCGTGGCCGAGGGTGTGGCCATAGTTGAGGATCTCGCGGAGGCTGGACTCCTTCAGGTCCGCCGCCACGACGTCGGCCTTCACTTGGATCGCGCGGCGGATCAGTTCGGGCAGCACGTCACCGGCCGGATCCAGGGCTGCCTCCGGATCACGCTCCACGAGGTCGAGGATCACCGGATCGGCGATGAAACCGGCCTTGATGATCTCGGCCATGCCCGCCACGATCTCGTTGCGCGGCACCGTTTCCAGCGTGGCCAGGTCGACCAGTACGGCCGCGGGTTCGTGGAAGCAGCCGACGAGGTTCTTGCCCGCCTCGGTGTTGATGCCGGTCTTGCCGCCGACCGCCGCGTCGACCATGGCGAGCAGCGTGGTGGGCACATGCACGATCCGCACGCCGCGCATCCAGGTGGCGGCGACGAAACCGGTCAGATCGGTCGCCGCGCCGCCGCCGAGGCTGACCACGACGTCGTTGCGGGTCAGGCCGATGCGCCCGAGCACCTCCCAGCAGAACCCGGCGACGGCGAGGTCTTTGCCCGCCTCGGCGTCCGGGATCTCGATCCGGTGGGCGTCGATGCCGGTGTCGGCCAATGCCTTCCGCACCACCTCGGCGGTCTCGGCGAGCGGCGGCTGGTGGAAGATCGCCACCGTGCGCACGCCCGTGGCCGCGCCGGTGACCGACTCGACGAGTTCACCGAGCAACCCGCGGCCGATGATCACCGGGTACGGGTCGGCGGTCCGGACTTCGAGACGACTCGGCTCTGTCACGTGGCTTGCTCCGATTCTGTTGGTGCTGTTGTCGACTGCTGCCGTGCCCGGGCGCGGGCACGTCGTGCGCGGGCACGCCTGGTTCGGCCGCCTGCTGACGGGTCACCAGTGCCCGCCCCGCCGGCGGCATCGGGTTCACTCGTGGCGGCCCTGCGGGTGCGACGGACACGGGCGGTGGCGGTGGTGCCGGGCTCCTGCGCCGGACCGGCGGCGGTATCGGTGGTCTCGCCTTGCTCGGCGGCCCTGCGCCGA
>NZ_BDBA01000343.1 GCF_001612745.1 Nocardia amamiensis NBRC 102102 | reverse complement strand
CGCGGCGCGCGCCGCTGGGGCGACGCCGCCCACTCATACCCGCGCCTCGGCGCTCGGCTCCGGCACGCGCGTCACCGGGCCAGCCACGCGACGAACTTCTCCGTCTCAGCGATCAGCTCGCGCATGTCGCGCCCGATCGGCACATGTGCCCCCGCCGTGGCGTCGCGCAGTGCGTCCACCACCCACCGTCCTTCCCGCGCGATGAGATTCTTGTTCAGATCGTCGACTTTGCTGCCGACGCCGAACACCGCCAGCGCCACCTTCGCCCTGGTGGAGTGCGCGGCGTCGATGTGGCGTTCCACCTCGCTGTGGTTCATGCCCGCGGCGAGCAGGGTGCGTCTGGCCCTGGCCAAGCTGGCCGCCTCCACCGCGGAGCGGCAGCACGTGGCCACGAGTTCGTCGGCGATCGCAGCGGGCAGCTGCGGAGTGCGCACCAGAGCGCGGGCGTCATCGAGGTACCGGCGGATCGGGTCGCTGGACACTCGCACTTCGACCACCGAACGGTCGCGGCGCTGCACCTCGAGCACGGTCGCGTCGAGCTGCATCCGCCGCACCGCCTCGGCGAGGCGCTCGTCATGGGTGAAGACCACCACCTGACGGCTCCACGCAACGGTCGCGAGCACCTGGGCCAGGCCGTCCACCTTGGCCGGGTCCATCGCCTGCACCGGGTCATCGATCATGACGAACCGAAATGGGCTCTCCTGCACCGTGGCGCGCGGCAGGAACAGCGAAAGCCCGAGCGCGTGCAGCTCACCTTGGCTCATCACGCCGAGCGCGGCGCCGTCCACCTCGTCCACGGTCACATCCAGAAGCACCCGACGCGCGGTACCCGCGTTGCCTTGCAGGCGGATCGCACCCAGCTCGACGTTGCTCTGCTGCCGCAGCGTGCGCCAGACCCAGCGGGCCGTGGTCTCCAACGGAGTCATCCGCTCGCCGCGCAGGCCCGCGGTCGCCGACTTCAGCCAGTCCTCGGCCTTTTTCACGGTGCGCAGTTCGGGCGCGTGCACGGCGACCTCGCGCGCGCCCTCCAACCAGTTCACGATCCGCGGGACCAGCGGCGTCCACACCTCGTCCAGGCGGTCGAGTTCCTTGCGGGTGCCCTGTTGCAGCAGGTCGAGTTCGTCGACCAGCCGCGCGTGCGCGCGGCGGAGCCGGTCGGGCAGGTCCTGGGTGTAGTCGGTGGTGGTCAGCGCGGCCCACTCGGCCCAGGCTTCGCGCACCGCGGTGGTGTCCACGGATGGCGGGTTGCGCGGGTCGAAATCCAGTTCGGCCGGGACGAGCTCCGGCAGCGCCCGGGCCGCCCGCACGGCGTTGCCCAGTTCGACGCGAGCGGTGGTCAGCGCGTCGACACGGGCGGCGAGCTGCGCTATGGCGGAGTCGGTGTCGCGCGCCCAGTCTTGGTCGAGCGCGCCACGGCCGCATACCGGGCACGGACAGGTCCCGTTCGCCGCCTGGTGTTCCCGTGCCTTGCGCAGCAGTTCGAGCACGCGCAGATCGGCCTCGGCGTCGGCGGTTGCGCCTTCGGCCAGCGCCGAGCCCCAGGTTTCGAGGCGGGCCGCGACCGCCTCCACTTCCGCGTCGGCGGGCAGCGCGAGCCGCACGATCGCTCGCAGGCCATCCCGGCCGGCCGGGTCGTCTTCCGAACCGAGCACCTCGCGGCCGATGGCGACGAGATCCGGCTGTGCCGGTCGCAGCAGACCGGCCACCCGCACCGCCCGGTCGTCGGCCACCGAGGCGAGTTGTTCGAGCAGTTCCAGTCGTTCCTGGCGGGAATCCCGCACGGCACGTTCCAGCTCCAAGCGCCGCATCCGGATGCGTTCCTGCGCCAGGGTCAGTTCGTCCAGCCCGAGCAGCTGGTGCAGCGCGTCGAACAGGTCGCTCGGCTTGCCGTCGACCAGCGCGCCGAGTTCGCTGTAGGACAGGAACGGGCGGTAGAGCTCGAGTTGCGCTGCCCACCGGTCCGTGCCGAATTCGGTTGGCGCAGTGGGCGGATAACGCTGGGTCCAGTGCGCGTCGGACAGGTCCGCGTCGGCGGCCCATTCTTTGGCGATGGTCAGCCGCGGCGCGTCGCCCGCCGTGAGCAGTTCCAGCTCGATGCGGGCCGCGGCGCCGTCGTGCAGGTTGCGCCACCCTTCCCGCCACGCCGCCGACCGGCCGTCCCAGCGGCGGTTCCCACCGGTCAGAGCCAATTCGGCGGCCTCGGCGAAACTGGATTTACCGCTGCCGTTGCGGCCGACGACGAGGGTGAGGCCGGGACCTGGCGGCAGGTGCAGCGTCGTCTCCGGCCCGATGCCGCGGAAGCCGCGGACCCGAATGGCGCTCAGGAAGATGCCGGAGTGCTCGAATGCCGTTGGCGCGTCATCGGATTCGGCGGCACCCAAGGCGCGCAGCACGGTGCGTGTGACCGACGGCGTCGCCGCGGGGTCCTCGGCAAGACGCCTGGTCACCACCTCCGACAACCGGGGCGGCGCATCGGAAGGACCGCCGGCCTGGACGGCACCGGGATCCATGCGCATGCGGACAACCCCTCCACATCGAGCCGCTACACGTCCTCCGACCCCGTGCGCGGCGCCTTTGTCGAAGCTGTGCGAAACGGTACCCGATCGCGTCCGAATCGCCCACCGTGCCCATGCGAATCTGCCCGCGGGGATGGATATGGTCATCGAAACGCCTGCGCCGCGCCTCGATGTCCACCCCTCGCCAACCCCGGCGGGCAGCTCGATGGTGTCAACACCCGTCCGGGTGGCTCGGTCGAGCCGAACAGGACAGGATGCCAGAGCACACCATCCGGCGCAACATTTGCCGGGCCCGCGAATCCGGCACCCGGACAAGCGGTTCCGTGCGCGACGCGGCACCGATCGCCGCACCTGTCGGTGCGCTGCGGTAGAACTCCGGTGAACCGAGGAATGAAGGAAGGCGATGAGCCACCACCGAGCCGGAGCCGTCCGATGACAACGCCGTGGACCGAAGACCAGGTCGCGGCGGTGGCGCCGGATGCGAGTTCGCTGTCGGCGGCGCGCAAGCTGGTGGGCCGCTGGCGCGAGAGCGGACAGCATGGCGACGCGCTGTGGGGGCGATGCCAGGGCAGCGGCGCCACGCCGTACCAGACGATCGTCGATGTGTCCGGTCCCGCATATCGATGCTCCTGTCCGAGCCGCAAGTTCCCCTGCAAGCACGCGCTGGCGCTGTTGCTGCGGTGGTCCGCGGGTGAGGTTCCGGCCGCCGCGGAGATCGCGGACTACGCGGCGTCCTGGATCGGCGGCCGTGCCGAGCGAGCCACCTCCGCCGGCCGGTCCCGCACCCCGAACCCGGCCACCGCCGAGCAGCGCAGAGTGCGCGTGACCGCAGGGCTGGAGGAACTCGACGTCTGGCTCGGTGATCAGGTGCGCACCGGCCTCGCCCAGAGCGACCGCTCGTTTCGCGCGTTCGAGACCATCGCCGCCAGGATGGTAGACGCGCAGGCCCCCGGCATCGCCGCGGCGCTGCGGCAGCTGCCGACCACGGTGGCCACCAGAACCGACTGGCCCGACATCGTGCTGCGCGAGTACGCGCGCATGCACCTGCTGGTCGCCGCGCACCGGCAGCTCGACGCGCAGCCGCCCGCGCTGAGCGCGAGCATCCGCACCCACATCGGCTATCCGAACCCCGCCGAGGCGGTGCGCGCCGAACCTCCGATCCGGGACCGATGGATGGTCTTCGGTCTCCGGGTCACCGAGGAAGAGCGCCTCTACACCCGGCGTACCTGGCTGTACGGGCGCGTGACCAGGCGATGGGCGCTGATCGTCGACCATTCCTTCGGTTCCCCGAGCTTCCCCGCCGACCTGCCCGCGCTGGGGCAACTGGCCGACGCGGAGCTGCATTTCTATCCGGGCGCGGCGCCCCTGCGGGCGCTCTGGGGCGAGCGGCACGGCTCTGCCGAACCCTTCACCACGCTGCCCGCCGACGCCGAGCGGCCGGCCACCATCGCCGCCGCGCTGGCCGATCACGCTGCGGCGCTCGGAGCCGATCCGTGGCTGCGTTCCTGGCCCATGCTGCTGGTCGACGTGGTGCCTGCCCAGACCGAACAGGGCTGGTACGTCACCGAATCCGACGGCACCGCGCTGCCGATCCGCGCCACCGAGGGCCCGTGGACGCTGCTGGCCGTCTCCGGCGGTCATCCCGTGACGGTGCTCGGCGAGTGGAACGCCGATGGGCTGGCGCCGATTTCGGTATTCGCCACAGGCGAGGTGATCGACTTGGCGCGCGCGGACCCGTTCGGACCTGACATGCAGCGGTCCGCCGCCGCGCATGCGCCGAGCGCCGATCTGACCTCCGCGGCCCTACTGGGCACCGCGCGCCGGTCGCCGGATCTCGCCGCGCTGGCTCCGGCGGTAGCGCGGGCCGCGGATCGGTTGTCGTCCGACCCGGCCCTGCGGCTACTCGAATCCGCCGCTCTCCAAGACCTTTTCAGCC
>NZ_BDBA01000342.1 GCF_001612745.1 Nocardia amamiensis NBRC 102102 | reverse complement strand
GGCCCGCCGCTATGACGGCCGCGCCGGCGCCCATGCCGTGTCCGGCCAGGGCGAGACGCTCGGGATGCACGCTGATCTCGCCGGCGCCGAGCCGCACGCCGGTGCAGATGTCGAGCGTGGTGAGCAAATCGGCGGCCAGTCCCAGATGTGACGGAATCGGCCCGCGCTCGGTGTCCGGGGCGGCGGTCACGATTCCCCAGGAAGCGAGGTGCTCGAGCAGGCTGCGGTAGTGTCCCGCGCCGGTCAGCCAGCCGTGGCCGAAGGCAACGGCAGGGAGATTGCGCCCCGACTCGGGCGTGAACACCACCCCGGGCTGGCCCGCGATGGCCAGGTTGCCGCGCAGCACGCGGTGCGGGCCGCGGCTGGTCAGAGTGCTCAGTAGCGATTTCACAGACGCCGACACGACGTGAACGTTAGCCGATAAGTAGTGTGGTGAGCCATGTGCGGAATCGTGGGGTACGTCGGATACCGAGACGCGCTCGGCGTCGTCGTTGACGCGTTGCGCCGCATGGAATATCGCGGCTACGACTCCGCGGGCGTGGCGATCCTGGACGGCGCGGGCGCCCTGGCGGTGGAACGCAAGGCCGGTCGGCTGGCCAATTTGGAGGCCGAGCTGTCCGAAAACGGGATCGACCGTTTCGCGGGCACCACCGGCATCGGGCACACCCGCTGGGCCACGCACGGCGCGCCGACCGACCGCAACGCGCACCCGCATCGCGACCACAGCGGCAAGGTGGCCGTGGTGCACAACGGCATCATCGAGAACTTCGCTCCGCTGCGTCGTGAGCTGGAAGACGCCGGGGTCGAGTTGGGCAGCGACACCGACACCGAGGTCGCGGTACATCTGGTGGCCAGGGCGTATGCCGATGGCCCGACCGCCGGTGACTTCGCCGCCAGCGCGCTGGCCGTGCTGCGCCGCCTGGAGGGTGCGTTCACCCTGGTCTTCACGCACGCCGACCATCCGGACACGATCGTGGCCGCGCGTCGCTCGACCCCGCTGGTGGTGGGCGTCGGCAAGGGCGAGATGTTCATCGCCTCGGATGTCACGGCGTTCATCGAGCACACCCGCGAGGCGGTCGAGCTCGGCCAGGACCAGGCCGTGGTGATCACCCTGGACAGCTACCGGGTGACCGACTTCGCAGGCGAGGACGCCGGTGCGCGCACCCGTCCGTTCACGATCGACTGGGATCTGGCCGCCGCCGAGAAGGGCGGTCACGACTACTTCATGCTCAAGGAGATCGAGGAGCAGCCTGCCGCCGTAGCGGACACGCTGATGGGGCATTTCAGCACTGAACAGGACGGCGGCGGCCGGATCGTGCTGGACGAGCAGCGCTTGGCCGACCAAGAGTTGCGTGATTTCGACAAGGTCTTCGTCGTCGCGTGCGGTAGCGCGTATCACTCCGGTTTGCTGGCCAAATACGCCATCGAGCACTGGACCCGGCTGCCCGTCGAGGTCGAGCTGGCCAGCGAGTTCCGCTACCGCGATCCCGTTCTGGACCGCTCAACGCTGGTGGTGGCGATCTCCCAGTCCGGTGAGACCGCCGACACGCTGGAGGCGGTGCGCCACGCCAAGGAGCAGAAGGCGCGCGTCCTCGCGATCTGCAACACCAACGGCGCGCAGATCCCCCGGGAGTCCGACGCGGTGCTGTACACCAGGGCCGGGCCGGAGATCGGCGTCGCCTCCACCAAGGCTTTCCTGGCTCAGGTGACCGCGAATTACCTGGTCGGGCTCGCTTTGGCGCAGGCGCGCGGCACCAAGTACCCGGACGAGGTCGCGCGCGAGTTCGCCGAACTCGAGGCGATGCCGCCGCTGGTGGAGCGGGTGCTGCAGACGGCGCCGCAGGTACGGACCATCGCACGCGAGCTCGCGCATGTGCCGACCGTGCTGTTCCTTGGCCGTCACGTCGGGTACCCGGTGGCGCTGGAGGGTGCGCTCAAGCTCAAGGAGCTGGCCTACATGCACGCCGAGGGTTTCGCGGCGGGCGAGCTCAAGCACGGTCCGATCGCGCTCATCGAGGACGGGCTCCCGGTGATCGTGGTGATGCCGTCCCCGAAGGGCCGGGCGGTGCTGCACTCGAAGCTGCTGAGCAATATCCGGGAGATCCAGGCCCGCGGCGCGCGCACCATCGTGATCGCCGAGGAAGGTGACGACACGGTCCGGCCGTTCGCCGACGATCTCATCGAGATCCCCGGCGCGCCGACCCTGTTCCAGCCGCTGCTGTCGACGATCCCCCTGCAGATCTTCGCGGCTGAGGTGGCGCAGGCTCGGGGCTACGACGTCGACAAGCCCCGCAACCTGGCGAAATCCGTCACCGTGGAATAGACCAGCAGCCGCGCACCGTAGGGTGCGCGGCTGCTCTTTTCTCCTTGTGCGGACCCCGCCGGTGAGGCGCTGTCTGGCGAGCCACTGAGCACACCCGGTGAGGGGCGCAGCATCAGCGAGAAGACAGCCGCTGGGTGGCGAGCTGGTTCAACGACATCTTCAACTCGGCCGCTTCCCGGACCAGCCGGGCGTGCACTTCGGCTCCGACCCGGACCAGAAACTTACCGCTGTAGCTGCGCTCCGCGAGAGGTCGCGGTACGGATTCGTTGTTGACGGCCATGTCCTTGATGGCGTCATGCACCAAGTCCCGGATACCCTGCAGGGCTTCCTCCTGGGTAGAAGCCAACCAAGACAGCGAGGGGAACTCGGCGCAGAGACCAACGAACTCTTCGTCTTCAGGCGACCAGAGAACTCGGTACGCGTAATGCGTGTGGTCCGGCAGGTTGTAGAGATCGGACATTGCTAGTCACCCTCCTCCGATTCCATCTGCAGCAGCTTGTCGACTGCTGCGATTACTTGTCTGACCTGATAGGCCTTGCTTCCGCCATCTTTGGCCTTCTGGATGTTGACGCGGGGGTCGCCGGGCCAGGGCACCTGGAACACTGCGTGACTGGTCCCTTCCTGGCGCGGTGTGCCGAAGTAGTCGCAGCACACCGAGTAGAGGTCGGAGTAGCTGACGTTGGTCGGTGATTCTCGCATTTTCGCGAGTCTCTTTTCGGCCTGGTCACACATCTATGGTATCGCCCGTGATACTACTAGTCGACAGTGGCTGGGATCACATCTTTGCTTGTTGCGCTACTCAACAGTGACCGACCCGCGCATCTCGGGATGCAGCGAGCAGAGGTATCGGTACGTCCCCGGGTTGGTGAAGGTGTAGCTCCACTCGCCCTTGTCGAGGATGGGGCTGTTGATGCCCATCGCCTTGTCGCCGATGCCTTGCACGGAGTGCGGGACCTTGTCGTCGAATTTCCAGGTGACCGTGTCGCCGACCTTGACGGTGACCTCGGCGGGAGAGAATTTCATATCGTCGACCGCGACGGTGGCGGCGGCCTGCTTGCGCTCGCCGGTCTGCTGTGCGGTGGTGGTCGCCGGGCCGGCCGGTCTCTTCGTCGTGGTGGCGGCCGAGCCGGATTCGCCGCCGCCGCACCCGGTCAGCAGCAGCGCACCGGTCATGGCGACTCCCGTGACCACCTGGATGGTCCTTGTGCGGCGGCGGTCACTTGGCATGATGGCCAAGCGTAGTGGGCCACACCAACGGAGGGAGCGGCGATGTCCGCGCAGCGGGGCTATTTCACCGTCGAGGAGGTGCGTGCGGCGGAGGCCGAGCTGTTCACCCGGGTGCCGGAGGGAATGCCGATGCGTCGCGCGGCGCACGGCCTGGCCAGGGTGGTCGCGGGCGAGCTGCGGGAGCGCACCGGCGGTATCGCGGGCCGAGCGGTGACCTTGTTGGTCGGGTCCGGCGACAATGGCGGCGACGCGCTCTGGGCTGGTGCGCAGTTGCGCCGCCGCGGTGTCGCGGTGACCGCGGTGCTGCTGAACCCGGAACGCGCGCACGCGAAAGGGCTTGCCGCGCTGCGCAAGGCGGGCGGGCGGGTCGCCGACCACGTCGGCGACCCGGACCTGGTGGTCGACGGCATCGTTGGCATCTCCGGTCATGGCGCGTTGCGTCCGCGCGCGGCGGAAATCGTTGCCGCGCTGGAGGCGCCGATCGTCGCCGCCGACCTGCCCAGTGGCGTCGACCCCGATACCGGTGCGATCGAAGGGCCCGCCGTCCGCGCGGATGTCACAGTCGCCTTCGGCGCCTACAAACCGGTGCACGCCCTCGCCGCGGCGCAATGCGGCCGAGTCGAGTTGGTTCCCATCGGTTTACGCCTCCCTGAACCGAACCTCGCCGCGCTGGAGCCCGTCTCGATCGGCGCCGCGTGGCCGGTCCCCGGCCCGGCCGACGACAAGTACACGCAAGGCGTCACCGGCGTATGCGCGGGCAGCGCCACATATCCGGGTGCCGCGGTGCTGTGCGCCGGCGCCGCAATCGCCGCGACCTCGGGCATGGTGCGGTATGCCGGAACCGGAGCGGCCGAGGTGCTGAACCACTTCCCGGAAGTGATCGCCACGCAGACGGTCGCCGCCGCCGGACGTGTCCAGTCCTGGGTCTTCGGTCCCGGCGCAGGCACCGACGCCGACGCAAGGAAGCGCCTCACCGAGATCCTGTCCACGGATCTTCCGGTCGTCGTCGACGCCGACGGCCTGACCTTGCTCGCCGCCGAACCATGGCTGGTGCGCGACCGCACCGCCGCGACCGTCCTGACCCCGCAC
>NZ_BDBA01000341.1 GCF_001612745.1 Nocardia amamiensis NBRC 102102 | reverse complement strand
GTGTGACATTTGCACCGCTGGAAACTGGGCTTCAAGCAGTCTGGCCTTCGCCATATCACGCGGGCCTTGCACGACCGTGCCTTCGGCGTCTCCTCGGCACCCCGCGCTTTCCCGCCATGCTGTTGTCCCCTCCCGGTTTCCCGTTCAGGTAAGGCGGGTGGCCCAGAGGTCACCTCCTTCCGAACCTCTGCCCCCTGTAGGGGCGATCTGGCGCCGAGTTAGACGGCGCACTGTCTCCACGCATCCGGCTCTCCACGTGTTCAAGCCGCTGGCGCGTGGTCGGTGCCGGGTTGCCAATCTGACCATGGTGCAGGGATTTTCGAGCCTCGACATCGGTAGCGGCTGACCGTCACCTCTCGTGGTCGGAACAGCTAAACGCGGCGGTCGCTGATCTGCCAGTTCGGCCAGAATCGGCGGCGTAGCGTTCCCCAGGTCAAACCGAAATGCCGTTTGCGCAGCCAATACGCGACCCCCTACCTGTCAGACTCGGATGAGACCAGTCGGTCTGTATCTTTCCTGTAGGTGATGTAGGGCGAGTTCAGGGATATCGAGCAAGGTGACGATGGGTGCGGCCGATCTGCCGACTGGTGGCGGCGCGGCGGGGAAGCCGAAGAAGAAGGGGGCGGGGCCGGCGCGGCCGAAGCGGCGGTCGTTCACGCCGGAGTACAAGCTGGCGATCGTGGCCGAGTACGAGATGCTGACCGAGCCGGGGGCTCGGGGTGCGTTGTTGCGGCGGGAGGGTCTGTATCACTCTCATGTGATCGAGTGGCGTCGTGCGCGCGATGCGGGTGCATTGAATGCGTTGGCGGCCAAGGCAACCGGGCCGAAGCCGGTGAAATCCGAGGCCGATCGCCGGGCGGAGAAGCTGGAAGCGGAGAACGCGCGCTTGCGGGCGGAGCTCGAGCGCAAGGACAAGGCGATGGCTGTGCTGGGAAAAGCTGTCGAGCTGCTGGAGATGCTCTCCGGCAGCGCGGATTCCGAGACCGGGCCGTCGAAGTGATCGACGCCGCCACCGCCGAGCTGGAGGCGCTGGTCGGGCAGCGCGCGGCATGCCGGTTGACCGGCAAGTCGCGCGCCACCCTGCATCGACACCGCCACCCGCAACCGCCCCGGCAGGGGCCGCGGCGGACGGTCGTGCATCCGGCCGCGCTGACCGCGGCTGAGCGGGCTGCGGTGCTGGCCCAGCTGCGCAGCGACCGGTTCGTGGACAAGTCCCCGGCGCAGGTGTGGGCGATCCTGCTGGACGAGGGCCGGTATCTGTGTTCGATCTCGACGATGTATCGACTGCTGCGCGCTCACGGCGAAGTGCGTGAACGCCGCCGCCAGGCCACCCATCCGGCCCGGACCAAGCCCGAGCTTGTCGCGCACGGCCCGAACCAAGTGTGGTCCTGGGACGCGACGAAACTGCCCGGACCGACCCGGGGCGTCTACTACGTGCTGCTGGTGATGCTGGACATCTTCTCCCGCAAGGCCGTTCATTGGACGGTGATCCCGCGTGAATCCCAGTGGATCGCAAAGCAATTCCAGCTCGACCGCGATCGCGGCGAACGACGGGGTCGTGCCGGACTACGTCCACGCCGACAACGGCGGCCCGATGATCAGCAAACCGGTGGCCGACCTATTGATCGACCTGCACATCACTCGGTCGCACTCGCGCCCGCACGTCAGCAATGACAACCCGTACTCGGAAGCGAATTTCAAGACCCTGAAGTACTGTCCGGCGTTCCCGGACCGGTTCGCCTCGATCACCGAGGCACGCCGGTTCTGCGAGGCGTTCTTCACCTACTACAACAACCATCACCGGCACTCCGGGATCGGACTGCACACGCCCGCAACGGTTCACGACGGCACGGCCCATCAGATCCGCGCCGAGCGAGCCACCGTGCTGGCCGCCGCCTACGCGGCCAACCCGGGCCGATTCCGGCGGCCGCCAACCCCGCCCAAGCTGCCCACGGCGGCCTGGATCAACGATCCCGCGAAGGAGAACATCAACACAGAATTCGTGGCATGACCGGTCTCATCCGGATTGACAGCTTCCGACCCTCATGAACGCGAAGTGGTCGACGTAGCAGAAGGTGCGCTTGGACACCCCGTGCTTGAAATAGTTGCACCAGCCCCGCATGACGAGATTGACCCGCCGTAGCAGGGTGGCCAGTGTTCGATGCGAGTTGCGGCGCGTCAGGTTTCGGACCTTGCCGATGATCGAAGCCAGCGACTTCTTCGACGGCCAGGTGTAGACGAACCGCTTTCTGCTGCCCGGTTTGGGCCTCCGCTGGATGCGGAAGCCCAAGAACTCGAAGCCCTCGTCGATGTGACGGATTCCTGTCTTCTCCTCCGATAAGCGCAGGCTCATCGGCGCGAGCACCGCCTCGACCTCATCCCATAGCGCTTCGGCCTGGGCGCGAGTGCCGTTGACCAGCACCACGAAATCGTCCGCGTAGCGGACGATCCGATAGGTGGCGCCTCCGGCGCGCCTGTGCTTGGTGCGCTTCCAGTTCGTGTCGAACTCTTCCCATTTGCCGGTGAAGTGCTCATCCAGAACCGAGAGGGCGATGTTGGCCAGCAGCGGTGACAGGATGCCACCCTGGGGCGTGCCGGTCGGCGTTTCCCGATGCACCGCAGTCCTCGGAGAGGATCCCGGCCTTCAGGAACGCCTTGACCAACGCCAGCATCCGCTTGTCGCCGACCCGCATCCGCACCCGATTCATCAGTGCGGCATGCGAGATTTCGTCGAAACAGGCAGTAATGTCTGCCTCGAAGACCCACTCGTATCCCTTGTTTCCCGAGGTGAAGTGGTGGATCTCGGCGATAGCGTCCTGCGCGCGTCGTCGTGGCCGAAACCCATACGAACACGGCTTGAAATCCGCTTCGGAAATAGGTTCCAACACCAGCTTCGCAGCCGCCTGCACGATCCTGTCGGCGGTGGTCGGGAATGCCGAGCGGGCGTCTCTTGCCGCCTGGCTTGGGGATATACACCCGCTTGACGGGCCGGGCCCTGCGCGGGCTCGTCCGGTGCTGGACCCAGTGGGCCAGTTCCGCCTTGCCCGAGGAGGTCAGGACCACCCGACCGTCGACCCCGGCCGTCTTGCGTCCTGCGTT
This sequence comes from Nocardia amamiensis NBRC 102102, assembly GCF_001612745.1. GTDB lineage: Bacteria > Actinomycetota > Actinomycetes > Mycobacteriales > Mycobacteriaceae > Nocardia > Nocardia amamiensis. The sequence goes on along the minus strand of NZ_BDBA01000341.1, from coordinate 1,635 downwards.
GATCTCCGTGACCCGTCGCACGCTGACCAGCGTGTTAGCGCGAGAGCGGAGCATCAGTTTCTGCAAGTTGCGGACCCTTTTGAGGTCCCCTGCCTGCGATGCCGTGAAGATTCTCTGCCGCACCGTACTGACTCTTCCTGGGCCTGCCAGTCGACGGTATCCCAGTCGAGCGGATTGTCCTCCGGTCCATTCACCGAAGCGGTGCTGATCGCAGCCGGATCGGCAGCGGGTATGACCGTCACGGTGTCCAACTTGCCCTTCGGTTCCGGTTCCTGTTCAACAGCGTTCTTCACAGGCTCACCCGGCCCACGTCAGCACCCTTTCGGGTCCGGGCATCCGCCCGTATCCGGCCAGTTATGCGGGACTCGGCGGAGGTGGTGTCAATCCCTTCGAAGCGTGGAGGCTCCTTTATGCGGCCTGGTCTCGTGACAGGGCCGCCGCCGAGGCCGCGCGGACGGCGGCCATGTGGGTTTCGTAGTTGATCGGCGACATTCCGCCGCACAGGCTGTGGCGTCGGGTCGGGTTGTAGAAGCCGGTGATCCAGGTGACGATCCGCAACGCGGCCTCGGCGCGGGTGCGGAAACGGTGCCGGTGCACGAACTCGACTTTCAGGGTGGAGTTGAACGATTCCGCGGGCGAGTTGTCCAGGGCCGAGGCGACCCGGCCCATCGACTGCACCACACCCAAATGCCGGCACAAGGCGTTCGTGGCCGCGGCGGTGTATTCACTGCCACGGTCGGAGTGGAAGATCACCCCGTCGATGACGTCGAAACCGCCTCGCGTGACAGCAGCCATTTTAAGTGCGGCACAAGCCAGTTCGGCGTCATGATGGGCACTGGTGGCGTAGCCGAGCAGCCGACCGGAGAACCGGTCTTCCACCGACGCCAAATACAGTTTCCCCTCGTCGGTGACGATCTCGGTGACATCGCCGACCCACAGCACGTCCTGGGCGACGGCGGTGAACTGGCGATGCACCAGATCCGGCGCGGACTGCCGCTTACCCTGCCGGGTGGTCGAGTGCCTACGTTTTACTTTCCTTGCTACCCAACCATTTTCAGCCATCAGCGCGGCGATGGTGTTGTCGGAGACCCGCCAGCCCTTCTCCCGCAATTCGAGACCGATCCGCGGGCTGCCGTAGGTGCGGCCGGAATCGACGAACTCCTTGTCGATCGCCGCGGTCAGCTGTTCACGGCGCTGCTGGCGCTCGGTGGGCTCACGGTCGTTCCACTTGTAGAACCACGACTCGCTCACATCCAGGGCACGGCAGGAAACAGCGTGCGGCACACCGTGTTCGGTCCTCTGGGAGGCGATGAACCCGGCCACGCTCACTTGGTCGCCTCCTTCACCCACAGGACCACTGATCGCTTGAGCACATCACGCTCCATCGCAAGCTCGGCGTTCTCCCGCCGCAACCGCAGCAACTCCTCACGCTCGGACTCACTGAGCCGATCACTGTCGCCGCCCTCACGCTGCTGCCGATCCCGGGCCACCCACGTGGTCAGCGTGCCCTCGTTGACCCCCAGCTCACGGGCCACCTGCGCGACCGGCCGCCCGGTCTCACGCACGATCCGGACCGCTCCCTCACGGAACTCCGCATCGTATTTGCGTCTCTTCTCCGCCATCTGGCCTTTCCTC
>NZ_BDBA01000340.1 GCF_001612745.1 Nocardia amamiensis NBRC 102102 | reverse complement strand
GAGCGCCCGCGGCGTCGCCCGCGCCGAGCGCGGCGCCGGTGAGTGTCTGCGCCGCGATGGCCAACGCGTCCAAGGCGAGGGCCAGGAAGTTCCACAGCTGCAGGACCAACTGGTGGGCGGCCACCGAGGCGGCGCCGAAGCGGGCCGCGACCGCGGCCGCCGAGACGAAGCAGGCTTGGAAGGCGAAGCTGCGAATGATCAGATCGCGACCCAGGACGAGCTGCGCACGCATGACCGGCCACTGCGGCGCCAGCGAAACGCCTTCCCGGATCAGCGCTTTCAGAAACAGCGCCGCCATCACCACCTGCCCGGCGACATTCGCCACGGCGGAACCGGGCAAATCCATACGCGGCGCGCCGAACAATCCATGCACCAGCACCGGGCACAAGGCAGCCGAAACCACGAGTCCGGCAACCACATAAGCCAGCGGCCTGCGCGTCTCTTGGACGCCGCGCAACCAGCCGTTGCCCGCCATGGAGATCAGGATCAACGGCACGCCGAACAGCGCGATCCGCAGCCACTCCAGCGCCGCACCCGCGATGTCGCCGCCGCCCGCGATCGCGTTCGTCAGCGGCACGGCGAACAACTCGGCCGTCAGCAGAATCGCGGCGCCGACCACGATCGCGATCCACGTCGCCTGCACGCCCTCGCCGACCGCACCCCGGTGATCGCCCGCGCCGTGGCGACGAGCCGACCGCGCGGTGGTGCCGTAGGAAAGGAAAGTGAGCTGTGAACTCGTCTGCGCCAGAATCAATCCGCCGACCGCGAGACCGGCCAGTGCCAGCGCATCGAGCCGACCGACGACCGCGAGATCGAACAGCAGGTAGAGCGGCTCGGCGACCAGCACGCCGAGCGTCGGCAACGCCAGCCCGAGGAGGCGTTTCGGCCCGGCCGCGGCGGCACGGTCGACCTCGAGCAGCCGCGCCTCGGCATCCTGCGGTGCCGTGCCGGTAACCTCCGCCTCGCTGGAACTATTCGCGTTCACCAACACCTTCCCTACCCGAATCCGGGCATGCCAAAGGACACGACATCGCTTTGGGCCGAACATCTTTCGTGGCGACGTGGTTCATGCCGACCAGTGCCGGGGAACACCGTCACCCGAGCGCGGCCAACAGCGCGGCGACCAACTCCTCGGGCGAGCCGTACGCGGTGTATCCGGCGGCGAAGCGGTGGCCGCCGCCGCCCAGCGCCGTGGCCACCTCCGCCACGTCCACGCCGTCACCCACCGAGACACCGCTGTCGCGCGAGCGCAGCGATACCGTCCACCGATCGGGCGCGGCGTGGGATTGCTTGAATACCGCGGCGATTCCTGCTTCCGCGGTCGTGCGCACGATGTCGATGACGCTCTCGACTTCCTCCGACCGCACCCCGTCGACATCGTCGCGGTGCACGAACGCGTACACCAACCCGATGCCGCCGCGCACGTCCGGCACGAGCCGCGCGGTCGCCAGCACTCGCGACAGCATCGGCAGCCACCCGAAGGGGTGCGTGTCCAGCAAGGTGCGGGCGATCGCCGCGCCATCGATCCCTGTCGACAGCAGGCGCTCGGCAAGTTCGTGGGTACCCGGCCGCACCCACCGGAACGAGCCGGTGTCGGTGACCAGACCGGCGTAGAGGCAATGCGCCACGTCCGGATCGATCGGCACGCCCCAGGCGTCGAACAGCCGCGCGAGCACGCTCGTCGTGGACTCGGCAGCGGAATCGACCACGTTGATGGCGCCGAAGCGGGTATTCGACCGGTGGTGATCGATCACCATTGTCGTTGCGGCGCCGGACAATCGGTCGGCGAGCACGCCGAGCCGCGCCGCGCTACCGCAGTCGACCGTAACGAGCAGGTCCACCTCGGCGCGCACCTGAGCGGGCGCCACCAGATGCCGCACACCCGGCAACGACCGCATCGAGAACGGCAACTCGGCCGGTTCGGCGAACGACACCTGCACCGGAGTCCCGCGCCGATGCAGGACCAGCGCCAGCGCGAGACCGCTTCCAATGGTGTCCGCATCGGGCTGCACGTGGCAGAGGATGGTCACCGAGCGCGCCGCGTCCAGCGCCGCAACGGCCGCTTCCAGGTCGGCCGTTTCCCGCATTGTCGTCATCGACTACCGCATGTCACTCGTCGGTGTCGCGTTCGACCTTGTAGGGGTCGGCGTCGCCCGCGTGACTGGCGGAGGCGGCCACCTTGGCGACCGCGTCGTCCGCGGCCCGCGCCTTGGCGAGCAGTTCCTCCATCTGCCGCGCCGCGTCGGGCACGGTGTCCAGCACGAACGCCAGCGACGGGGTGAACTTCACCCCGGTTCCCGCACCCACTTTGGAGCGCAACACACCCTTGGCCTTCGCCAGACCGGCGGCCGCGCCTTCGAAATCCGGTTCGGCATCGAGGGTTTCGCCCATCACGGTGTAGTACACCGTCGCCTCCCGGAGATCGCCCGTCACCTTGGCGTCGGTGATGGTCACGAAACGCAGCCGCGGATCCTTCACCTCGTATTCGATCGCGGTGGCCACGATCGAGGAAATCCGCTTGGCGAGTCGGCGTGCCCTGGCTTGATCCACCATGGCCGTTTCCTCCTCACTACTCACACTCTGTTCGATGGCGCGGAGACCGCCGTGCCCATCGCTGGCACGGTGTCCGGCACCACGGTCAGTCTTCGGGTCCGAAGATCCGGCGGCGCACCGCCAGCAACTGTAACTCCGGACGGGCCGCGACGTGGCGTTCACATCTGTCCAGCACCTCGGTCAGGTGGTCCATGCCCGCGCTGACCATGGCGACGCCGAGCAGCGAACGACGATAGAGATCGTGGTCCCCGCCTTCGGCCGCACTCACGCCGAAGCGCTGCAATTCGGCCAGGATCGGCCGGATCACCGACCGCTTCTGCTTCAGTGAATGCACATCGCCGAGCAGCAAGTCGAACTCCAGTGCACCCAGGTACACCGACACCCCTCCACTAATCAGGACGACCGGCCCGGACGCCGCACACACGGCGCGGCGTCCGAACTCGTCTCGGTCTATCAGTCGCGCGGCTTCTCGCGCAGCTCGTAGGCCTCGATGATGTCGCCTTCCTTGATGTCGGAGTAGGTGACCGTCATACCGCATTCGTAGCCGTCGCGGACCTCGGTGACGTCGTCCTTCTCCCGGCGCAGCGACGAGATCGACATGGACTCGGCGATCACCACGTTGTCGCGGAGCAGGCGCGCCTTGGCGTTGCGCTTGACCGAACCCGAGGTGACCATGCAACCGGCGATGTTGCCGATCTTCGACGAGCGGAAGATCGCCCTGATCTCGGCACGGCCCAGCTCGACCTCTTCGTAGATCGGCTTGAGCATGCCCTTGAGGGCCTTCTCGATCTCGTCGATGGCCTGGTAGATCACCGAGTAGTACCGGATGTCGACGCCCTCGCGGTTGGCCAGCTCGGTCGCCTTGCCCTCGGCGCGGACGTTGAACCCGATGATGATCGCGTTCGACGCCGAAGCCAGGTTGACGTTGGTCTCGGTGACGCCACCGACACCGCGGTCGATGACCCGCAGCCGCACCTCGTCGTCCACCTGAATACCGAGCAGCGCCTCTTCGAGGGCCTCGACGGTACCGGAGTTGTCGCCCTTGAGGATCAGGTTCAGCTCGCTGGTCTCCTTCAGCGCGGCATCCAGATCTTCCAGGCTGATCCGCTTGCGGCTGCGTGCGGCCAGCGCGTTGCGCTTGCGCGCGTTGCGCCGGTCGGCAATCTGCCGCGCGATCCGGTCCTCGTCCACGACGAGCAGGTTGTCACCGGCGCCCGGCACCGACGTGAAGCCGATGACCTGGACCGGCCGCGACGGCAGCGCCGCGTCCACGTCCTCGCCGTGCTCGTCGACCATGCGCCGCACGCGACCGTAGGCGTCGCCGGCGACGATCGAGTCGCCGACGCGCAGCGTGCCGCGCTGCACCAGCACCGTGGCGACCGGGCCGCGGCCGCGGTCGAGGTGCGCCTCGATGGCCACACCCTGGGCGTCCATGTCCGGGTTCGCCCGCAGGTCGAGGGCGGCGTCCGCGGTGAGCAGCACCGCCTCGAGCAGCGCGTCGATATTGGTGCCCTGCTTGGCGGAGATGTCGACGAACATGGTTTCGCCGCCGTACTCCTCGGAGACCAGGCCGTACTCGGTGAGCTGCTGCCGGATCTTCTGCGGGTTGGCGCCTTCCTTATCGATCTTGTTGACCGCCACCACGATCGGCACGTCGGCCGCCTGCGCGTGGTTGATCGCCTCCACCGTCTGCGGCATGACGCCGTCGTCGGCGGCGACCACCAGGATCGCGATGTCGGTGGCCTTCGCACCGCGGGCACGCATGGCGGTGAACGCCTCGTGACCCGGGGTGTCGATGAAGGTGATCAGCCGGTTCTCGTCGCCCAGATGGGTGAGCACCTGGTAGGCGCCGATGTGCTGGGTGATGCCGCCTGCCTCGCCCTCGCGGACGTTTGCCTTGCGGATGGTGTCCAGCAGTCGGGTCTTACCGTGGTCGACGTGACCCATGACGGTCACCACCGGCGGACGCTGCTCGAGGTCTTCCTCGCCGCCCTCGTCCTCGCCGTAGGTCAGGTCGAACGACTCCAGCAGCTCGCGGTCCTCGTCCTCGGGGCTGACCACGTGCACGACGTAGTTCATCTCGCCGCCGAGCAGCTCGAGGGTCTCGTCGTTCACCGACTGGGTCGCGGTGACCATCTCGCCCAGGTTGAACAGGGCCTGGACCAGCGCGGCCGGGTTCGCGTCGATCTTCTCCGCGAAGTCCGACAGCGAGGCGCCGCGGGCGAGCCGGATGATC
>NZ_BDBA01000339.1 GCF_001612745.1 Nocardia amamiensis NBRC 102102 | reverse complement strand
CGCCGTGGCCCGGACTGCCCACCGCGCTGCTGCGCCGTCAGGCGGCGCGCAAGTCCGCAGACTGAGCGGTGGTGCTCGCTCGCGAACTCGACGCCTACCTCGACCATCTCGCTGTCGAGCGCGGCCTCGCGCCCAACACCCTCGCCGCGTATCGGCGCGATCTCGGCCGCTACCTCGACTTCCTGAGCGGGCGCGGTATCGGCTCGCTGGACCAGGTCGGCGAGCCGGACGTCGGCGAGTTCACCGTCACGCTGCGTTCGGGGGGCGGCGGGCACCCGGCGCTGGCGGCCAGCTCGGCGGCACGCGCGTTGATCGCGGTGCGCGGATGGCATCGTTTCGCCGCGGCGGAGGGGCTGACCAGCACCGATGTCGCGCACGCCGTCAAGCCGTCCACGCCTGGCCGCAGGCTGCCCAAAGCGCTGCCCTACGACCAGGTGCTGAAGTTGCTGGAGGCCGCGGGCGGCGGATCCGCGCACGGCCCGGACGCCGCGGCGGGCGCGGACGGGGGACCACGTGGCCTGCGCGACCGGGCGCTGCTGGAAATGCTCTACTCCACCGGCGCAAGGATCTCCGAAATGGTCGGGTTGGACGTCGACGATCTGGACACCGACGAACGGGCGGTCGTCCTGCGCGGCAAAGGCGGGAAACAGCGTGTGGTGCCGATCGGGCGGCCCGCCCTCGCCGCCGTGGACGCCTACCTGGTGCGTGGGCGGCCGACGCTCGCCTCGCACGGGAAAGGAAACGCGGGAGCGCTGTTTTTGAATGTCCGCGGCGCCCGCCTGTCCCGGCAGAGCGCGTGGCAGGTGTTGCAGACCGCCGCCGAACGCGCGGGCATCGCGGCGGCGGTGTCGCCGCATACGCTGCGCCACTCCTTCGCCACCCACCTGCTCGACGGTGGGGCCGACGTTCGCGTCGTGCAGGAGTTGCTCGGTCACGCCTCCGTGACGACGACGCAGATCTACACGCTGGTCACGGTCACCACCCTGCGCGAAGTCTGGGCGACTGCCCACCCACGAGCTCGCTGATCCATCCGGCGCGGTCTTCCCGAGTTCCGGGCGCGTTCGGCTGCCCGGATCGCGGTGTACTCGAATACGCCAGGCTGCCGCAGGATCCCGACGATGCGGTGACGAATCCCTGCGGAGTCAGGGATATTCGGCTTGCTGGTGGACGGATCTCCGAACGCGGTAGGGCTGCGCGGCCGGTGAGCACAGGCGGCCTGGTGGTGATCCCGCCGAATGTCGTGCACGCCTTCGCCGCCGACACGGACGGGCCTGCGGAGTTCCTGGCCGCCCGCTCACCGGGTATCGTCCGCTTCGAGTATTTCCGGCAACTCGGCCGGATCGCGCGTGGGGAGGCGGACTGGGACAGCATGAACGACGTACACGACCGGTTCGACGTGCATTTCGACAGCGGCCCGCATTGGCGCTGACCAGCGCGAGACGAACACGCCGCGCGCAGGCGCGGCACTCGAGTGGCGTCAAGCGGTAGCGTCTATCGAGAGCTGGACCGTACGAAAGCGAGGTCGGGCCCTGATCGGCCTCGCTACGCTCGGCGAGGCAACCGGCAGGAACGTATAAGGAGCAGCGGATCGTGACGACAGCCGGCGCGGCAGAGCCGCCGATGGGTGCTGGGGCGGAGCCGCTTACGGGTCCGCGACCGGGTCCGTACTCGGACGCCGCGGCGGAAACGCTGTGGGGCACCGGGGCGGAGCCGGTCCCGGAGGACGCGACGCTCGGCCCGACGGGCCGGCCGTTGCGGCTGGTCCCCGACCCGCCACCGGTGGGTCAGCACGGCGACGCCCTGATCGTCGCCATGTGCAACCAGAAGGGCGGGGTGGGCAAGACCACCTCCACTATCAACCTCGGCGCCGCGCTGGCCGAATACGGCCGCCGGGTGCTGCTGGTCGACCTCGACCCGCAGGGCGCGCTGTCGGCGGGTCTCGGCGTGGCCCACCACACTCTCGCCCACACCGTGCACAACCTGCTCATCGGCTCCACCGTGTCCATCGACGACGTGCTGATGCAGACCCGCGTCCAGAACATGGACCTGCTGCCGAGCAACATCGACCTGTCCGCCGCGGAGATCCAGCTGGTCAACGAGGTGGGCCGGGAACAGTCGCTCGGCCGTGCGCTGGCGCCGGTGCGCAACCGCTACGACTACATCCTCATCGACTGCCAGCCCTCCCTCGGCCTGCTCACGGTCAACGCGCTGGCCTGCTCGGACGGCGTGATCATTCCGATGGAATGCGAGTATTTCTCGCTACGCGGGCTCGCGCTGCTCAACGACACCGTGGAGAAAGTGCGGGACCGGCTGAACCCGCGGCTGAGCCTGTACGGAATAGTGGTCACCATGTTCGACGCTCGACTGCTGCACTCCCGCCAGGTCATGGCGCGGGTGGTCGAGGTGTTCGGTGACCTGGTCTACGACACCGCGATCGCGCGCACCGTGCGTTTCCCGGACGCCAGCGTCGCGGGCGAGCCCATCACCACGTGGGCGCCGAAATCCAGTGGTGCCGAAGCATACCGGTCGATGGCTCGGGAAGTCATCCACCGGTCGGGCCGGTGAGCGGCCCCTCCGGCCCCTCGTCTGCGTCCACCGACAACTCATCCGGCCAGGGGTCTTCCGCGGCCGGTGCCACACCTCCGCTCGACGACCGTGCGCGCGATGCCGATGCGCCGGACGCCGAAGCACCCACGAGCCGGCGATCCGCTGGTTCCGGCAAGCCTCCCGCGCTCGGAAACGCGGCCGCCGCGTATATCGCTGCGGGCCGGGGCGCGGCGGCGCAACGCCCGAATCCGGCCGTGTCCGGGGGTATCCCCTCCAGTACGGAGTCGGAGGGTTCCGCAGCGTCTGGTCAGAGCCATACCGGCGCTTCCGCGGACGAACCCCCGGTGAACGAGCCCGCGGGGCACACTGACGCTGCGACCGATAACTCCGCAGAGCAAAGCAATTCGTCTGCTGCTGCGCTGGAGGCGCCCGACATTCCGGGGAGTGCCACGCCCGAGCGTCGGCGGCAGGAGGGCGACTCGCCAGAGGTTCCCGGGGGTGCGCCATCGGATAATTCGCGGCAGGCAGCCGATACTCCCAAGGTTCCGGGGAACGCTGCGGCGGGTACACAGCAAGGCGGCGATGCAGCCGATCCCTCGGCGAGTGCCCAGCCCGGGGATTCTCCTCGAGAAACTACCGCGCAGGCGTCGGGATTCCGGTTGCGGCTGAGCAATTTCGAGGGTCCTTTCGACTTGCTGCTCACCCTGATCAGCTCGCGCAAGCTGGACGTCACCGAAGTGGCGCTGCACAAGGTCACCGACGAGTTCATCGCCTACACGAAGGCGCTGACCGCGCACGCGGCGCGGCAGAACACGTTGCGCGCGGACAAGATCCTGGACCAGACCACCGAGTTCCTGGTCGTCGCCGCCACGCTGCTGGATCTCAAGGCGGCGCGCCTGCTGCCGTCCGGGGAGATGACCGACGCCGAAGACCTCGAACTGCTGGAGGCGCGCGATCTGCTGTTCGCGCGGCTGCTGCAGTACCGCGCGTTCAAGCAGGTGGCCGAGTTGCTCGGCGAGCTGGAGGCCGCGGCGCTACGCCGCTACCCGCGCGCGGTCGGTCTGGAGGAGCGTTACGCCGATCTGCTGCCCGAGGTTACGCTGGGTGTCGGGGCGGCCGAGTTCGCCGCGATCGCCGCGGCGGCCTTCCGGCCCCGTCCGGTGCCGAAGGTCGGGCTCGACCACTTGCACACGCACGCGATCTCGGTGGCCGAACAGGCGGCGTTGGTGCTGGAACGGCTCAAACAGCGCGGAGCGGGTGCGTGGACCTCGTTCGGCGAGTTGGTCGCCGACTGCGAAGTCCCGGTCCAGATCGTCGCCCGCTTCCTCGCGCTGCTCGAGCTGTATCGCGGCAAGACGATCGAGTTCGACCAGCCCGATCCGCTCGGTCCCTTGTCGGTCAGCTGGATCGGCGACGACGCGGCGGAACAGGCGGACGTCGCGACTATCGAGGAGGACTACGGGTGACGGAGGCGCGGTCATGAGTGAGGCGGTGACGGATCTCACTCCGGAACCGCTCGAGGACGCCGAGTTCCGCTCGGCGCTGGAGGCGATGCTGCTCGTGGTCGACGCTCCGGCCCCGGTGGACCAATTGGCGGCCGCGCTGGGCGATACCGCGGAACGGGTGGAAAGCACCCTGCGTGACATGTCAGCCGAACTGACGGCACGCTCCAGCGGCATCGATCTGCGTTTCGTCGGTGACGGTTGGCGCTTCTATACTCGCAGCGAGTTCGCCCCGTATGTGGAGCGGATGCTGCTCGACGGCTCCCGATCGAAACTGACCCGGGCGGCGTTGGAAACGCTGGCGGTGGTGGCATACCGTCAGCCGGTGACCAGGACCAGGGTCAGCGCGGTGCGCGGCGTGAACGTCGACGGCGTGATGCGCACGCTGCTGGCCAGGGGACTGATCGCCGAGGCAGGCGTCGACCCGGAGACCAACGGGACGCTGTACTGCACGACGGAGCTGTTCCTGGAACGGATCGGGCTGCCGTCGCTGAGCGACCTGCCGCCGCTGGCGCCCCTGCTTCCGGGCGTCGACCTGATCGATGAGATCAACGAGAGCCTGGAGACGGACCCCCGTTACACCAGGTTGAAGAAACCCGCCGAGGCCGATTTGGACCTCGGCACCGAAGAGTGACAGGACACGATGAATACCTCCGCTCGCCGAGATGGCACACCGGATCGTAGGAAACGCGGCACCCAGCCCGAACGGGGCGCGAGCCGCAACACGAACTCACGCGACGCGCGTTCGGCCCAACGGGGGACCACCGCCCGTGGCGCCCAGCAGGGCGGCGGGAGCCGCG
>NZ_BDBA01000338.1 GCF_001612745.1 Nocardia amamiensis NBRC 102102 | reverse complement strand
TGAAAGGATGTTCCGGCGGTGTCCTACTCTCCCACACCCTGTCGAGTGCAGTACCATCGGCGCTGGCAGGCTTAGCTTCCGGGTTCGGAATGGGACCGGGCGTTTCCCTGCCGCTATGGCCGCCGTAACTCTATGAAACTATCCACCACTCGCAGCAACCCACCCGGGGATTCCCTCACCTGTGAGAGACCCCGCCCGGGGGGTTTGCTGCGGTGTCTGTGTGTTGTTTCAGATACCGCACAGTGGACGCGTAGCAAATCTTTGTTGGTAAGTCCTCGGCCTATTAGTACCGGTCACCTCCACACGTTACCGTGCTTCCAGTTCCGGCCTATCAACCCCATGGTCTGTAGGGGGCCTTAACCACTCGAGGTGGTGAGAAACCTCATCTTGGAACAGGCTTCCCGCTTAGATGCTTTCAGCGGTTATCCCTTCCGAACGTAGCCAACCAGCCATGCCCCTGGCGGGACAACTGGCACACCAGAGGTTCGTCCGTCCCGGTCCTCTCGTACTAGGGACAGCCTTCCTCAAGTTTCTGACGCGCGCGGCGGATAGAGACCGAACTGTCTCACGACGTTCTAAACCCAGCTCGCGTGCCGCTTTAATGGGCGAACAGCCCAACCCTTGGGACCTACTCCAGCCCCAGGATGCGACGAGCCGACATCGAGGTGCCAAACCATCCCGTCGATATGGACTCTTGGGGAAGATCAGCCTGTTATCCCCGGGGTACCTTTTATCCGTTGAGCGACACCGCTTCCACATGCCGGTGCCGGATCACTAGTCCCGACTTTCGTCCCTGCTCGACCTGTCGGTCTCACAGTCAAGCTCCCTTGTGCACTTGCACTCGACACCTGATTGCCAACCAGGCTGAGGGAACCTTTGGGCGCCTCCGTTACATTTTAGGAGGCAACCGCCCCAGTTAAACTACCCACCAGGCACTGTCCCTGAACCAGATCATGGCCCGAGGTTAGAAGTCCAATACGACCAGAGTGGTATTTCAACGACGACTCCACGAACACTGGCGTGCCCGCTTCACAGTCTCCCACCTATCCTACACAAACCGTACCGAACACCAATACCAAGCTATAGTGAAGGTCCCGGGGTCTTTTCGTCCTGCCGCGCGTAACGAGCATCTTTACTCGTAATGCAATTTCGCCGAGTCTGTGGTTGAGACAGCAGAGAAGTCGTTACGCCATTCGTGCAGGTCGGAACTTACCCGACAAGGAATTTCGCTACCTTAGGATGGTTATAGTTACCACCGCCGTTTACCGGGGCTTAAATTCTCAGCTTCGCACCCGAAGGCGCTAACCGGTCCTCTTAACCTTCCGGCACCGGGCAGGCGTCAGTCCGTATACATCGTCTTACGACTTCGCACGGACCTGTGTTTTTAGTAAACAGTCGCTTCTCTCTGGTCTCTGCGACCACCCCCAGCTCACCAAGCAAAGTTGGATCACCAGGCATGGTCCCCCTTCTCCCGAAGTTACGGGGGCATTTTGCCGAGTTCCTTAACCACAGTTCTCTCGATCGCCTCGGTATTCTCTACCTGACCACCTGTGTCGGTTTGGGGTACGGGCCGTGTACCAACTCACTAGAGGCTTTTCTCGGCAGCATAGGATCACTGAATTCGCCTCAATCGGCTACGCATCACCTCTCAGGCTGTATGGGATCCGGATTTGCCTAGATCCCGCCCTACCGGCTTACACCAGGTAATCCACCACCTGGCCCAGCTACCTTCCTGCGTCACCCCATCGCTTGACTACTACAGCCAGGGTCCCGCGCAGCCCCATCAAGTCTCCCGAAGGAGATCCATCCGGTTTTGGGCAGTTAGCACAACTGATTCGCCATTGGGCGCGGATACACGGGTACGGGAATATCAACCCGTTGTCCATCGACTACGCCTGTCGGCCTCGCCTTAGGTCCCGACTCACCCTGGGCGGATTAACCTGGCCCAGGAACCCTTGGTCATTCGGCGGACGAGTTTCTCACTCGTCTTTCGCTACTCATGCCTGCATTCTCACTCGCACAGCCTCCACAGCTAGGTCACCCTGCTGCTTCCACGGCTGCACGACGCTCCCCTACCCACCCCAACGACTGGCCCGAAGGCGATCATATGTCGGAGTGCCGCGGCTTCGGCGGTGTACTTGAGCCCCGCTACATTGTCGGCGCAGGATCACTTGACCAGTGAGCTATTACGCACTCTTTCAAGGGTGGCTGCTTCTAAGCCAACCTCCTGGTTGTCTCAGCGACCCCACATCCTTTTCCACTTAGTACACGCTTAGGGGCCTTAGCCGGCGATCTGGGCTGTTTCCCTCTCGACTACGAAGCTTATCCCCCGCAGTCTCACTGCCACGCTCTCACACACCGGCATTCGGAGTTTGGCTGACTTCGGTAAGCTTGTAGGCCCCCTAGGCCATCCAGTAGCTCTACCTCCGGCGTGAAACACGTGACGCTGCACCTAAATGCATTTCGGGGAGAACCAGCTATCACGGAGTTTGATTGGCCTTTCACCCCTACCCACAGCTCATCCCCTCAGTTTTCAACCTAAGTGGGTTCGGGCCTCCACGACGTCTTACCGTCGCTTCACCCTGGCCATGGGTAGATCACTCCGCTTCGGGTCCATGGCATGCGACTCGGGCGCCCTATTCGGACTCGCTTTCGCTACGGCTACCCCACACGGGTTAACCTCGCCACACACCGATGACTCGCAGGCTCATTCTTCAAAAGGCACGCCATCACCCCACCCCGAAGGGAAGGCTCTGACGGATTGTAAGCGCACGGTTTCAGGTACTATTTCACTCCCCTCCCGGGGTACTTTTCACCTTTCCCTCACGGTACTAGTCCGCTATCGGTCACCAGGGAGTATTCAGGCTTACCGGGTGGTCCCGGCAGATTCACAGCAGATTTCACGGGCCCGCTGCTACTCGGGCATCATCCACGAGAGCCGTCATGTTTTCGTCTACGGGATTCTCACCCTCTACGACAGGCCGTTCCAGACCACTTCAACTAACACAACGGTTTCTGACTCCCGCCCTGACCGGCAGATCAGAGAAGAATGACCCCACAACCCCACGAACGCAACCCCTGCCGGGTATCACACGCCCATGGTTTAGCCTCATCCGCTTTCGCTCGCCACTACTCACGGAATCACTATTGTTTTCTCTTCCTGTGGGTACTGAGATGTTTCACTTCCCCACGTTCCCTCCACACACCCTATATATTCAGATGCGGGTAACACGACATCACTCGTGCTGGGTTTCCCCATTCGGAAATCCTCGGATCTCAGCTCGGTTGACAGCTCCCCGAGGCTTATCGCAGCCTCCTACGTCCTTCATCGGCTCCTGGTGCCAAGGCATCCACCGTACGCTCTTCAACACTTACTAACAAAGATGCTCGCGTCCACTGTGCAGTTCTCAAACAACACACAAGACCAAACCCTGACTCAGCACCAGCCGGAACCAAAAATCCCGCGGTATGACTGAAGATCCAGTCTCGTCGTCTATTTGCCTAGAGAGTCTCGCTCACTCGCGTGTTCTCTCAGGACCCAACAGTGTGTCGACTACATCCCCGCCAGCCGGTCATTGGAGACCGGCCGATACACGAGGCACATGTCAGCGTTCCACCCATGAGCAACTGCGGCTCTTCATACGAGAGCTCAAACAGCCTCTGCCAGAACAACATCCCACCTGTGTGGGCATGCCTGGAGAATGCTCCTTAGAAAGGAGGTGATCCAGCCGCACCTTCCGGTACGGCTACCTTGTTACGACTTCGTCCCAATCGCCGATCCCACCTTCGACGGCTCCCTCCCACAAGGGGTTAGGCCACCGGCTTCGGGTGTTACCGACTTTCATGACGTGACGGGCGGTGTGTACAAGGCCCGGGAACGTATTCACCGCAGCGTTGCTGATCTGCGATTACTAGCGACTCCAACTTCACGGGGTCGAGTTGCAGACCCCGATCCGAACTGAGACCGGCTTTAAGGGATTCGCTCCACCTCACGGTATCGCAGCCCTCTGTACCGGCCATTGTAGCATGTGTGAAGCCCTGGACATAAGGGGCATGATGACTTGACGTCGTCCCCACCTTCCTCCGAGTTGACCCCGGCAGTCTCCTGCGAGTCCCCACCATTACGTGCTGGCAACACAGGACAAGGGTTGCGCTCGTTGCGGGACTTAACCCAACATCTCACGACACGAGCTGACGACAGCCATGCACCACCTGTACACCAACCACAAGGGAAACCGTATCTCTACGGCTGTCTGGTGTATGTCAAACCCAGGTAAGGTTCTTCGCGTTGCATCGAATTAATCCACATGCTCCGCCGCTTGTGCGGGCCCCCGTCAATTCCTTTGAGTTTTAGCCTTGCGGCCGTACTCCCCAGGCGGGGCGCTTAATGCGTTAGCTACGGCACGGATCCCGTGGAAGGAAACCCACACCTAGCGCCCACCGTTTACGGCGTGGACTACCAGGGTATCTAATCCTGTTCGCTACCCACGCTTTCGCTTCTCAGCGTCAGTTACTGCCCAGAGACCCGCCTTCGCCACCGGTGTTCCTCCTGATATCTGCGCATTTCACCGCTACACCAGGAATTCCAGTCTCCCCTGCAGTACTCAAGTCTGCCCGTATCGCCTGCAAGCTCACAGTTGAGCTGTGAGTTTTCACAGACGACGCGACAAACCGCCTACAAGCTCTTTACGCCCAGTAATTCCGGACAACGCTCGCACCCTACGTATTACCGCGGCTGCTGGCACGTAGTTGGCCGGTGCTTCTTCTACAGGTACCGTCACTTACGCTTCGTCCCTGTCGAAAGAGGTTTACAACCCGAAGGCCGTCATCCCTCACGCGGCGTCGCTGCATCAGGCTTTCGCCCATTGTGCAATATTCCCCACTGCTGCCTCCCGTAGGAGTCTGGGCCGTGTCTCAGTCCCAGTGTGGCCGGTCGCCCTCTCAGGCCGGCTACCCGTCGTCGCCTTGGTAGGCCATTACCCCACCAACAAGCTGATAGGCCGCGGGCCCATCTCGCACCAGTAAACCTTTCCACCACAAACCATGCGATCCGTGGTCATATCCGGTATTAGACCCAGTTTCCCAGGCTTATCCCGAAGTGCGAGGCAGATCACCCACGTGTTACTCACCCGTTCGCCGCTCGTGTACCCCGAAGGGCCTTACCGCTCGACTTGCATGTGTTAAGCACGCCGCCAGCGTTCGTCCTGAGCCAGGATCAAACTCTCCGTTGAAGACTCACAATCACACCCGCAAAGGGCGCAATCAAAGTAATAACCAGAGTCCGAAAACCCAGCAAAACAATCGCCAGCCGGAAAAATAGCTGACTAAAAATGCCCGACCCTCCACACGGGGAGCGGAAGGCCGGAACCAAAAAATATTTGGCACTGACATTCATCGACACACTATTGAGTTCTCAAAGAACACACGCACACA
>NZ_BDBA01000337.1 GCF_001612745.1 Nocardia amamiensis NBRC 102102 | reverse complement strand
AACCGCACCCGACGACCGCAAGTTTCTTCGTGTCGACCCGAGGCGCCCGCATGGTCTATCCGGTCGTGCATGCGGTGTTCCGGAATCTGTGCTGCACCACCGGAATCGGCGCCGACGCGCCACGCCCGCCACGCATCCACGACCTGCGTCACTCGTTCGCGGTGAACACTCTGCTGCGCTGGTATCGCGCCGGAGAAAACATCGAAGCGAAACTGCCGACCCTGTCGACCTATCTGGGCCACCGCGATCCGCGCTCGACCTACTGGTACCTGTCGGCCGCCCCCGAGCTGCTGGCATTGGCCGCGCAACGGCTCGAACAGCCATCGAGTACGGAGGCCGCGCAATGACGTCGATCGCCGCCACTCTGCAGAGCTTCTTCACCGAACGCCTCGTCACCCACCGCCACGTCAGCACCCGCACCATCGCCTCCTACCGAGATTCGCTGAAACTGCTGCTGGGCTTCGTCCAGCAGCGCACCGGCACCCCACCCGCCGCACTGGACTGGGCCGACCTCGACGTCGACACCATCGCCGCGTTCCTCGACCACCTCGAACACGACCGCCACAACAGCCCCCGCACCCGCAACCTGCGGCTTACCGCGATCCGGTCGCTGTTCACCTACGCATCCCTGCGGCATCCCGAGCACGCCGAGCTCATCCAGCGAGTGCTCACCATCCCCGCCAAACGATTCGACAAGCAACTGGTGACGTTCTTGACCAGCACCGAAATCGACGCACTGCTGGCCGCCCCCGACCGCGAACGATGGGAAGGCCGCCGCGATCACGCCCTGCTGCTGGTCGCGGTCCAGACCGGGCTACGAGTATCCGAACTGACCGGATTGAACTGCGGCGACATCAGTTTCGGCGCCGGAGCCAACGTCCGCTGCCTCGGCAAAGGCCGCAAGCACCGCGCAGTCCCCCTCACCACCTCCACCCAGAAAGTCCTGC
Source organism: Nocardia amamiensis NBRC 102102 (assembly GCF_001612745.1). Taxonomy (GTDB): domain Bacteria; phylum Actinomycetota; class Actinomycetes; order Mycobacteriales; family Mycobacteriaceae; genus Nocardia; species Nocardia amamiensis. Next base: position 4,053 of record NZ_BDBA01000337.1, on the reverse strand, counting down.
GCGTCTGGACCGCCGAACGCGCCGACCAACCCGACCAGCCGCTATTCCCGACCCGCACCGGACGACGACTGAGCATCGACGCCGTCGAACGCCTGGTCCGCCAGCACGCGACCACCGCCGCCCGCGCCTGCCCCACCATCCGACCCGCTGACCTGCACCCCCACGTTCTGCGGCACAGCTGCGCCATGGGTCTGCTGCACGCCGGTGTCGACACCGCCGTCATCGCCCTCTGGCTCGGCCACGCCGACATCCGTTCCACCGGCGTCTACCTGCACGCCGACATGACCATCAAACAACGCGCCCTCGAACGAACCACCCCGGCATCGACCCCACCCGGCCGCTACCGACCCGCCGACGCCCTGCTGGCCTTCCTCGAAAGCCTGTAATCATGCCGACCATCAACCCAGCCAATCCATCGGAAACCACTGCACCGCAACGACATTGACATCACGCCGCGCAATGCTCGGCATAGTCCCCGCCTCGGCATAGATCGATTTATGCCGACGTCGGCATAAGTTGATGAGGTCGGCTACATCCCGTTCGAGAACGAAGCCGCCAACCTGTTCTTCCAGCTCGTCTCATCCCGCTACGAACGCGCCTCGCTGATCGTGACTAGCAACAAAGTCTTCGCTGGGGCGAGGTCTTCGGCGACGACGTCGTCGCCGCAGCCATGATCGACCGCCTCGTCCACCACGCCGAGGTCATCGCCCTCAAAGGCGACAGCTACCGGCTCAGGGACCGCGACCTCGGCCGCGTCCCCACCGCCGGCACAACTGAAGACTGAAACCATCAACCCCACCGACCAGATGGTCCATATTGGCGTTCCGTCAGATGGTCCGGATTGGCGTGCTGTTGACAGAATTTCCCCGGCTGGACATGGAATACGACGCCACGCCTGTCGGCGCCACCCGGGCACAACTCGCGATCGATCAACGACCCATCTGCCCAAGAGATGCATCGTAGGCATATGCCCCATACCGCACAACCTGACGGCATGGAAAACTCGCATCGACACGCTGCCAGTCAAAGGGCGGGAACTACTTAGGAAACGTGGCGGACATGCCCTTCTGATCGCTGACAACAATGCGCCCATCGCCTCGGGCTCAGGACACGGCATATCCGGACGGCCGGTGACCGACGCAGGAGGGAGTAGTAGATGAACCTGCCGCGCATACCGCATGAGCCCGATGTGCTGTCTTCCTTCTCCGGAGAAGTTTTCATGAGGGGCGAGCGGTGACCGGTATCGGGACATGGCAGCTGGCGGAAACCGAACCCGGCGAGGGTGCTGGCGGAACAGAAGCACTGGCCAGACCGGTGACGCCGTGGTCGCCCGCTATGCGTGGTCGGCGACGGACCAGTGGGGAAGCGTCTAGTCGGCCTAGTTCGTCAAATGGACAACCGATCACTGAAGGAGTTGCCGCCCAAAGTCAGAACACATCACCGGTGCTTGGCTCCAGCGCATTCGGACCGAATGTGGTCGCATCGACGTCCACGCCCACCGCCCCGACACTGGCAGCGACTGCACCACACCGCCCGGCAGGTGCTGTTGCTCCGCCTGAGACACCGTCGACAAAGCATCCGTCCGCCGGGCCAGAAGCCGCAACCCAACGACGCGCACCAACTCAGCCTCCGACTCCCGGTGAGGTGGAACCGACGGCGGATCAGGAGGTTGTGGCGCAGATGGCGGCGATGGCCGGGATGATGGCGCTGTCGGCGTTGCCGATGATCGCGTCGGTGCTGGCGGGCTTGACCGACAGCAGTGGCAGCGTTCGTCGCGGCGGCACGCAGGATGGCGGCCGGGATGAGAGCGGCGGTGCGGATGGAGCATTGTCACCGGAGGCGCAGAAGGCACTGCGGGTACTGGAATTGCTGGCGAAGGTATACGGCGACGGGGACACCAAGGATCCGGAGGTGAAGATGGCACGGGAGAAGCTTCGTGCGGCATCAGGTTTCGGTGACACCGCAACCGCGGTGAGGGCAAAACGCTTGTACCAAGCCAATGCCGCGGCGGCGTTCAACAACCTGGACAACCAGCTCGCCAGCTATCTCGTCGGCATGGCCGGTAGCCACAAGGTCGACAAGAAGGCGATCAAGGCGCTGCTGCGTGAGGTCAACATCGCATTGGCCGGGCTCGGGCAGCAGGCCTACACCAAAGCCGGGCAGCAGAAAGTCCGCGACATCCTCACCGCAGCTCTGAAGAAAGCCCAGCGCATTGTTGCTGACGGACAAGTGAACGCCACTAACACCGCGGCGACCGTCGATCGCCTGACCAACCAATACCTCGACAACATACACGGGCGCAGCGCCCCTGCCGGTAGCGTTAAGGGCACAAGTTCGGTAGCGCAGAAGGCCGTGGAGGTGGCACTAGCCCAGCTTGGCGACCCGTATGTCTGGGCTGCGGAAGGCCCGAATACCTTCGATTGCTCGGGCCTCATGCAATACGCGGCAGCCAAAGCAGGCATCAAGATCCCTCGAGTAGCCAGGGACCAGTACCAACAGCTCCCCAAGGTCCATTCCCCAGATGTTCGCCCAGGCGATCTCATCTTCCCAGACGCCCAATTCAACGGTGGCAGACCGGGACACGTCATGATGTACATCGGAAACGGCAAGTGCATCCATGCACCGCAGCCTGGCGATGTCGTCCGAATCACGTCGCTGCCCAAGAGCTACCACGCCAGCCGATTCACGTAGCAGCGCTGGCCAATGGGACTTGCAGGTTCTCAGGACTGATTGCGTCTTCTCAGTCATTCTGCGTCGGTCTTGCGGTTCCGCAAGACCCGTGAGATTCCCGCGGCGAGTCTACGCCGGGGTTGGGCTCGGTGCCTGGATTGTGCGGGGTCCGTCCAGCCAACGGTACCTCTCTGCTCGCGACGGCTTGACACAGAGCACGTCGATGCTGGGGCCAGCGGATTTCGGTAGGGCTGTCTGGTTTTGAGCATGGCGTAGAGGACGTCGCAGCGGCGCCGGGCCAGGCAGATGAGGGCGGCGTTGCGTTTCTTGCCCTCGCCGCGCTTCCGGTTGTAGTAGGTGCGGCTTGCCGGGTCGTGCAGGGCGGCGAAGGCGGACAGGAACAGTGCGCGTTTGAGTTTGTGGTTGCCTGATCGAGCTGGTGATTCGCCGCGGATGGAGCTGCCGGATCGGTGGGTGACCGGGGCGATCCCGGCGTAGGAGGCGAGGTGGCCGGCCGAAGCGAAAGCCGAGCCGTCGCCGACCTCGAGCAGGATGCGGGCGCCGGTCCTGACTCCGATGCCGGGCATCGAGGTCAGGACCTTGGCAAGAGGGTGGTCATCAAGCATCCTCTCGATGTCGGCGGCGATGCTTTGTCGTTGCAGCAGGACCGTTTTCAGTGAGTCGGCGAGTTTCGGTAGCACGATCTCGGCGGCCTTCGCGCCGGGAACGGTGACGGTCTGTGCGGGCAGGGTGGCCAGGATTTCCTCGACCAGGCGTGTGCCCATGCGCGGCGCGTGCGTGGTGGCGATCGTGGTGAGTTTGCGTTTGCCCGCGGCTCGGATCCCTGCTGGGCCGCCGCAGCGGGACAAGATCTCCAGAACCGCAGGATGTGCGATCCGGGGCCCCAAGACGCGTTCGAGCGCGGGGTGGATGCTGGTCAGCAGGCCGCGGATGCGGTTGCTGGTGCGGGTGGCTTCTCCGGCCAGGTCGTCGTCGAAGCCGACCAGGACGCCGAGTTCGGTGAGTGTTTCGTCGCCGGTGTCGACCCGGCGCAGCGTATGCGGCATGGTGCGGGCGGCGTCGGCGATGATGTGCGCGTCACGAGCATCGGTCTTCGCCTGGCCCGGATAGAGGTCGGCGATGCGGCGCATCGACAGGCCGGGCAGGTAGGCCACGTCGTGGCCGCAGGCGCGCGCGACGGTGACCGGTAAGGCGCCGATGGTGTTGGGCTGGTCGACCACGATCAGCAGCGGTCCGCGCGCGGCGAGCTGCTCGAACAGTGCGCGTAGCCGTGACTCGTCGTTAGGCAACGCCTTGTCGAACAACCGTTTGCCAGTCACATCGAGACCGACGGCGTGGTGTTCGCCTTTTCCCACACTAACG
>NZ_BDBA01000336.1 GCF_001612745.1 Nocardia amamiensis NBRC 102102 | reverse complement strand
CACCGAGTCCGCGGGTCGCGTGCGGGAGGAGGCGGCGGCCGCGCTGGCCGAGGTGCGGGCCATGGAAGTCGAGGCCAGGCTTGCCGTGCGCACCGCCGAGGAGCGGGCGGAATCGGTACGCGGCAAAGCGGATTCACTGCGCCGAGCGGCGCGCGCGGAACGCGAGACCCGTGCGCGCGCCGAACGTGCCCAAGCCGCGCGCAAGAAGGCGGCCGAAGTGGCCGCCGCGGTCGCCGAGTCGGGTGCGAAGGTCGCCGCCGAACTGGAGAAAACGGTCGCCGAGGCGGGCAGCCGCCGTGACGAGCTGGTGCGCAGGCGCTCCGAATGCGCCGCCCAGGTCGAGCAGGTCAAGGAGCGGGTGCGCGCGCTCGGAACGCAACTGGCCCAGCTCACCGACGCGGTGCACCGCGACGAGGTGGCCAAGGCCCAGGCAGCGCTGCGCATCGAGCAGCTGGAGGCGACCATCGCCGAGCAGTTCGGCATCGCGCTCGACGATCTGATCGCCGAGTACGGTCCCGACGTGCCGCTGCCACCCTCGGCGCTGGAATTGCAGGAGTACGAGCAGGCCACCGAACGCGGCGAACAGGTCAGCCCGCCTGCTCCGATGCCCTTCGACCGGCAGACCCAGGAGCGCCGCGCCAAACGCGCCGAGAAGGATCTCGCCACCCTCGGAAAGGTGAATCCGCTCGCGCTCGAGGAGTTCGCCGCGCTGGAGGAACGCTACAACTTCCTGGCCACGCAGCTCGAGGACGTCAAGAGCGCGCGCAAGGACCTCCTGGACGTGGTCGCCGAGGTCGACGCCCGCATCCTGCAGGTGTTCACCGAGGCCTACGCCGACGTCGAGCGCGAATTCGTCGAGGTGTTCGCGAAGCTGTTCCCCGGCGGCGAGGGCAGGCTGCTGCTCACCGACCCGTCGGACATGCTCACCACCGGCATCGAGGTGGAGGCCCGCCCGCCGGGGAAGAAGGTCAAGCGGCTGTCGCTGCTGTCCGGCGGTGAGAAGTCGCTGACCGCGGTCGCGCTGCTGGTGGCCATCTTCCGCGCCAGACCCTCGCCGTTCTACGTGATGGACGAGGTCGAGGCCGCGCTGGACGACACCAACCTGCGCCGGCTGATCGGCCTGTTCGAACAGTTGCGGGAGAAGAGCCAGCTGATCGTCATCACCCACCAGAAGCCGACGATGGAGATCGCCGACGCCCTCTACGGCGTCAGCATGCGCGGCGACGGCATCACCCAGGTCATCTCACAGCGGCTGCGCGGGGAGAACCTGGCTCCGGTGGGCGCGGCGAGCTGAGCGGTCGCGCCGGATCATCGTCCCGGAGTTACCTTTTCGCCGTCCAGCAGGGCTTTGATCTGCGCCGCACCGGTTTCGGCCAGCCAGGTGTCGAAGGTCCGCAGTCCGGGATGGATTTCGCGGATCTCGGCGACGTCGGCGTGCCAGCCGCCAGTGTGGCGCATCAGCCGCCAGGTATTGCCGATCTCCGCGCCGAGCGCGTCCGCCTCGGCCTCGGTGACCTCCTGATAGCGGACCTGGTGCCCGGTGGCCTTGCTGATCGCCTCGGCCGCCGCGGGCGGGGCGAGCGCGTCGCCGGCGAGTTCGAGGACGCGGCCGTGGAAGCGATCCGGGTCGGCGAACGCGAGGGCGGCGATGTCACCGATGTCGGCGATGGCGATGATCTGCATCGGCCCGGCGGCGGGAAAGAGATGCCGGTGCACGCCGCCGAAGATGCCGTCGACCGGCGAGGTGCGCAGCAGGTAGTTCTCCATGAAGCGCACCGGACGCAGCAGCGTGTAGCTGAGACCACTGGCGATGATCGCGTCTTCGATGCGCTTCTTGCCCGCCGCTCCCCATGAGGTGTTGTCACCCAGCGACGCGATGCCGGTGAACACGATCTGCTCGACACCGGCGCGGCATGCCGCGTCCACGAGCGCCTCGCCGCGCGTGGCTTCCAGTTCCACATCCCAGCCCTGCAAGCTGTACGCGGCGGGCGGGACCGCAAACAGCCCGGTGACACCGTCCAAGGCCGCGGAGATGGTGTCTGGGGAGTCGAAGTCGCCGACCGCGAGTTCCGCGCCAGCCGCGGCCAATTCCCGTGCGGCGGGCGACTGCGCGTCGCGGACCAGCGCGCGCACCCCACGGCCATCGGCCAGCAACTTGCGGGCAGTCACGCCGCCCTGCTTGCCGGTGGCTCCGGTGACCAGGATGAGAGTGTGCTGAGGGGACATGCTTCGCCTTCTCTGCTCGATAGAATCGGGTCGGGTGACCCGGATTCGAACGATACGGGTGGCTCGACCCGATTCAACCCGTCGAAAGCGGAAGGCCGTAACGAAATGACCGCATCGTTGGCCCCCGGCACCACCGCGCGCGCCGATGCCCGGCGCAACCGCGCTCTGGTGCTGGCGGCCGCCCAGCGCGCCTTCGCCGAACAGGGTGCCTCGGTGTCGCTGGCCGAGGTCGCTCGGCGCGCCGGCGTCGGCGCAGGCACCGTCTACCGGCACTTTCCGACGAAAGGCGATCTGCTGGAAGCGGTTATGCAGCAACGCATCGATCGGTTGGCCGAACTCGCCGCCGAACACCTCGGCGCACCGGACCCCGGTGCCGCCTTCTTCGACTTCTGCGCTGCGGTGATCACGACGACGCCGGGCAACCAGGCACTCTGCGACATGGTCCGATCCGACGACGGCTGGCCGCGTGTGCTGGTGCGCAGCGCGGGCGAACGCTTTCACCGCGCCGTGGCGGCCCTGCTGGTCGCGGCCCAGCGCGCAGGCGCGGTCCGCGCCGACGTCGAGTTGGCGGACGTGCTGGCGATCTTCACCGGATGCGTTGCGATTCAACAACTCAGGAAGACGAGCGGCAGTCTCGACCGCTCCGCGGCGATCGTGCTGGACGCGCTGCGGGCGCGGCCGGGCGGACCGGTCGTAACGAAACAGGACGCGGACGCGGGAAGCCGTAACGAATCAGTCGAGCGTAACGAAAGCGGTGGCGAATACTGCCCGATGTGTCACGTGGCGATTCCCCAGGGCCGGACCGGTCGCCGGGCCACGTACTGCTCGGCGGCGTGCCGCCAGAAGGCGCACCGGCGCCGGGCCGCTGCGGCGCGCTAGCACCAGATGGCGCATTTGTGCCATCTAGGTCTCTGATGCGCCACGAACCGATCGAAACCCGACGAGTGTCCCGGTGCGACGGAGGGATGAGGCGGCCGTCACAGGCGATCAGGAGAAGGTACGCCGACCGCTACGCGGCCCATCGCGCCGGTCGGCGGCTTCGGCGGGGCGGCGCGAGGCGAGCGACGGGATATGAGGCATCACCCGTGGAGCGGCTGCCCGCTGCGGTCGCTGTTCACCCACCGCAACGGAGAGTGCCGGACGAGGGTTCGGATGCGCGGAGCCCACACCGCATCAGGGCAGCTCAGAGCAGGTCGCTGACGTCGTCCGGCACGTCGACGGCGTACTTGCGCAGGATGTCCATCGAGATCACTTCCAGAGCGTTCTCATGCGTGGCGGCCAGAACGACGGGCGCGGCGACACCGTCCTCGTGCGCGTGCAACCACCGCACCGCCACGACGCACCAGCGGTCGCCCGGCTGCAGGCCGGGAAAGTTGTTCTCCGGACGCGGCGTGCTCAGATCATTGCCGATGGAGGCTTGATGCTCCAGGAACTCCGCCGTGACGACGGTGCATACGGTGTGGCTGCCCAGATCCTCCGGCCCGGTACTGCAGCAGCCGTCCCGGTAGAAGCCGGTGAGAGGATCGGTGCCGCACTCTTCCAGCGGCCCCCCAAGCACGTTTCGATCGGTCACGTCGCCGATCCTATTGTCCCTTCGCGAGAAGTTCCGCAGGACAAGAAATCTCAGGGGTTGTGTCGGTGCCCGCCGAAGCCCGCCCGCGGCTCGGGACGCGCGGTGTTCGCCGAGCGTCTGCCGTGCTCGCGGGGGCGCGACGCGACCGTTCGGTGCGCCTCGGGGCCCGGCCCGTGACGACCGGTCTGCAAGGATGGTTCGCGTGAGTCCCGAAGTCTGGATCCTGATCGCCGCGGTCGCCGCGCTGCTGCTGGTGGTGCTTGTCGCCGGTTTCGTCCGGCACAAGCGCGGCCGCGTGTCGCTGACCCCGCCCGCGCAGGACAAGGAGGTGACCGACCGGTCCGGTGGCTACACCGCGTCCGGCGGATTCAACTTCAGCCGGGGCGGCACCGCTACCGCGCCGCCACCGCTCGAGCGCACCGACACCGAAGGACAGCCGCACGTCGGCGACGACGCGGCGATCCCGCGCGACGCACCCAAACGCGGGATCACCAACGTGCCACTTCCGGAGGCCGACGTCGCCGAAGCGCCCCCCGCGTCCGGCGGCGCCGCGCCGACGACGGCGCCCGCCGAGCCCCAGACCGAATCTCCGACCGCCGAGGCGCCGACCGATCAGGTGGCAACTCCGGAGGACGTGGCCGACACCACCGCGCCCGTCATCGAACCGGTCGCCCCGGAGGCTGCCCCCGATACCGGCGCCGCGGACACCACCGCTGCCCCGACGACCGAAGTCGTCGCCCCGGACACCGCCGCGGGCGTGGAGACCGCCGCGGCGCTGGAGGAGATCGCGCCCACCGCGGGCCGGCTGGTGCGGTTGCGCGGACGCCTGTCCCGCTCGCAGAACGCGGTCGGCAAGAGCCTGCTCGGCCTGCTCGGCGGCGGCGACCTGGACGACGAATCGTGGGAGGAGGTCGAGGACACCCTCGTTCTGGCCGACCTCGGCACCGCCAGCACGGCCGCGGTTGTCTCCCGGCTGCGCGCCGAGATGGCGGCGCGCAGCGTCCGCAGCACCGACGAGGCTCGTACCGTGCTGCGTGAGGTGCTGATCGAGCAGTTGCGACCGGAGCTGGACCGTTCGGTCCGCGCGCTGCCGCACCCGGATCACCCGTCCATCCTGCTGGTGGTCGGCGTGAACGGCACCGGAAAGACCACCACCACCGGCAAGCTCGCCCGCGTGCTGGTCGCCGACGGCCGCCGGGTGCTGCTCGGCGCCGCCGACACCTTCCGCGCCGCGGCCGCCGACCAGC
>NZ_BDBA01000335.1 GCF_001612745.1 Nocardia amamiensis NBRC 102102 | reverse complement strand
GCTAATCTGTCGGAAACAGGCCATGTCAGTATGCGCGAAGATTAAATCTCCGAGTATGGTCAAGAAGAAAAGTTCGATGAGGAAAATTGCTCTAGCATCCGTGTTATGCATTACGGCAGTACGTGTCGCCGCGGCTCCGGTCTTCGCCGCCCCTGGCTGCAATGTTGATATGGTCAACTAAACGGCAACCATGTATTCCGAGTCTACCGTCGTCCGCGCCGCCAGTGGGTCAATCGCGGCAGAAGGCGGCAGATTAAAGATAAAGGCTGGGAACGGTACCGTACTCGCTGGAACGGAACTGTCGTTCCGCGTCGACGACTCCGTCTTCCCGATCGCCGCGCAGGTCACTGAACGCACCGCAACAATTGACTCCGGTCTTCGACCTCCAGCATGCCCAATACCGCCCCGTGGCGCTGCTGTTTGAGAACCAAGCGCCCTGGAAAACCGAATGCGATCGCGAACAGGCAGCATGGACTAGAATGACGTCCACCATCACCATGGGCGCCACCATCGGCGCCCTCGTGGGAGGTCTCGGCGGCGCGGCGGTTGGCTGCATCTTGGGTGGTATTGCGGGTGCCACGGTCGCCGCGGCAGCTATCGTCGGCCTGTTCGGCGCCTTCATCCCGGTTGCCGCAGTCGGTCGTCTCGGCGGCATAATCGCCGTCGGCGCACTCGGCACCGTTGCCGGTCAACTGTTGGTCACTGCCCCGGTTGCGATCGGGGCCGCCGTGCGGTACTTCACCACCATCAACCGGCCAACAACCGCGCCCGCCAAATAGACCTGCGTGGGTTCGATTCGCCTGCGATCTGTCGCACCTGGCGCATGGAAGGTGATAGGGATGATTGACCTCGATCCGGCGGATCGGTTGATCCACTGGCAACTGGCCGATGCCGCAGCGGGACTGTGGAGTCCTGCTGTGGTGGTCGCCGATGCAGCGATGAGTGAGGAGCACCCTTCTGGTGCGGAAGTTTATCTCGCCGTATCCGGCGTTGGCCGTGGACGGTGATGGTTCGGGTGTCGTGTCGCAGGCCGGGGCGGTGCTGCTGTTGCGGACCGCTGAGCGGATCGGCCTGGTCAAGGGCTTGTCGAAGGTGTTGGCGCTGTGGCGTAAGTCTCTCGCGACACACGACCCAGGCAAGATCGTACTGGAGCTGGCGGCGTCGCGTCGGATCCGACCGTGTCGCGTCTGGTCGCAGTCCTGGCCATCGATGCGCCGAAAGCCTTGTCCGCCATCGCTTCTGCGTGGGATGATACACGCGGCCACGCGTGGGCGCTGGCTGTCGAACACGCACGAGATCACGGTATCGATGCCGAGTATCCGCTGCTGATCGATCTCGATGCCACGCTGATCTACGCATATTCGGAGAAGGAACTGGCGGTCCTGGTTCAAGCGTGGCTTCGGTTTTCACTCGTTGGGGGCGTTTGTTGACCACGGCCCGGACGGCACCGGTGAACCGGTCGCCGAGCTGCTACGTCCGGGCAACGCCGGCGCCAACACCGCCGCCGACTACAAGAAGGTTCTCGCCGCCGCGATCGCGCAGCTGCCCCTGGCAGCCCGGCTACCGAGTCGGCCGGAAAGTTCTGGTGCGCAGGGATTCCGGTGGCGGCACCCACGACTTCGTCGACTACTGCGCCGCCCGCAGACTCCAATACTCACTGGGGTTCACCCTGACCGACACCATCGTCGAGGCGGTCAACGCCCTCCCGAAAACAGGTATGGACCCCGGCCTACGACGCCGACGGCGACGTGCGTGACGGAGCTTGGGTCGCCGAGCTCACCGGCATGCTCGATCTGACCGGATGGCCCGCCGACATGCGCCTGATCGTCCGGAAGGAGAGGCCGCATCCCGCCGCTCAGTGGCGGTTCACCGACGTCGACGGCCTGCGGTTGACCGCGTTCGTCACCAACACCCGCCGCGGCCAGATCCCCGACCTGGAACTACGTCACCGCCGTCGCGCCCGCAGCGAAGACCGCATCCGCTGCGCGAAAGACACCGGCCTGCGCAACCTGCCGTTCAAAGGCTTCGACGCCAACCGGATCTGGGTCGCGATCGTCGCGCTCGCCCTGGACCTGACCGCCTGGCTGCAAACCCTCGGCCTGCACCACCACCCCGCCCGCCGCTGGGAACCGAAAACCCTGCGCCTGCAACTATTCTCGATCCCAGCCCGGCTCGCGCACCACGCCCGCCGCGTCCACCTTCGCTTATCCCGGCATCACCGCAGCACCGGCCTGCTACTGACCGCCCTGGACCGCCTGCAACCCGGATGACCAGCACCAACCCGCCCCTACGATTCTCAATAGACTTGTCAAGCCTTCGCCGGTTCGGCAGCCTGTTTTCAGGCAGCGGCGACGATCGGTTCGGGTGGAGACGGCGCGTAGCAGCGGTTGTCACGCAGCAGCGCCCACAAGACGTTGACTCGCCTGCGGGCGAGGGCGAGAACGGCCTGGGTATGCCGTTTCCCCTCGGATCTCTTGCGGTCGTGGAAGATTCGCGATCGCTCGTTGCATCGGATGCTGATCAGCGCCGAGGTGTAGAGGGCGTGCTGCAGCCCGCGGTGGTATCGCCGCGGCCGGTGCAGGTTGCGCCTCGGGCGTCTGATAGCCGGTGAGCAGCACCAGCGGCCCCTTGGTAATCAGGTCCAGGGCACGTTCCAGCGCAGGGCTGATGCCCAGCAACTGCTGGTGCAGGCGATTCACCAGCCGGACGCGGTCACCGGCCAGATCACGACGACGGGCCAGCAGCATCCGCAGCTCGACGATGAGCTCGTCGTCGACACGCAGCGGGGTCAAGTCGCGCCGCATGCGGGCCTGGTCGGCGATGATCGCGGCGTCCTTGGTATCGGTCTTGCCCGCGCCGCGGTAGCTGCCGGCGGCGCTGTTGACCTGGCTGCCGCTGATGTAGAACACCCGTTGCTGATGCGCGGACAACAAGGTCAGCAGCAACGCCGATTCGGAAGTGACCAGGTCCATCGCCCAGTGCACCTCATCGGCGAGCTCGGCGACTTGTCCGATCAACTCCAGCAGCGCGGTCTCGTCGCTGCGGACTCGCCGCGACAGCAGCCGTGCGCCGTCGGCGTCGATAACCACTACATGATGGTGCTCCTCGCCGATGTCCATCCCGGCCCGAGCACGTTCCAACGTCGTCTCCTCTGTTCGCTGAACACGGTGTCCCGCAGACGACTTCGCTGGCCAGTCCCTACGCAGCGACGGTTCGCAATTCTCAATCAGCATCGCGGCGACCCTGGTGGGTCGCGCCTGGAGGACGGGAAAATCTGCTGGTGGTCGCCTTGGTCGACGTCGTGGCCACTTGGCGCGTTCGAGCCCGGCAATCAGCAGGACGCGGGGACGTTCGACAGGCACCTGGAAGTGTTGCTTCGAGCACGAATATCAGACTCTTTCGCCTTTCCCGTCCCTACCGAGGCGGCCACGCCTGCAGTGGATACGAACGGAAGGGCCGGGTGGTCGGTGACGGATGTCCTGCACGAGCGATGCGCGGGCATCGATATCAGCAAAGCGGATGTGAAGGTGTGTGTCCGCACGCCATCACGCAACGGGCGGCGCCGCAGCGAGGTCCGCACGTTCTCGGCGATGACGCGGGATCTGCTGGCCATGCGGGACTCGCTGGTCGAACAAGGCGTGACGGTGGTCGGGATGGAGGCCACCGGCTCGTATTGGAAGCCGGTGTTCTACCTGCTCGAGTCGCAGATCACCTGCTGGCTGCTCAACGCCGCGCACATGAAGGCCGTGCCCGGCCGCAAGACGGATGTGAAGGACGCCGAGTGGATCGCCAAGCTGATCGAGCACGGCCTGGTGCGGCCGAGTTTCGTTCCGCCACCGCCGATCCGGCAGCTGCGGGACGTCACTCGCAACCGTACCGAGGTGGTTCGCGAACGCACGCGGGAGGCGCAGCGGCTGCACAACCTGCTCGAGGACGCCGGGATCAAGCTCACCTCGGTGGTCTCCGACGTATTGGGCAAGTCCGGGCGGGCCATGCTGGAGGCGTTGATCGGCGGGCAGCGCGATCCGCGGGCGTTGGCCGAGCTGGCGCTGGGGCGGTTGCGGGGCAAGCATTCCGCCCTGATCGAGGCGTTGACCGGACGGTTCGACGACCACCACGGTTTCCTGGCCCGGGCCATGCTCGACCGCATCGACACCGCGACCGCGATGCAGAACCGGCTCACCGCGCGGATCGATCAGTTGATCGCACCCTACCGCCGCCAGATCGAGCTGCTGGCCACCATCCCCGGTGTCAGCCCAACGACCGCCGAGGTGATCCTCGCCGAGATCGGTGCCGACATCACCCAGTTCCCCAGCGCCGGGCACTTGGCGTCCTGGGCCGGGATCTGCCCCGGCAACCACGAATCCGCGGGCAAGAGCACCTCGGGAACCACCCCGGCCCGGCGATCCCTGGCTCAAGGGTGTGCTCGGGCAGGCCGCGATCTCCGCCGCACGCGGCAAGGACACCTACCTCGCCGCCCGCTACCGACGCCTACTGGTCCGTCGAGGACGACGCCGAGCCCTTGTCGCGCTACAACATTCGATACTCATCGCGGTCTGGCACATGTTCACCGACGATGTCGGCTACCGCGAACTCGGCGGCACCTACTTCCTCGACCGCACCGCCAAGACCACCGCCACCCGGCGGCTGATCGGCCAGCTCAACCACCTCGGCTACCAGGTCACCCTCAACCCCTTGGAGCCACATGAACACCGGAAACAGCCCATCGCACGTTCGTTGATTTTCGTATCAGCAGCCGAGTCGTCGAGGAGGTGCCGGGCGGCCGATCGTAAGGAGCCACACCAACAGCAGACCACTGAAAGCCACACCCGGCACCTCTGGGCAACCAGGACCCTACGACTGGCCCGAACTGCCCACGAACAAAGGTAGGGACCACTGAAAGGACCTTCATCCGGGCCCGTGGAACCCGGCAGTCATCCGCTGAACGGCTACCCCGTGTTGCCCACCAGTCGCCGATCAGCGACCAGAAACCAATCCGAACCCGATCACGCCGGGCCGAAGGCCCGGCGAAACATCGAGGCTAACTA
>NZ_BDBA01000334.1 GCF_001612745.1 Nocardia amamiensis NBRC 102102 | reverse complement strand
CTGCCGATGCCGTGGGTGCGGTTCTGCGCGGCTGAGCTGAGTTTCTCGTCCGCCCCCCGGTGGGGTGTCCAGAGGATCGGCGCGCGGCGCATCGGCTGTGTCATGGACCGGGCTGCCCTGTCCTGCTGCTGGCTGGGTGGTAGGACAGGCCGGCGTACGAGGTGGCCTCTCTCATCCGCGCCCTGGCGGCTCGATCCAGCGGCGCGGTGTCCGAGGGCGGTGGGTGCAGCGGTTGTTCGCTCGCGCGACCCGCTTGCTGTTCGGTCGCCACGCCGGTGTAAGAACAGGGCATGCGACACCCGGCCAGTCCGATCCTCAACGCGCTGACCTACCTGCCGGAACGGACGATCACGCAGACCCCGGCGTTGCTGGGCATGGACTACACCGACCTGTCCGTGACCACCTTGGACGGGGAGGTCTTGCACGCCTGGTGGATTCCGGCGCGGGAATCGGCCGGGCACATCCTGTTCGCGCACGGCAACGCGGGCAATATCGGTGACCGGGTGCCGATCTTCGCGCTGCTGACCGAGGCGGGGTTCGACGTGCTGGCCTTCGACTACCGCGGCTACGGGCGCAGCACCGGAAGGCCCACCGAGCACGGCACCTACCTCGACGCACGCGCGGCGCGTGAGGCGCTGCTGGCGCAACCCGGTGTCGATCCCGATCATGTGCTCTACCTGGGTAAGTCGCTCGGTGGCGGCGTCATGCTCGAGCTGGCGCAGTATCACCCACCGGCCGGGTTGATGCTGATGTCCACGTTCACCGGGCTGCGCGACGCGGCTCGCTCGGTGTACCCGTTCCTGCCCGCGCCGCTGGTCCCGAATGCGTATCCGAACGAACGCCGCATCCGCGAGCTGCGCGCCCCGGTGCTGATCATGCACGGCGACCAGGATGAGCTGCTGCCGCCGCGGCACGCGGAACGGCTCTACGCCGCGGCCAGGGAGCCGAAACGGCTGGTCGTCTTTCCCGGTGCGGGGCACAACGACCTGATCACGGTCGGCGGCTCGGCCTGGTACGACCTGGTCCGGCACTGGGCGGGCAGTGTGGTCCGGCGGTGAGCCGGACACTCCGGTCGCCGCTGCGTAGCCTGGCGTCATGAGTGACAACAGCGATATCGCGGGCCGGTTGGCCGGGCTGTCCGACGCGGAACTGGCGGGCGTCCTGCTGGTCGCGACGGCGGGACGGCCGGGGTTCGCGGCGGTCCACGCGGCGCTGGTGGGGCTGCTCGAGTCGGGCGCCGAAGGCCGTGCGGCGGATGTGAATCCCGCCACGTCACCGGGGACGGTTCCGGTTCCTGGCCAGGCGCCGGGGGTATCCGGCCAGGTCGGAGGCGTTTCCGTGGTACCGGCGGTACCGGTACCGCCGTCGGGTATCGTCACACCCGCGGAGAGCGGTGGATATTCGGCCTCGGGCGTTCCTACTTTCGAGTCAGTTCGGGATAAGGTCGAGCAGCGCTTCAGCACCGCGCAAGGGATGAGCGAACTCGACCGGCAGACTCCCGCGGGCCGCGACGTGGACGAACAATGGCAGGCACGCGAGCAGGCCGCGCGGGAGCGCCTGGATCGGATTCGGAAATCGTTGCACGGCAACGACATCGACCCGGACCAGTCGTGATCCGGGCCGGGTGCGCCGGACGACGACTGTGATGGATGGATATCGATGAGCGAGCCGCGTGAGATCGCCGAACGGCTGCTGGACGCCCAAGTGGAATTCCTGCTCGCCGAGGTGACCGGCGACCGCTTCGCCGAGGTGATCGCACGCGACACCGAGGCCGTGCTCGCGGTCGCCGACACACTGGTCTTCCGGGACATCGTCGAGATGGAGCAGGCCAAGGAAACGGTCCGCACCGTCATCGAGCTGATCGGTGGTAGCCCGGTGCTCGCCGACATGGTGGGGGTGTTCGCCGATTCCATCTACGACCACATCGCCGCCAATCACGACTACACGCTCGGTGAGGTGGTCGAGCGCGAGCCGGTCGAGGCGCTGCTGGAGAAGATCTTCGGCATGCACCAGGCGCAGGAGCGCATCCTGGACCGGCTCACCGAGAGCCCGCTGGTGGCAGGAGTCGCCTCGAAGTTCGTGGACAAGCTGATCAACGACTTCATGCAGGCCAACCGGGAACGCGCCGAGAAGATTCCGGGCGTCTCCTCGCTCATGTCGCTGGGCCAGTCCGCCGCCAATCGGGCGAAGAAGGTCGCCGACAGCACCTTCGTCGGCGACCTCGCAGGCAAGGGCGCGCTGTTCGCGCTCAAGCGCACCAACAACGCGATCCGCGAGATGCTGCGCGACGCCCCGGTGCACGACGCCGCGATGGAGTTCTGGGACCTGCACGCCGACGAACCGGTCAGCGGGCTGCGCGAATACCTGACCCAGAAGGATCTCAACGAGCTGGTGCTGCTGTGCTACGAAATCGCCGTCACCACGCGCGAGAAGGAGTACTTCGGGTTGCTCGTGGACGAGTGCGTCGAGGTGTTCTTCACCAAGTACGGTGACTACACGCTGGCGGCCATGCTGCCCGAACTCGGCCTCTCCGGCGACGACATCGCCACGGAGATCCTGCGCTACGGCCCCGCGGTCATCGAAGGCGCGAAACGGGAAGGTGTGCTTGCCAGGCTTATTCGCGAGCGCCTCGAACCGTTCTACGCCTCCGACGCGGTGCGCGGCATTCTCGGCTCTGTCTGAGTTCCAGCGGCGCTGCGTGTTCGCGGCCTCTTCAGGCCGCGAATGGGGGACGGCGTGGGAGCCAGTGTGGTTGCTGGAGGCAGTAACCGTGGGATCGCCGAGCGCTGCTTTGTTGGCAGCGGGTGATCGGAAACCCGTTCGTTACAGCGGCAGTGCCGGGACGATCGCCTCGCCGACCTGCGCCAGCCGGTCGCAGGGACTCTGCCCGGCGTTCTTGTTGACCAGCGTCAGCTGCAGCAGCCCCTGCTTCGCGGCGAACAGCACGTCGCACATCTGATCCTTGGCCGCGCCCTCCACGCGGAACGCGCGGCCTGCGCGTCCGGCGATGGTGACGTCCTGGAATTCGACATTGCCCGGCTTGCGCTCGAACTCGGCCACGGTTCCGCTGGTGGCGAACACGCCGAGGGTGTAGTCGGCGCCCTTCCATCCGCAGATCTCCCAGCCGGGTTGCTTGACGCCGCCGACGCCGGCCTGTTCGGTAGTCGGGTCGAGTCCGGCTGCGGTCAGCGCGGTCTCGGGGATGCCGGTGCACGGATCGAACAGCTGGGCTTGCGCACCGCTGGCACTCGTGGCTTTCGTGCTGGTCGCGGCCGGTGACCCGGTGGATTCGCTGCCGCCACAAGCGGCTAGTCCCAGTGCAAGTGCTACCGCCAAGGGAACCAACGTGATTCGGTGCGCCATCCGCTCTCTTACCCTCCGGAGTGTCGGGCCGGACTGTATCAGAGCCGCGTTAGTGGGTTTGACGCCGGGCGAAGACGGGTACCACGCAGTGTGATTCGGCATCCAGCCCGGTGGGGATGGATGCCGCTTTTCCTCGCGCCCGGTAACCCTTCGTTGCCAGTGTGTTTAGAAGTCCGCACAGTGTCCGATTTGTCCGGTTTTCGCGTTGACAGTGGATAGGCGCTGTGAAAGTTTGCCCTTGTTTTCGTGCGCTCACCGCGGAGCGATCACGGCGGGGCAATCGGAGGAGCCAGGGTGGTGCGGTTACGTCGACGGCCGGAGAATTCCGGCGGCACACGGGCCGCCACGCCCGTCGCCCTCGTCGGTGAACGGCAGGCGTCCAGCAGCGGAATTGTGCGCCCGCGGACCATTCGGGGACAGTTGGCCCGAATCCTCGTCGTGTCACTGGTTCTGGTGCTCGCGTTGCTGGGCGCCCTGGTCGCACGGGAGGTCGACGCGTATCGCAAGAGCCGGGACACGGTTGCCGCGGTGTCGCTGGCCCTCGCGGTGCAGGACTTGGTGCATGAGACGCAGCGCGAGCGCGGTCTGACCAATGGCCTGCTCGGCGGCGACAGACGACTGCGGCAGCCGGTGGACGACCAGCGCGGCGCCGTCGACCGCGCGTTGCGCGACTTGCAGCAGGCGATGGCGAGCAATCCACCCGGCGCGGATCGGGTGCGCTCGGCCGCCCGGCCGCTGACCGACCTGGACTCGACCCGGTCCCGGATCGATGAGCTGCGTACGTCACGGCAGGCCGCCTTCCAGTACTACACCGACGCCATCGACGCGCTGAACCACCTGTCCCTCGGTCTCGACCAGGCGAGCGATCCCACGGTCCGGCACGGCCTGCAGGCCCTGTACGCGCTGGGCGAGGCCAAGGAGCAGACCGCGCGGGAACGCGGCTTCCTCAACGGGGTCTTCGCCGCCGACGAGTTCGGGCCCGGAGAGTACGTGCAGTTCCTCGACATCCGCGCGGCCAAGCTGGCCGGTCTGGCCGCGTTCGCCCGCGACGCCACCCCGGCCCAGCGGTCCCGCCTGGACGCCGCGCTGGACGGCGCCGACGCGGTCGCGGCGGGGGAGTCGGAGAACATCGCGATCGCATCCAGCGCGGGACCACTGGTGCGGCCGGTCGACCCGATCGTCTGGTGGACCCGGATGACCGCGGTGATCGACGAGCAGCGCACCGTGCAGCAGACGGTCGGCGCCGACGTGCGGCAGCGCGCCGACGTGTTGCGCCGCAAGGCCGCCGTCATCCTCGGCGCGTTCGTGCTCGCGGCGCTGGCCGCGATCGCGGTGCAGGTGGCGCTGGTCGTCGCCGCGGTGCGGGCGATCGTG
>NZ_BDBA01000333.1 GCF_001612745.1 Nocardia amamiensis NBRC 102102 | reverse complement strand
GCGACATCTCGGCGAACGCGGTGCTCACCGCGCTGTCGGGCTTCCTCGGCAGCCCGCGTGCCGACCAGGCCAACCGGATCGGTGAGCTGTCGGACGCGCTGGCCGCGGCCGGACGCGGCGACCGGGGCCCGCTGAACACTGTGATCGCGCGCGAGTCGGCCGCGACCGAGAGCGATGGACAGTTCGTCAACCGGTGCACCGACATCCAGCAGCCGCCGACTCCGGGCAAAGCCACCGAGCTCGCGGGGGTCTGGGGAGGCAAGTATCCGGTCTTCGGCAAGGCGGCCGCCATCGCGCTGATGGAATGCGTGGCCTGGCCCGTGTCGACCGCGCCGCCGATGCCGGAGAAGCTCGGCATCCCGGTGCTCGTACTCGGCGCAGTCGCGGATCCGGTGGTCGGCAACGGCGGTCAGTCGTCGGTGACCGGCGCGCTGGGCGCGGCAGGCGCCCGGCACGCGGCGCTCACCTGGCAAGGCTTCGGCCATCCGGTGTCGACCCACTCCAGCTGCGCGCAGCGGGCGCTGCTCGACTACCTGAACGATGGCAAACTCCCCGCTGACGGCACCGCCTGCCCAGCCTGAGCAGTGCTCGCGGGGCCGTTGGAGCGGCGCGTTGCACCGGTCCCGGCAACCACCGGTAACCGATCCGGTGTACCGTGCCCCAGTGTTCCTTCGACAGCTCGAGCCCCGGACCGCTCGTACCACCGCCGAGGTGATCAAGTTCGCACTCTGGCCGCTTGCGGTCATGACCGTGCTGAACCGGGTCTTCATCAAGGCTGTCAACGGCTTCATCACCGATGACTATCGGCCCGTCTACCAGGCTTCGCTCGACTTCCTCAACGGCAGGCCGGTCTACACCGCGAACTTCGACTCCGTCGACCCGCACTACCTGTACCCGCCGAGCGGCACCCTGCTCATCGCGCCGATCGCCGCCATCGACTACGAGAAGTCGCGCTGGCTGTTCATCGCGCTGAACGCGATCGCGATCCTCATCGCGTGGTACCTGCTGCTGCGGCTGTTCCGGTACACGCTGAACTCGGTGGCCGCGCCCGCGCTGCTGCTGGCGATGTTCACGTCCGAGACCGTGATCAACACGCTGGTGTTCACCAACGTCAACGGCTGCGTGCTGCTTGCCGAGCTGGTCTTCATCCATCTGCTGCTGCAGCGGCGAGATCTGTGGGCGGGCGCGGCGCTCGGGTTGAGCATCGCGGTGAAGCCGACGCTGGCCCCCTTGCTCTTGATCGCGCTGGTACGCGGGCAGTGGAAGGTGTTCATCACCGCCCTCGGAGTGCCGGTGGCGCTGACCGCGATCGCCTGGCCGCTGTCGAAGGACCCGGGGAAGTTCTTCACTCGCACCTTCCCGTACATCTTCGAATCCCGCGACTACTTCAACAGCGCGATCGTGGGCAACGGCGAGTACTACGGCCTGGCGCCGTGGCTGACCTGGGGCATGCGCGTGGTGCTCGGCGTGCTGGTGCTGCTGTCGCTGTGGCTGCTGTATCGGTACTACCGCGACGACGAGCTGTTCTTCGTCTGCACGTCCTCTGGCGTGCTGCTGACGGCGTCGTTCCTGCTCAGCTCGCTCGGGCAGATGTACTACTCGATGATGCTGTTCCCGTTCCTGATGACGGTGGTGCTGCGCAATTCGGTGCTGCGCAACTGGCCTGCCTGGCTGGCCATCTTCGGCTTCATGAGCTACGACAAGTGGCTGTCGGACCGCTGGCAGCACATCGGGCGCAATCTGGAGTATCTGCGCATCACCTTCGGCTGGGGTCTGCTGCTGATCGTCGTGTTCTGCGTCCTGGGCGAGCGCTATCTGGCCGCGCGGCGGGAAGGCCGGCTGCCGTTCGGGATCGATCCCGCGTGGATGCGTTCCGCGCCGGACCCGCGCGGCGAGGAGCCGCAGCAGGCCCTCCCCGCGGCCGGCGCCGCCTTCGCGACGGAAACCCCCAGGCCACAGAACGGTTCGGCATCGGAGCAGGAGAATCGTATTAGCGTGGAACCATGAGTTCTTCCCTGCCCGCACCGCGGATCCGGCTTTCGCCGCAGGAATGGCGGTCGAAGCTGAATCCGGAGGAGTTCGCGGTGCTGCGCGAGGCCGCGACCGAACGCCCGTTCACCGGCGAGTACACCGACACCAAGACCGAAGGCGTCTACGTCTGCCGGGCCTGCGGCACGGAACTTTTCCGCAGCACGGAGAAGTTCGACTCGCACTGCGGCTGGCCGTCCTTCTTCGATCCGGCGGCGTCCGACGCGGTGATCCTGCGCTCGGACGACTCGCTCGGCATGCACCGGGTCGAAGTGCTGTGCGCGACCTGCCACAGCCACCTCGGCCACGTGTTCGAGGGCGAGGGGTACAACACGCCCACCGACAAGCGCTACTGCATCAACTCCATCGCCCTGCGGCTGCACCCCTCGGACAGCGCAGCGGAGTAACAGCCCGACGCTGTCCGGAAGAGTACGGATCCACCCACCGCCGCGCATGCCCCGAAATCTTGGGGCATGCGCGATGCCGGAATTACAGGTCCCCCGCCTCCAGGGCTTCCAGCAACACGACCCGCGTTTCAGCGTATACCGCCGCTCCATCCGCGAGAGGCGTGAGCCGATACTGGTACACGACCGGCGCACCGTCTGCGCTCTCCTCTACCCGCCAGTACTCGGGCACACCCGCCGCGGCATAGAGTTTCGGCTTGGTCTCGCGATCCTCGCGTACCGAACCCGGCGAGACGACCTCCACGAGGAGCTCGAACTCCGTGGCGGGACGATACCCGTGATCACCTTGCGGCGACTGGCGGTAGACGCCGACATCACACGTTCGGATCTCGCTGTCACCTAGGACAATGCCCTGCTCTATGTAGGCCAACCTGTCGGCTGCCGTCAGCAGACGCCAGACCCGTGCCTGCGCGTTCGCGTGCCACGGCCGCATTGCCGCTGCCATCACGACGAGATTCCCCTCCCGCACCTCGTATCGAAACTCCGGTGACAGCCGCTCCAGAGCCCTCGGCGTCCATTCGAAAACATCCGGTAGTTCGAGTGTCGTCACCGGGACACCTCCTGAGGAAACCATTGGCTCCAAGGCTATACCGCCGCACAGCTGCCGGGCTCGCGCAATTCCGGGTCCGGTGCCGGAATCAGGGCAGGGCGGCGATCAGCTGCTCGATCTCCACCCGGGGCCCGGTGAAGAACGGGATCTCCTCGCGCACATGCCGCCTGGCGTCGGTGGCCCGCAGATCGCGCATCAAATCGACGATGCGGTGCAGTTCCGGCGCCTCGAAAGCGAGAATCCACTCGTAATCGCCGAGCGCGAACGAGCTGACCGTGTTGGCCCGCACGTCCGGATAGCCGCGCGCGGCCTTACCGTGTTCGGCCAGCATCCTGCGGCGCTCGTCGTCGGGCAGGAGATACCACTCGTAGGAGCGGACGAACGGATACACGCAGATGTAGTCGCCCGGCTCCTCGCCGGCGAGGAAGGCCGGGATGTGGCTCTTGTTGAACTCGGCGGGCCGGTGCAGCGCCGCGTTGCTCCACACCGGCGCGCTGGCCCGGCCCAGTTCGGTGGTGCGGCGGAAATCCGCGTACGCCGCTTGCAGGTCCTCGACGCGTTCGGCGTGCGTCCAGATCATGAAGTCGGCGTCGGCGCGCATCCCGGCGACGTCGTAGATGCCGCGCACCACCACGTCGCGCTCGGCCAGACCGTCGAAGAACGCCCTGGCCTCCTTGGTCGCGGCGGCCCTGTCCTCACCCAGCACTCCTGGCTGCACCTGGAAGACGGAGAACATCAGGTAGCGGATGGTGGAGTTGAGAGCCTGATAGTCGAGTCGCGCCATAGCCCTATCGTGCCACTCGCTCGGGAGCCCCCGCGTCGGCGGGCGTGAACTGCTCGATGTGGACCCGGTCGTCCGGAACGCCCGCAGCGCGCAGCTGGCGCTGGATGTCGCGCAGGAATCCGGGCGGACCGCAGACGTAGGCGTCCGCGTCGGCGGGCAGGGTGAGCGCCGCGAGGTCCACCCGGCCGCGCCGGGCGCCGGAACCCGGTTCCTCGTACCAGATTTCGACGGTGGCCTGCTCGAGTCGGGCCGCGAGATCGTGCAGCCGTCGCACAGCGGGTGGGTCCGTGGCGCACGGTCCGCGTGCACGACCAGGGTGCGGCGCCATGGGGCGTGGGCGGCGAGGTACTCGAGGGCGCCGATCGTCGGGGTCACGCCGATACCGCCGGAGATCAGCACCAGCGGAGTCGTCGCCGTGGTGTCGACGGCCACGTCACCGAACGGGAGCGTGACTTGCAGCGCGTCGCCGGGATGCAGATTCTCGTGCAGCCAGGCGGACACCTCACCTGCCGGGCAACCCTCGGTCGCCCCGACCCGCTTGACCGCGAACGACAGCGCACCGTCGCCGGGTAGGCCGACCAGGCTGTACTGGCGCAACTGGCGCAACTGGCGGGCACCGTCGGGTAGCCGCCTCCGACCGAGATGTACTGGCCTGGAACGAATCCCGGCAACTCCACGGCGGGGTCGGTGGATCGTGCACCGGAAGATTGCGCACCGCGGGCCGCGAACATTCTGTGACAGTGGACACGGCGGTGCACGAGGGCCCATTCGCCGGTCGCCGACCGGAGAGACGGGAGTATCAGCGGGCGGCGATTCGCTGTGCGGCGGCGGTGCCGGAGGCCACGCAGGCGGGCACGCCGACGCCGTGCAGGTACGCACCGGCCAACGCTAGGCCGTCGAGCGCAGCCACCTCGGCTTCGACGGCCGCGATGCGGGCCGGGTGGCCGGGCGCGTACTGGGCGAGGCCACCGGGCCAGCGTTGGACCACGGCCGCGGACGGGGCGATCGGGACGCCGGTGACGGTGGCCAGATCCTCGGCGGCGGCGGTGACGAGTTCGGCATCCGGCCACGACAGCGCGGCGTCGTCCCCGAATTTGCCGAAAGATGCTCGAACGAGGGCGGTTTCGCGGTGCGCAAGGTGTGGCCACTTGCGGCTGGAGAGGGTGAACGCCTTGGCGCGCAATGGTTCTCCGGTAGCCACCAAGATGCCGGAGTGCTGCGGCAGCGCGGTCTGGCGCGGCAACGCGAGGGCGACGACCACCGACGAGGACAGCTCGACGCCGGCCAGCTCCG